>CAMBBS010000004.1 GCA_945863875.1 Desulfopila aestuarii DSM 18488
GTTCCGGACATTCAGCGAACCGCGGAACTGGTACAGGAAATTTCGGCGGCCAGTAAGGAGCAGGATACCGGCGCCGAGCAGGTCAATCAGGCGATTATGCAGCTTGACCAGGTGATTCAGCAGAATGCCTCGGCTTCGGAAGAGATGGCCTCAACCTCGGAAGAGCTGTCCAGTCAGGCCGAGCAGCTGCAGGATACCATCGCTTTTTTCAAAATCGATACGAAAGGCGGTTCCAGAGTTCGTCATGCCCCGCAGCCGGTGGTCAAGAAAAAGCAGGCCGGTTTGCCGGCACCAAAACAGATGTTTAAAAAGACCAGAAAATCGACTGCCGCCTCCGGTGGCCTGGATCTCGATTTAGGTGCCGACAGCGCCAAGCTCGATGATGAATTTGAACGTTTTTAATTAACCCCGGTCAGCGGGAAATAAGCTAGGTTAAGAACCTTGCCGTACCGGAAAGCTCCCTGCTGCCCGGTACGGCAAATTAGTGTTGAAAGGCTACTATGGACGTCAATCTGAGTAAACGTGACTTTCAGCAGTTGAGTTCCTTCATTTATGACAATCTGGGCATCAAAATGCCGGCAGGAAAAAGTACCATGCTTACCGGCAGGTTGAGTAAAAGATTACGGGCACTGAGCCTGTCCACTTTTAGTGAATATTGCGATTTTCTTTTCAGCCCTGAAGGGCAGGAAGAGGAAATGGTTCATCTTATCAACGTCATCACCACCAATAAAACCGATTTTTTCCGGGAACCCAGCCATTTTACCTATTTGACGCAATACGCCCTGCCGACGCTGCAGAATCAGCACACCTTTGCTGGACGAAACAGCCTGAAAATCTGGAGCGCCGGCTGCTCGACCGGCGAGGAACCGTATACCCTCGCCATGGTTCTTGCCGAAGTCCAGGCAATGCAGCCCGGTTTCAGCTTTGATATTCTGGCCACGGATATCTCTACCCGGGTGCTTGATATTGCCCGGCGGGCGGTTTACCCCATGGGGCTGATAGCCCCGGTGACGCAGCAATTTCGCAAGAAATATCTGCTCAAGGGTACGAACAGGAAGAATCCTCAGGTGCGCATCGTGCCGGAACTGCGCAAGCGGGTTCGTTTCGGGCGGCTGAATTTCATGGCCGAAGATTTCGGTCTGCCGGAACAGGTGGATGTTATCTTTTGTCGCAATGTCATCATCTACTTTGACAAAAAGACCCAGGAAAAATTGATGGTGAAATTCTGCCGCTATCTGAACCCGGGGGGCTTTCTTTTTCTCGGTCACTCTGAGTCTCTGCACGGCTATGATACCCCGCTCGTTCAGGTGGCACCGACCATTTATCGGAAACAGTGATGAACTGTCAGGGTTCGCCACCAGGCTCTTTTCTGGAGAAAATATATCTTAAGCCTGGAGAGCTGTTGCTTACGGAGGAAGCGATAGTGGTGACCACCGTGCTTGGATCGTGTATCTCGGTGACGATGTTTCACCCCCGGAGCGGAATTGCGGCAATATGCCATGCCATGCTGCCGCGCGGTGGGGGCAGCACGAGTTTTAAATATGTCGATACCTCCGTGCACCATATGGCGGCATATTTCTCCCGTCGGAAGATTAGTCCCGACGAGATCCAGGCCAAGCTGTTCGGCGGTGCGGACATGTTCAACAGTGGCCGGCCGAGTGTGCGCAATCTCACCGTCGGCTGGCAGAATATCGCCACGGCAACCCAATGTCTGCAGACACTGGGGCTGTCTCCGTCATCCACCGATGTTGGCGGCAAGCAGGGACGCAAATTGATTTTCACAACGGATACCGGGACCGTCTTCCTCAAGAAGTTGAAGCGCCAGGAGCTGGGGCCACCGGGCGATAAATAAGCAAAAAAGCAAAACGCGTCAGGAAAGTCCCCCCTTGACCTGGGAATAACGGCAATAAAAGAGCAAGAGCGGAGTATGTTTGCCTTGTTATGTATAAGTTACAGTTAAATTTTTAATTGTTGAAGGAGGACGTAGTATGGGACTCAAGGTGCTCGTTGTCGATGACTCGGCGGTGGTTCGACAAACGTTATCGGAAATACTCCTGGCCGACAGGGATATTGATGAGGTGGTCACTGCCCAGGATCCCTATGTCGCTGCTTCGCGGTTGAAACAGTTTGTCCCGGACGTCATTACCCTTGATGTGGAAATGCCGCGTATGGATGGGCTGAGTTTTCTGCAGAAGCTCATGTCCCAGCATCCTATTCCGGTGGTGATGTGCTCGAGTTTGACGGAAACGAATTCAGCGACGGCACTGCGGGCCATGGAATACGGCGCGGTGGATATCATCCAGAAACCGAGAATGGACACGAAAAAATTTTTGGATGAATCGAAGGTCGTCATCTGTGATGCGGTCAAGGCGGCGGCCAAGGCGAGGGTTACCAGGCAAAGCCGGGTTGCAACCATCAGCACCGACAAAAAAATGAATGCCGATGTTATCCTGGCCAAGGCCGGCAACCGGGCAATGATCCAGACCACGGAAACAATCGTTGCCGTCGGCGCCTCAACCGGCGGCACCGAGGCACTTCGGGTTTTTGTTGAAATGTTGCCTGCCGATTTTCCGGGTGTTATTATTGTGCAGCACATGCCGGAGCATTTCACCACCTCCTTCGCCGAGCGCCTGAACAGTTTAAGCAAAATGACCGTCAAAGAAGCGGTCGACGGTGATACCGTTATGCCCGGCCGGGTCCTTCTGGCGCCCGGCAACAAGCATATGCTGCTGCAACGAAGTGGGGCACGATATTATGTCCAGATTAAAGATGGGCCTCTGGTGAGTCGGCATCGGCCCTCGGTTGATGTTCTTTTCCGTTCGGCAGCCCGCTATGCCGGTAAAAATGCCGTTGGGGTTATCATGACCGGCATGGGGGATGACGGGGCAAAAGGGATGCTGGAGATGAAAGAGGCCGGGGCGGCGACTATTGCCCAGGATGAGAAAAGTTGTGTCGTCTTCGGCATGCCCAAGGTCGCAATCGAATTGGGCGGCGTCGATCAGGTCCTGCCGCTGACAAAAATTGCCCAGGCTGTGGCTGGGCTTTGTTATTGATGTCCGCGGATTATAAAAAAAGCAGGGGCAATTCGCTTGGAAAGAGAAGACCGTTTATTTGAAGCCTGCCGTATTCTCTTTGGCAATGATATTGCGCTTTCCAGCGAATTTCTCTGCTACCTGCAGGATGAGGGGGTAACGAGCGCCTTCAGAAAACGGGCGATGCAGGTGCATCCGGACAAGGCCCTGGTTTCCGGTCTGTCGCTGCAGAGATGTCAGGATGAGTTCGTTTCGCTGCAGTTCGCCTGCGAGACCCTGCGCCGGCATATTGCTTCACGGGAGATTCGCGCACGGTCGGTTGTTTCTCCGGCCAGAGCAAACACGAAACCTATCGTCTATCCCACCGGCTTGCCTGAAGAAAAACTGCTGTTTGGGCGCTTTCTCTATCGCATGGGGATTATTCAATGGCGTCAGCTTATCACGGCACTGGCCTGGCAAAAATCCGGCCGGCCAAGAATCGGCGAGCTGGGTATCAGCCTCGGTTACCTTGACCGCCATGACGTCGTGACCATTTTAAGGAATTCGGTCAGGATCGGCGCCTTTGGGGTGACGGCTCAGAACATGGGCTTTCTCACCGGCAAGGAGGTGCGGGAATTATTGCTGCGGCAAAAGCGGCAGGAAAAGAAAATCGGCCAGTTTTTTGTTGAAAAAGGCCTGCTGACGAGGAAGGAGCTGCTGGTTTTGCTCGGACAATGCCAGGCTCATAACCGACGGGTGGAAAGGCTTTACCAGAAATAGTCGCTTGGAGCCCATTTCCAACTGAAGCAGTAGATCTTGGCAACAGTCTCACTGTGTATATCGATTGCGCAACTCAAGCCACTTGTCTGTTTCCATGAATTTCAGAAGTGCCTTGTTTATCGGTTTGCGGAGCAAACTTTTATTCTGTAAAGCCATGCTGACGAAGTATTCATCGAAGGTTCCTGGCAGAACCTGCACTCGCCCGGGGAACTCCTTTTTCACCAGATACCTCAATATCTGCTCGTTGAGAACGAAGGCATCGACCTCTTTATCGGCAACCCCTTGCAGTCCTTCCTGTGGTCCTTGCAAGGGAATTACGGTTATTCCCTGTTTGGACAAAAAATGGAAACCTTCCGATCTGGGAATCGATCCGACTCGCGCATTGTAAAGATCATGAAAGCCGCGAACCTTGCCTCTTAACTCCGCAATGGTCAGAGATGTGGTGATGTTGGCTGTAATGCTGGCGATAAAAATTATTGAAAAAATCATCCAGATCAGCGCAAAAATCCGCCCACCCATTGTCTTGGGGGCCTTGTCGCCATAGCCCACAGTGGTCATTGTCACCATCGCCCACCAAATGCCGTGACCTATTCCCCTAACAGTTCCATCGCCGAACATTTCACTGTTCCTGCGCCTTTCAAATCCCCAGACGATAATCCCGGTTATCAGCGACAGTAAAAGCAGCAAGCCTATGGCTTTTAGAATATGCCTTGAAAAGATACTTTCGAAAATACGAAACCATCTGAATTCATAACCTTCAAAAGCTACCGCAATGGACAGTCCTGATTTTATATATGATTGACTGAAGTCTAATGTCGATTCGAAACGTTCTTCAACTGCCAGGGCCGGAATGACATCTATCTCCTGTTTTTCCAGGGCATGCAGCACCTCCTCCAGGGTGTTGAATTCCCGAAATTCATATGGTGTGTTTATATGTTCCGCCACGGCCTGCCATAGCTCGACGGCTAATCCCTCCCATCGACCATCACTGGTTTTCATGCACAACGGCGGAGCCGCAATCACCCCCACCTGTAGCACAGGTGGGGGTCCACTCTGATTTTCTGAACATGAAGTTGCAGGGCACAATAAGCAAAGCCAGAGCCCAAACATTCCGTAAAAAATAAAATGGAAAGTTTTGTGGTTGTCGGGCATGATGCTCATAACTCTTGTTGATTTCGCTGACGTTCGAGGAAAACCGTAGTTATCCACCCGGCACATCTGCCGTGATCCTCTGCCAGCAGCAGAAACATTGAGAGGTTGCAGTCCCGGCGGAAGGGGACACGCCCGCCTGTTGCACCGCCACAAA
Source organism: Desulfopila aestuarii DSM 18488 (assembly GCA_945863875.1). Taxonomy (GTDB): domain Bacteria; phylum Desulfobacterota; class Desulfobulbia; order Desulfobulbales; family Desulfocapsaceae; genus Desulforhopalus_A; species Desulforhopalus_A aestuarii_A. Next base: position 5,098 of record CAMBBS010000004.1, read on the forward strand.
CGGCATCAAGCCAATGGGATTTTCCGCAGCTTTGGTTCGTCCGGTTATACTTGGTTCTTCCTCCGGATCAGAAGGAAACCTGCAGGCCGAATTCCTTCAACCTGCCGCCGGTGGCATATCGAATCGATTGCGGCACCATCCTGTAACGGTGCTTTGGCTCGGGCAAGAGTGCCGATGAACCGTTTACAAAGATATTCTCTGACTTCGTATCCGGCCAATTCCCCTTGCTGAGATTCAACACCTGAAATTTCAGGATTCTGCATGAGCTGCGTATCAAAACGCACTGTTTCAACGATAATCCCGGATACTGGAGCAAAGTTGATGCGACGCTTTGCCCAGGTAAAACATTGTCCACCCTGGAGAGAGGAGATGGGGCTATCCAGCCTTGAGGTCTTGTGCGGTTCTGAAACCTAGGGCTGACGGTATCTGGTTTTTCTCTTGCCCCTGCTGACACTCTGCCACCAGGGCAATGGTTGTCGTCTTGCTCCCTGGATCGAGCTTTAACTCAAGATCTTGAACATCACTGCCGCTCGTTTCTTTTAAAATGATACTAAAAGGACATTTTTTATAGACAGCGGCTTTTCCCTTTCGCAAAAGCTCCCTCGCCCTTGCCGGATGGCAAGGCATCAAAGGCATTTTGTTTTTGTCTATGACCAACACATGCTGCATTGAAAGTTACCTTTGAAATTCTTCGCTTTCGCGAATAAAAATCACCTCGGCAATGGTAATGAAAGGTTTTGTACCAGCACCACCGGCTTAACTCCTTCAACCTGTCTAACCACTTGCCGCAGAGCCTGGAACTGGTGGAGCATTCCAGAGTGCCTCTCTCTTCTTTCTTAACGTAGCCCGTTAGCCTTGCGGCCCTCTGGCTGTGCCTGGTCAACAGAGGAACGTGCTTGCACACGCTCCGTCCTTCAGGGCGGGGTCGTTGACTTTCGACCATGGTGCACTCAACACCTGAAACCCTCCAGCCGACTTCAGCATGGACAACCACGGCGGCGAATGGGTAAAGATATCGCAGCGATTTGCCATTTTTTCTAAAGGCTTGGCAGGGACGACAGGCTAATTATACCTCTCGAGAGACTAATTGCAATGAGCAGATCAGGGGATGTGCCTGTTTTTTCTGTAATAGATGCAACCCTCGTTTGGTATTTTTGGGTCAGGAAGCGTCCAGCCAAGCGATATCCCTGGTATTCCCGACACCGGGTTTAGGCGCCGGGCAAGGACAAGTCAACCAGAGATATTCAGGTGCAGGGGGGTGGATTCGAGTTCATTTGGGTTAATGAAGGCGAGAATATAGGCCCCGCCCCGGAAAATAAACACAAGCCGGTAAGCGGGGGCTGGTGGCTGGGATAACATCAAAAAAAGACATCGTTTGTTTTGCTCATCCAGCAACTACTCATGACCTCCGATGAGTGGCAGTTCCTTGTCGATGGCGAAATATACGAGATACATCGGCTCCTGATTCTCGTCAGTATATTTCCGACGTTTGATCTTACGGATAAGTTCCGGGTTGTTTTCTTCACGAATTTTACGAAGAAAAAGCCGCTTGCCTTTGTAGCCCGGTCCTTCTTCGATAAAGAGAAAGGTTGCCGAGGGGTTCGATTGCAGGTTGTGGTGGGTGAGGCGGTCGCGCATGATAAAGGCCATCGTCCCTTCTTCTAGAAAATGCGGATGAGAATATATCGCCGCATCCACTTTGCCGTTGCTGTCGGCCGTGGCCAACACCCCAGTTCCTTTGATTTTTTCGAAGTATTCTTGTAGTTTTTTCACGTTTGCCCCTTTTGCTTTTTGTTATCCGGCGAATCTTTACTTTGCCCCAACAGGGTGGAATGAACAATAAATGGATTGTGCCGAAAATGAAAAAGTCCCCCACGGGTCCTGCAATGCAGTGAGGGACCGAAGATAATGTCAAAAGTCAATTACCTTACCTGCTCATCGCCCTACCAGCTATCTCCAAGAACGGTATTCAAATCGAGACAATTCTTCTTCTCTTCGTCCGTCAATTGCTCTTTGGTTTTAATTTTTCCTTTAAGGTCATCAATATAGCAGGCATATTCTTTTCCTTCTCTGTCATGAACCCACACCATCTTCTTATATTCTTCAGAAATAACCTCACCTCGCATACTCATATCAGACTCCTTATGTAATAGTAACTAGAGATTAAAGAGTAAACCAGCCGTAAACTCTTTCATGCTTTTTGTATCTTCTGGCTGTGTCACTACCATATGTCTCTTGACTGCGTGGCACAATAGGTGAATAAAATCAGTTTAACGGTAGTATTTACTACCTGTGAAATCTGCCATGTTCCATTGCAGCTAGTTGACATTCTCCCCGGCCTGAAGGCCGGGCACGTCCTTATGGTATTCTGTGGCACCACGGAGATGAGCCAACCGCCATTCCAGGCCAGCTTGTCCTCAAGTTGCCGGCGAAACTCGAACCATCCCTGGCCGAGGAGGGAGCTGTTCAACCTGGACTTGGCCCGGACCTTCTTCCCTGGTGCCTCGCTTGTTGCCGATGCCGTCGCGGGTATCGAAAGAAATCGATGCCCTGGCCTTTTTTCTTGAACCGGGGAGACCGCTATTTATATGCCTTGCGTATCTTCATAAGGTATATTATACTTTGGTCTATCGAGAAAAAAACGAGATTAGAACAGGATGACATGGCGTTTGCTATATGCACGTCCATCTGGTCTTTGTGACCAGGTGCCGGAAAAAAGTGTTGGACGGAAAAGCTATCGAAATACTTCGGGAATCTTCTGGTGGGATCTGCCGGATGTTTGCAGCTGAACTGATTGAGACGAACGGCGCAGAGGACCCTGCTCCTCTGCTCCGTTTTTTATCCGCCCAAGGTGGCTGTCTCTGCCCTGGTGAACAGCCTGCAAGGCGTTGCGCCCAGGATATTGAGGAAGCGTTATCCCCGGACAGCCGAAAGGTATGACAAAGATGTTCTTTGCAGTCCGAGCTGCTTTGCACCTTCCTGCGGCGGTGCGCCGATCTCCGTTATCCGGCACCAAGTGCCCTTGGGGTACAGAAAATATCTCCTTTCGACGTACTCTCGTACGCCGAAATAATATGGATTTTTCGCGCCTAGCATATGAAGTTTTTTTCGTGGTCACCCGAAGATTTGGGTTTTTACGAGTTTGTCATATTTCGGCACAAATATGATGATTTTCATGATGAGAGTGACAATTGACCAGGGAGTGCTGGAGTCAAGAAAATGATAAAAATTGAACACGTTACCAGGAAATACGGCAGTTTCGTCGCGGTCGATGACGTGTCGATCGCCATTCCTTCGGGAGAGATCGTCGGGCTTCTCGGCCATAACGGGGCAGGCAAGACGACGATCATAAAAATGATCACCGGCTTTCTTGAACCGACTGCGGGGACCATCACCGTCAACGGCAAGGAAATCGGAGCTGAACGTCGGGCGGTGCAGCAGGAGATCGGCTATCTGCCGGAAAACTGTCCGCTTTACCCGGAAATGACGGTGATCGAGTACCTCGACTATATGGCGTCACTGCATGACCTCCCGGTGGAAAAGCGCGCCTCGCTGCTTGCGACGGCCATTGCCCGGACCGGTCTGCAGGAAAAAGCCCTGCTGCCGATAGCGACACTTTCTAAGGGATATCGACAACGAACCGGTGTTGCCCAGGCAATCCTGCACGAACCGGATATCCTCATCCTCGACGAGCCGACCAATGGTCTTGATCCCACCCAGATTCGGCAGATGCGCCGGCTGATCACCGAGCTGGGCAGATCCGCGACGGTCATTGTCTCCACCCACGTGCTGCAGGAGGTGCAGGCCATCTGTGACCGGGTCATTATTCTTAAAAATGGCAAGGTGGCCCTCGATGGCCGGCTGGATGAACTGCGGACGGAGGGCCGACTGCTCCTGCAGCTGGGCGGGAGCGACGTCGATCCGCGACCGCTTATCGAAAGCTGTCCGGGCGTTGACGCCGCCCTGCAGGTCGGCAATTGTCGGTCATGCACATCGGGCAGGAGCTATACCGTGACAATAGCTTCATGTGAGGATCGTGAGGAAGCTGCGGCCCGCATAGCCGGTACCCTGCATGACAATGGCTACCGGCTTTACGACATGCATTTTGCCTCACGTAATCTAGAAACGGTATTCGCGGAAATAAGCGGTTGAGGAGGAAAAGAGCAGAATGAGACATATCTTTCGACATATCTTTCGCATAAGCCGCAAGGAGTTCGGCTCCTTTTTCAGTTCGCCGATCGCCTTTATCTTCATCGGAACCTTTCTCGCCGTGAATCTGTTTATCTTTTTCTGGGTAGAAACATTTTTCTCCCGTAATATTTCGGAAATACGACCGCTTTTTTCCTGGATGCCGATTCTTCTGATCTTTCTTTCGGCGGCGGTAACCATGCGCTCGTGGGCCGAGGAGAGGCGGGCGGGCACCCTGGAACTGCTGCTGAGCTCCCCGGTGACGCCTGCGGCACTGGTTCTCGGTAAATTTTTTGCCTGCCTGGGTCTTGCCGCTCTTTCCCTGCTGTTGACCCTGCCGATACCGATGACGGTGAGCTTTATGGGCCCTCTGGACTGGGGACCGGTTTACGCCGGCTACCTGGCCACCCTTTTCCTGGCTGCGGCGTATATTGCTGTTGGTCTTTATGTCAGCGTCAAGTCGGACAATCAGATTGTCAGCCTGATCGTCACGGTGCTCGTCTGTTCGCTCCTGTATGTCATCGGTTCGAATACCCTGGTGTCGTTTTTCGGAAACCGTGGCGCGGAAATTCTGCAGATGCTCGGCTCCGGCTCCCGATTTACCTCGATTTCCCGTGGGGTTGTCGATCTGCGGGATCTCTACTACTATCTTGCGTTGGTGGGCATCTTCCTGACCCTGAATGTCTATGGCCTGGAGAAAATCCGCCGGGGTGATAATCCGGTCAACGCTCATCATGCCCGCCGGCGACTGCTCTGCGTCCTGGTCATGGCCAACTTTCTTCTCGCCAATTTCTGGCTGGCCCCGGTGAACACGCTCCGCGTCGATATGACCACCGGGAACATCTATTCCATTTCGGAGACCACCCGCAGCTATCTGGCACAATTGAAAGAGCCGCTGCTTATCCGCGGTTATTTTTCAGCCCAGACGCATCCGCTTCTGGCTCCCCTGGTACCGCGCATCCGTGATCTGCTCGGCGAGTACGGCGTGGCCGGTGGAGACAAGGTTCGTGTCGAGTTTATTGATCCTCTGGAACATCCGGACCTGGAACAGGAGGCCGGTCAGAAATATGGTATCCGGCCGGTGCCCTTTCAGACCGCCAGCAGGTACCAGGCCTCGGTGACCAACTCCTATTTCGACGTCCTCATCCAGTATGGCGATCAATTCGAGACCCTGGGCTTTCGCGATCTGATCGAGGTCAAAACCGGGGGAGAGACAGAGCTCGATGTCGAACTGCGCAACCCGGAATACGATATCACCCGGGCAATAAAAAAAGTCCTTTACAGTTATCAGGGAGGAGGGGATCTCTTTGCCGATATCGGCAAGCCGGTGGAATTTATCGGCTATATTTCGCCGGACAATCAGTTGCCCGAGGAACTGGATGGGTTGAAGGGAGAACTGCAGACCATTCTCGATGAGATGGAGCAGAAGGCACAAGGACTTTTCCGCAGTAAAATTGTCGATCCCGATGGTGACGGTGGGGCGGTTGCGGCAGCGATTCGGGCGGATTATGGCTTTCAGCCGATGGCGGCGAGCCTTTTCGATGAGCGTACCTTCTGGTTTTATCTGACCTTAAGGAGCGGCGAGCAGCAAGTGGAAGTGGCTTTGCCGGAAGATTTTAGTCGGGAAAGCCTGCTGCGCGCACTTTCCGCCGGCCTGAAAAGGTTCGCTACCGGCTTTACCAGGACCGTGACCTTGCATACTCCGAAAAATCAGCCCCCCATGCCGCAATTGGGTATGTCGGGCGGGGGACCGCAGTTTGAGATTTTGCAGGACATACTGTCTGGGGAGCATGGCGTCATAGGCGCCGATCTGACCAGCGGCCGCGTGTCCGATGACACGGATCTGCTGCTGGTCGTCGCCCCGGACTCCCTCGACGAAAAACAGCTCTTCGCCATGGATCAGTTTCTCATGCAGGGCGGCACGGTTGTTCTGGCCACGTCGCCTTTTGCCATTGATCTGGAACAACAGCTCGATGTCGCAAAGAAAGCATCGGGCCTGGAGGAGTGGCTGAAATTTCATGGCATTTCCATCGAACAAGCAATGGTCCTTGATCCGCAAAACAGTGCTTTTCCAGTACCCGTGGAGCGGAATGTCGGCGGCTTCGCCGTGCAGGAGACCCAGCTGGTCGACTATCCTTATTTTATCGATATCCGGCCTGACGGCATGCATCAGGAGAACGGCCTGCTCAGCGGTCTGAATCAATTGACCATGAACTGGGCCTCGCCCATAACTGTCGATATGGCCAAAAATGAGCAGCGACAGGTGACGCGGCTATTGGAAAGTTCGACAAACAGCTGGCTCTCCGACGCAACAGATCTCCTACCGGATTTCTCCACCCAGGGGGAGCTTGGGTTTGCCCCCGTCGGCGAGACAGGCAGACATCTTCTCGGTGTCGTTGTCGAGGGACGATTCCCCTCGTTTTTTGCCGGAAAACCATCGCCCCTGCTCGTGGAGACAGATCAGCAAAACGAAAACAGAGAGGATGCAGACGCGGGGTCAGAACAGGAAATGCAGGAAGATCAGCCGCGGATCATCAGCCGCCAGATTGATAAGTCACCACCATCAAGCCGTATTGTTCTGTTCAGCTCGAATAGTTTCTTGAACGATACGGTTCTCGGCATCGGCTCCAGCGTCATGCGCAGCAGTTACCTCAACCCTGTTCAGCTGATCGCCAATACGGTCGACTGGTCCCTGGAGGATCGCGGTCTGCTGTCGATCAGAGGGCGCGGTCATTTTTCGCGCACCCTGCTACCGATGACCAGGGATCTCCAGTTGTTCTGGGAATATCTCAACTACGGCCTGGCCCTGTTCGGGCTGGTCCTGGTCTGGCTGGTGCGGCGCTCCCTGCGCAAGAGAACGCGGCTGCATTACCAACAGTATTTGACATTGGTACAGCAGGGTTTGGAGGAGAAGAGATGAAAAACTTGATTGCAGCAGCCATGCTCCTGCTGCTTCTGCAGATCGGCCTGTCGCTGTTTTTCCATATCGGCAGAAAGGGTGTCGAGACCGGCGCCCCCGACAGTCTCTTTCTCGACTTTGCCCCGGACGCGGTGCACTCCATCAAAATCACCGATGGTGAGGGGAAGAATGTGCTTCTGGTCAAAGAAAAGGAGACGTGGATTGTGCCGGCGCATTTTTCGGCGCCGGTGGATGCCAACAAGGTCGAGGCGCTTCTTGATAACTTGGCCGGGATGAAACAGGGTTTGGTCGTGGCCACCTCGGTGGAGGCGGCGAAGAGGTTTAAGGTTGATTCCGAGAGCTTTGAAAACCATGTGCTGCTGCGGCGAGCTGAACAAACTCTGGCGGACTTTTATGTCGGTACTTCCCCGGCTTTTCGCCAGGTGTATGCGCGGAGGGCGGAGAGCAAAGCAATTATCACCATTCCCCTCCCAGGCTTTGAGCTGGAAAGTGGTGTTGATAAATGGCTGGATACCTCTCTGGCGATGCAGAAAGATGACGACCTCGTCGGTTTAATCTTTGATACCTTCACCCTGAAAAAAGAGGCGGACGGCTGGCAGCTGGAAGGCCGTAAAGACGATGAACAGATCAACCGGCAGGAGGTGGATGCCCTGGTGACCCGGGCTCGCGGGCTGGTCGTCCAGGATGTGCTTGATCCGGCGGCAGTGTCTGGTCTTTTTACCGGCCAGCCGCTCTTGCATTTCACCGCCGTCAGAAAAGATAAAAAACTGGTGGAATACCTTTTTGCACAAGGGCAGGGAGACTTTTCGGTCCTGAAGCTTTCCGACCGGGATCTCTACCTGAAGGTGCAAACCCTGCCGGTGGAGGCCCTGCGGAAAGTGACCCGTGAAAAACTGCTGGAGCCTGCACAGTCCGAGGAACCCAGCGTCGAGTAGCGCACATTTCTTCCGCAGCGCGAGTGAGTTGCACAGCAAGAGTATCGACCGGACTCATTGGTTTTTTCTTGATAATCCTCGGCTATCGGGGTACAGCAACGCAAAGATTGGCAAGGACTAGAAGAAGAGAATAGTGTGACCAGGCAAAAAAAGAAAAGAAACCACCTCCGGCAGAAGAGAATCGCCGTGTACAGGGTGGCGCTTACTATCTAAAAGGAAAAATATGAAAAAAACGTTTACCCTGACCCATCCGAAAATTAAATATGCCAGGCTGATAGAAGCGGTACGGCACGATGTGAAAAAATACATCAAGAGAGAGCGGAATAAAACGCTGCCGGATGGCGTTGACTTCTGGGATTTTGCCTGCAAATTCGGTAATAATGAAGGGGAGGCAGGGGAAATTCACCTCTCTGAAATCAATAAGTGCATCGATAAGGTCGAAGAGCAGCAGCTTGAATCGTTTTATCTGGAAATTCTTGCCAGGCCAGGGCATAGAACGAAGAAGGCGTAAGCAGGAGAATAATCGCTGTCTCCGGACATATCCTCGCAAACTGCGTTGCCTGGCTACATCAAGGAGTCGGCTGGCGTCGGCTGAGCAGCAGGTTTATCACCGCCAGCGTTGACGTAGAAACAATGAGCAAAAAGGATACGGCATTGATAATCGGCGTGGAACCATCCCGTACCTGGAGGTAGAGATTGATCGGCAGGGTTGTCTCGGAGCCGACCAGGAAAAGCGAGGTGTTGAAATTCTCAAAACTCATCAAAAAGGCCACCGCGCCGCTGCCGATGATGGCCGGGCGTAGAAAAGGCAGGGTGATGTAGCGGATGACCTGCAGTCTTGTCGCCCCGAGATTGAGCGCGGCTTCTTCGAGGAAAGGATCGAATTTTTTTAATCTCGCCGAGACCACCAGCAGGACAAAGGTGGTGATAAAGGAAAATTGTCCGAGCACCACCAGCCAGAAACTTGGCCGGAGAAAAGGGATATCGACGCCGAAGGTGTCCTCGAAGTAGATGCCGAGGCTGTTGGCGGTCAACAGCAGGGATATGCCGAGAATGACGCCGGGAATGACAAGCGGGGTCAAGGCCAGAAAGTAGAGCGCCTGTTTGCCCCGGAAATCTTCCTGCTCAAAGAGAAATGCTCCCATAGTGCCGACCGTGACCGAGAGAATCGACACCCATACCGCGGTCTGGACACTGACCCAGATTGATCTGATATTCGAGCTGTCGTGCAGCAGGCCGATACGCTCCGGACCTTGTGCCAGAAACCAGTCCAGGCTGAATCCTTTCCAGGGCAGGGCAGGAAAATTCGAGTCATTGAAGGCGAGGATGCAGGTGATCACCAAGGGCGCAAAAAGAAAGACATAAAACAGAATAATATACAGGGTAAAAGCGGTGCTATAGCCTTTTTGCCGTGGCAGTGTGCGAATCATGACAGGGCCTTGCCGAGTTGTTGTTTGCTTATTTTCAACCCGGCCCAGATAATCAGCGAGCTGAGGGCGAGCAGAAGAAAACCGAAGGCCGCGCCCTGGTTCCAGTTGAAACTGGCGATGAACTCATTGTAGATCTGTTCGGTAAACCAGAGCGAGTTCTTGCCGCCCATCAATTTCGGCGTCAGGTAGTTGCCGAGGGCGAGCATAAAGACGACGATGGAGCCGGAGGTGATACCGGGCGCGGCATAGGGGATGATGATGCGATAGAAAATGGTCATCGGCGAAGCGCCCAGGTCATGGGCGGCCTCGATGAGGCTGTCGTCCATACCCTCGAGAGAAGAAATCAGCGGCACCACCATAAAGAGCATGGAGGTGTAGACCAGGCCCATCAGCATAGTGATGTCGTTGTAGAGCATCTCGACCGGTGCATCGAGCAGTCCGGCACTGGTCAGCAGGTGATTGATAACCCCGCTCTCGCGCAAGAGAATCATCCAGCCGTAAACACGGACCAGCTCACTGACCCAGAAGGGCATCAGCAGCAGGACGGTGAGAAAGCCGCTGAGTCGGGGGGAGACGATTTTGGTGATATAAAATGCCACCGGAAAGGTCACCAGAAAGGTCAGGATGGTCACTATGACGGCATATAGCGCCGTGCGGACAAAGGTATACCAGTAGATCTCTTCGGTGAAAAAATTCCGGTAATTGGCCAGGGTCCATACCGTCCTGCCCATATCGTCCTTGCCGTGCAGGGACATTAACAGCAGTTCGACATGCGGCACAATAATCAGCAGCAGTAACCACAGCAGAACCGGTGTGATAAAAATAAACAGCCCGAGGCGGAAGTGGTTTTTCATGATCCGCCACGGGGGTAGCAGCGACAGCTGTCGACATGGACTCCGGCCGGAACGGTATCGCCCTTGCCAATATGGGCAAACTGCTGATTCTGCGGCAGGGCGACCAGAAGTTCATGATCGCTTTGGCCGACGGTCGCCAGCAGTTTGGTGTTGGAGCCGTCAAAAAGTATATTCTGCACGGTGAGCGGAAAAAGGTTGATATCTTCATGTGATTCGGCGGGAGTGAGAATAATCGATTCCGGTCGGATAAAGAGATCGAGTGTATCGCTTTGGCAGTTGCCCACCGGGGTTGCGCGCAGCATGAGACCAAAAGAAGTCTGCACCTGCAAGGGTGCGCTGGAGGAGGCGCGCACCGGCAGAATGTTGGTTTCCCCGACAAAACCGGCGACGAAGCGGGTGGCCGGATTACTGTAGAGGTTTCTCGGGGTATCGATCTGTTCGAAGCGGCCGTTATGCATGACTGCCACGCGATCGGACATCACCAGTGCCTCGGATTGGTCATGGGTGATATACATAAAGGTGGTGCCGACATCGGCCTGGAGCTTTTTCAGCTCGATTTTCATCTGTTCCCGCAGTTTCAGATCCAGGGCGCCGAGGGGTTCATCGAGAAGCAGCAGCGAAGGTTCGAGGACCAGCGACCGGGCAATGGCTACCCGTTGCTTCTGGCCGCCTGAAAGCTGGCTAATGTCTTTATTTCCATAACCCGAGAGGTGGACACGTTCGAGCAGACTGTCGACCCGCCGGCTTATCTCCGGAGCGCCTACTCCCTGACGTTTCAGACCAAAGGCGATATTTTCACGGACATTCATCATCGGAAACAGGGCCAGATTCTGGAAGACCAGATTCACCGGCCGACGATTGGGCGGTACCCGGCTCATATCCCGGCCGCGAATGAGCAGTTTGCCTTCCGTTGGCTGCTGGAAACCGGCGATCATGCGCAGTAAGGTGGTCTTGCCGCAGCCGGATGGTCCGAGAATCGAGAAAAAACTCCCGTCCTCCACCTGAAAATTGAGGGTGTCGACGGCGATAAAATCGCCGAAGGTCTTTCTGAGATGCTGAATGTCGAGAACGGGCGCCATTATATTTCCATCGGACAAGATAAAATACCGCGACGCTTCCTGCCGGTGAAGAACTCCAGACGGAGCGGCAGGAAGCGTCGTTGGTGCGAAAGGGTAGGACGTTGTTCGTTACTGAGCCGCCTTCACCTTATCAAGGAGCTTTCCTTCAAGCTGTTCGATTTCCGTGGAAACCGGAGGGTACCATTTGATGTTGTCAATATCGGCCGCAGTGAATGAGCGGTTGATATTGTCGCGTACTTCGGCATCGAGGAATTTACCGGCCTCTTTTGAGGCAGTGGCGTATTTTTCCTGGTTGGAGAAGACCGCGGCATTTTCCGGGCGCAGCATGAAATTGATCCACTTGTAGGCACCGTCGACGTTTTTTGCCTTAGCCGGGATGGTAAAGGTGTCGATCCAGCCCAAAGCGCCGCTTTTCGGGGCGACAAAATCGATATCCGGATTTTCCGCATGGAGCTTCCAGCCGCCATTGTCCCAGCCCATGGCGACGGCCACCTCGCCGCTGCGTATCATCTCCAGCAGGGCGTCGCCGTTTGACCAGTAGTTTTTCACATAGGGTTTGCCGGCAATCATTTTGTCGGCAATCGTATCCATCAGCGCCTTGTAGGCTGTGGCGTCGCCGTATTTGGCAAAGGGATCATCTCCCTCGGCAAAGGCCAGGGCGATAAGGGTCGGGCGCTTCAGGCGGTAGCTGATGCGGCCTTCATAGGCCTTGTCGAGCAGGGCTGAATAATCTTTCGCGTCGGGAGCAAGTTTGGTGTTGACGACCAGTCCATCGGTTCCATAACAGAAAGGAACGCCGTAGGAAGCTTCACCGACCTTGGTGTTCTTTTGCACCGCTGCCAGCATCGAGGGGATAATCTGGGCGCTGTCTATCTTGGCATAATCCATCGGTTGATAGATGTTGAACTCAGCCTGGACGGATGAGATGCGATCCTGGCTTGGCTGGGCCAGATCAAATCCGGCGCCGCGGGTTGCTCGCAATTTGGCGATCATTTCTTCGTTGTTGGTAAAGGTCAATTCAACCTTGGTGCCGGTTTCCTTTTCGAATTTATCGACAAGTTCCTGCGGCGCATAGCCTTTCCAGGTGAGAATTTTCAGGGGCTCGGCGGCCTGGAGGTTTGTGGCCAGACCCATCAGTATACATGTGGCAATGGTGATAAGTTTTTTCATGAATGTTCTCCTTCTCCTTGCAATGGTTTATGGGTGTTTTCTCGACATCAAGATAACGGATACTATCCGCTGGAGCAGATTCGATCAATGAAATTCAAGGAAAAGAGTCGGAGCTAATACAATTTTAACAGTTCCAGCAAGCGCTAAGGCATTGACCACGGCGCGTTCGTGTCATAATCGATCAGCCAGTGAGCTTTGGCAGGACTTGCATTTTTTTTGTTGTATCTTAGGTTCTTTGTCGAGGCAATGCGTCGTTGCCGGAAATTATGGGGGAATGGTAATTGATCTGCGGCAGCGTCATACGCCGGTGTCATATTGTGAGAAAATACATTGGTGATTTTTTGTTTATCCGGGGAAAAACATGTGGCTTTTTAAGAAAAAAACACTCACCGGTTTAGCCAGAACCTGCGGCTGAGCGGCAAAAATTGGTCCGGCGGATCTGTCGGACGCACTCAAGGATTTGGATTTCCGGCGCGACGCGAATCTGCTGGTTGGCGTGGAAACGAACGATGATGCGGCGGTTTATCGACTGTCCGACGAACTGGCCATGATCAACACCGTCGACTTTATCACGCCGCCGGTCGATGACCCGTACTGGTTTGGCCAGATTGCTGCCGCCAACTCAATTTCCGATATCTATGCCATGGGCGGCAAACCTGTTACCGCACTGAATCTGGTCATGTTTCCCGCCAGATATCTTGATATGGGCATCCTCAAGGAAATTTTACGCGGAGGCAACGACAAGGTTATCGAAGCCGGCGCCTGCCTGGCCGGCGGCCATTCCGTCGATGATAACGAACCGAAATATGGCCTCTGTGTCAACGGGATTGTACATCCGGACAGGATTATCACCAACGCCGGGGCACAGCCGGGTGATGCGCTGATTCTCACCAAGCCGCTCGGCTCGGGGGTGCTCTTTAACGCGGTTCGGGCAGGAAAATTTAATGCCGTCGAGCTCGAACAATCGGTGTTGCCGATCATCGCTGCGCTGAACGGTCCGGCCATGGCCAAAGCACTGCAATACGATCTGCATGCCTGTACCGATGTGACCGGATTCGGCATTCTCGGGCATCTGCTTGAGGTAGTCGACGGCAGCGGGGTGCATGCGATGCTGAACTATAATGCGTTGCCTTTTTATTCGGGGGCGCATGATATGTATAAAAAGGGGCAGACCACCGGCAGCAATAAGGCGAACAGGACCCTGGTAACCAGATATCCTCTTTTTGTCGAGAGATCGTTGGCAAAGTCCCAGGAAGAGCTGCTCTATGATCCGCAAACCTCGGGAGGACTGCTACTCTCTTTGCCCCCGGACCAGGCGCAAAAGCTGCTTGCTGAGCTGCATGGCGCCGGTATTGATCTCGCGGTGGAGATAGGTGAAATAGTCGAAGGTGCTGTCGGCATTACCGTTCGCTAAACGCCCGGAAAATTGGCTTATTCCCGCCCTTTCAATGCTGACAGGGAATCAGCTAATGAGCGGTGGATAGTTATGAACGAGTCAAAGCCGGAAATCTCAAAAACCTCCTGGACATGCTCCTGCATGGCACAGGTGACAAAGAGATAGTGGCAGGATTTGTACGCTTTGGCGATATTCAGGATAATGCGCAGGCCGGCACTGGAGATATATTCGAGGTTGTTAAAGTCAAACAGCAGGTGCGTACAGGGGGAGACGAGAAAATCCTGCAGCTCTTCTTCGAACTGTGGTGCGGAGTTTGAATCGAGACGGCCGTTAAGGGCAAAGATGGTTGTATTGTTGTCTTTGGTTATCGTGGTTTTCATAGCAGTCGTGGCAGGTGCGTGTCGCTCCCTGTGCTCCTTAGGTTAGTTTTTTTTGTAAGGTAAGAATGTTCTTGTCATTGAGCCGCGTGTAGTGCCAGCATTCACAGAATTGACGCACCAGGAGGATGCCGAGTCCGCCGCATTTTCTCTGTTCGAGGGGCAGGCTGGTATCGGGGATGGTACAGAGGGTCGGATCAAAGTGGAATCCGGTGTCAATGATCTGAATTATCAGTGTCTGTCCTGTTTTTGTCAGCGTAATGTCAATAGGTTGCCTCTTGTCGCAGTCACCATGCAAGATGGTGTTGGTGATCAGTTCATCGAGAATGAGGGTGATCTCAGCAATGGTTTTTCTGGAAAGAGACCATTGCTGCCCGAGAACCTGGAGTTGCTCCGGCAGCGTGACGATTTCTGCCATGTCATGGTGGATCTGGAAAGAGATCTTCATATTCGCGTGCCTTAGAGGACGGTTACGCCCATTTTACTGAGGCAGCATGCCGAAGCCTGGTAGATGTTCTTTCTCTCCCAGGTATGCAGCTCTTTTAAAAGAGCTTTTAGGGCAAGTGTTGTTGTCTCGGGGAATTGTTCAAGTATTTTTGAAAACTGCTTGCGATTTATGGTCAGCAGAGTCGTTTCGGTTGCCGCCTCGAGGGTAAAGAGGGCGGGCATCGCCCCAAGAAGAGAAAAAAAGCCGAGGAAATCCCCCTCGGCGTAGTGTTTAACAATTAATTTTGTATTGTCCTGTTGGGTGACGAGGGTAAGCTTGCCGGAGAGTATGAGGTAAGCTCTGCCGTGGTCGTCTCCTTCCTCAAAGAGTACATCACCAGGGGATACCTGCGCTCTTTCTGAAAGAAAAGCTAGGAGTTTCAGTGCCTTGCCTGGGAAAGAAGAAAAGCAGGGCATCTCTTTCAACAGCTCCAGATTTTGTTGCATTTCCGGAACCTGACTATTTTCTGCCGTAGATGAGCTCATGGAGTATTCCTTTGTCTTCGATGAGTTCCTGGTAGGTACCGAACTCAACCAGTTTTCCTGCCTTCATTACCGCGATTTTATCAAAGGTGTTCAGTATATCCAGGCGATGCACTGCGGCAATGACCGTTCTTTTGCCCTTCCAGCGGGTGGTCATCAGGCGTTGAATTCTCGCCTGGGATTTATTGTCGAGGGCCGAGGTCGCTTCGTCCATCAAAATGATTTTCGGTTGTTTGATGAGCACTCGGGCGATGGCCAGTTTCTGTCGTTGTCCGCCGGAAAGACGATCGCCCATGGTGCCGACCTGAAAAGACATGCCGAAGGCGGCGATTTTTTCTAGATAATCTTCTTCCACCAGCAGGTGCATGATCGATTGATTGATGATTTCCTGGGCCTGGGGCAGACCTGGTTTTATCCTGCCGAAAAAGATATTGTTCAGGATGGATTGGCCATGGATATAGTTTGTTTCGTTGTAGGAGGTAAAAAGATCCTGGCTCATCGCGCGGCACCACTGCGGAAAAATTTTCCGTGCCGAGAGGATGAGCTCTTTGAGGTTCTCCGGCAACCGGCTCATAGTATGAATGGAGGGGGTGAAGTTCAATGCCAAGGAAAGGAGAAAGGATTGATTTTGTGCTGGAAGTGACGATAAAGACTGTTTTTTCAGTCTGACAAGTATGGTTTCACATTCCTCCAGGCGGTCGGCGGGTACGGGGCTGTTTTTAAAGAACAGATCGACGGTGCCGACACCGGCGAGGATATCGACCGCCTGGCCGGCGAGTTCAATCCCCAGAGAGAGCAGCGGCTGCAAAAGATCAACCGATTGGAGAAAGGATCGAAACTGCGCATTAACCGGGAGAAGGTGAAAGGCAAATTCCGTGCTGGTGCTGGTGCCAAAGAGAATGTTTTCCGCCACATTCGAATTAACATGGTAGCTGTTCACGTTATAGAACTCGACGTAGCTGGAGAGTTTTTCGCCAAACTTTTCCCGGAAACGCCGGCGGATGCGAATAATCTTTGCGGTGGTATTTTCGTCGTCGGTGGCGATGATACTGTCCAGGCCGAAGCGCATGACGTCGATGAAAAGTCCGACCTGCTGGAGCACCAGGATCATTCTGTCTAGATCGATTTTCATCTCCTCATGTGGCAGCTCTGCCGCTGCTTCCATCGCCGCCCTATAGGCATAGAGCAGGTTTTCTTCGATCGAACCGGTGAAGATGAACGGGTTCTGGGAGATATAACCAACATTCTGGATAATTTCATTTTTGGGAATAGTCGACAGTTCACGGCCGCCCAGCTGAATACTGCCGGAGGTGTAATTGAACATCTTGCCGATACTCTGGATAAGCGTGCTTTTGCCGCCGCCGGAATAGCCGACCACCGCCAGGTGTTCTCCGGCCGTAAGAGAAAAGGAGATGCCGTTGAGCAGCCGATGACCATCGGTGGTTTCGTAGACGAGATTGCTGACATCGATGGTGCCGAGCAGCGGCGGCCGAGATGTCTTTGCAAGATCCAGGGAGAATTCGGGAACCGAATTGAAATAACTCATGGTGCGTCGGTAGCGGACGGCGGCGTCCTGGTAGGTCTGGTAGAAGTCGATCAGCTCCTTCCAGGGATCAAAAAGCTTTTCCTGGGCGGACAAAAAGGCGACCATCGCCCCCAGCGCAAGTTCGCCGCGCATAACCAGGTATCCGCCGAAGATGAATACCACAAAGGGCCCCAGGCCGACAAAGTAGTTGTTGGCCGTTTTAATGCCAAAGCGAAAGAGGGACCAGCGAATCCTGATCTTTTTTAGTTTTTCAGCGAGATTGTCAAATTTTCTTCCTTCCTGCTGGTATGCGCCGTGTACTTGAATTTCGTGAATACCGGATATCGACTCGGCGATCTGGTTGGACGCCGTACGCGACAGGTCAACCCTTTTCTTGTTGGCTTTGTTGGCTTTTTTCTGCAGGATAGGGATGACAAAAACGACCACCGGATAGATGAGCAGGGTGGCTCCCGCAAGTTTCGGGTTCAGCCAGAGGAGGTAGCCGGTGAAGGCGAGGAGGGTAAGGATGTTGGTAACCGGCACGGCAAAAGCCATACCGGCAAAGGTGCCGGCCGTGCTCAGTTCGGTCATCAGGGAGGAGACCACCATTCCCGGCTGGGTGGTGCGAAAAAAGCCTAAAGAGAGGGTGAGGATGTGGTGATACAGTTCCTTGCGCATTGCGGTCATGGCTCTCTCACCAATGACCGCCTGGAGATAGTTGATGGCCAGCTTCAGGCCGCTTGCTGTGGTAATGGCCACCATGTAAATGGCGGAGTAGAGGATAAGGCCATCAATATTGCGCAGGGCAATCGAGTCGTTGATGATGCGTTTCTGCATTTCGAGGGGAATAACCCGGGCAAAGACGATCAGAACAATAACCACCAGTAGGATGATCTGCAGTTTGAGATTGTCCCTGAATGCCCAATAGAAAAGGGATTTCTCGGTTATTGGAGAAGCTGCTTTGTCCTGCTTCATTTGTCTCCTAGCAAAGGGTTCACCTGCGCCATGGGATCTTCTCCTATGGGAGCCGTTGTGCCCCGGAAAACATTTAGGCCGCTCATGGCGCATGGCTTCGTCGCAGAGAGGTATACCAAAAAAACATTTATTTGTCAGATTGTAACGCATTGCCGCCTCAAGTCCAGCCGTCACTGTCTTTTCCGTCCCGTCGCTCGGCGATTTGCCCGGGAAAAAGGGCACATCTCTCCGGCGGTAAATAACTTGACAAGGTGTTTTGCACCATGTACAAAATTGCAATTAAGAGAACAGTGAAACATTTATGTGCGTATGTGTATAAATGGACATATGTGGTAATCAAGGAGGGGCAAGAGCCTTTTTTGCGCTCTCTTTTAGTGAAGAAGGGCTTTTTTAGTTGTATTTTGTCGCCGTTTACTTCATAAATTGAAAGCTTTAGTCAGAGGTGTTTTGAACGACTCTCTAACAGGATATTAATGCGGTTTTAAATCACTGCACGACATGGGTCTTTTGTCATTAGGCGTGGAAAATATTTACATTATATTAGTATTATAGCGAAGTTGTTTTGCTGAAAGAAAAATAAAATTCAGCGAGTGGATGTGTGTTGAGTTTTGTTGAAAATTAAGAGGCGTGAGTATGAAAATTGATGATTTGGAACAGATGGAAAGTGAAGATCTGCGTACCCTTTCTTCGGCTGAGCGCCGGAGGTTTTTGAAGTTTGGTCTGGCGGTCACCGGCATGTATCTCGGCGGAAGCGTCCTGTCGCTGACCTCTGCGCAAACGGTTCTTGCCGCAGGCGTCGTGCCTGAACTCGGCAAGTACGCCTACACTCCACATTACAGCATGGTTCTCAGGGAAAAACTCTGTATCGATTGTGAGCGCTGCAAAGATGCCTGTGTTAAAACCAATCATGTGCCGGCGTATGGCTTCAGAACCACTATTCTTGAAAAACGTCGGTCTCTCGGCGGTGATAATTTCGAGACAACCTTTATGCCGGTACTCTGCAATCACTGCAATCGACCACCGTGTGTGCGGGTCTGTCCGACAACGGCAACCTGGAAGGATGAGAAAACAGGCATCGTTGTTATGAACCCCAGTCGCTGTATCGGCTGTAAAACCTGCATGACGGCATGTCCGTATAATGCCCGGTATTTTAAGGAAGAAACACGGGCGGTGGATAAATGCGATTTCTGTTTCGAAGCAAAGTTGTCCAAGGGCGAGACGACCACCGCCTGCGTTGAAGCGTGTCCGGCTGACGTGCGTGTCTTTGGTGATCTGGCTGATCCGAAAAGCCGCGTGTATCAGCTTGTCCATTCGCCGGAAACCATGGTGTGGGTGTTGCGTCCGGAAACAGGTGCTGTGCCGAATGTGTTTTATATAAATTCATAACCCCGGTAAGCGGGAAATAAGCCTCGAGAGTAATTTGATCTTCTCCGTCTGCAGGACGGGGGGAAGTGATGATGATACGTCGGAGAAAAAAATGAAGAAGATTTTGTTATTGATGGTTGTCGGTGTTTTTCTGTTTTCCGGGGCGCTTCTTTCGGCGAGCGGCGATGTGCAGGTTGCAGATGATTATGATGAAGACACCTACGGCCCCAAAGATCCCATTATCTGGGTAAAGCCCGTCAAATCAGTTGTTTTTCATCATAAAACACACACCATGGATGCCGGTCTCGATTGTGATTCCTGTCATGACGAGCTGTTTGCCATGGAGGCTGGGGCCGCCGAGGAAAATGAGGATTTCACCATGGCGACCTTGTACGAGGGCGGCTATTGCGGCGCCTGCCATGACGGCTCAACGGCCTTTGCCTCGAATACCCGCTGTACAACCTGCCATATCGGGGTGCGGGGGCACGCCCGCCTGCTTGGTGACGATGGTTCTGCCGCAAAAGGACATTGAGACGAGAAAATAAATATTTGCCTTAACCATCGTTTAAGAAAAAGGACCGTTCTCGCACGGTCCTTTTTCTTGTCCGCCGCTTCGTCTTTAGTCCGCAGTATGCTCCCAACGTTTCCGGCTTATTCTTGTGTCACGGCGCAAAATACGCCCAATGCGTTATATTTCTCTTTAAATATTTGGAAATATAGAAAATATTGTAAGTAGTTCTCCTCCCCTTCCGTCTGCTGTATCATCGACTGGAAAGTCTTTTCTTTTCTGTAGTGCAAAATAAGTTCGTTATTTCAGCAACATGCCCTCGTTCCCAGTTGGACGCAAAATGCGCCTATGGTTTGACGCGGTTGTGGCGCGTATTGCGCCCAATAGGGGAAGAGTTTCCCTTGTGTGGCTGCCTTCTCTTTCGAACTTTTTGTTCAAAATATTAATAAAAACAATAGGGTGTATTGTTCGAGGGCCATGTTCTCCATGGCTTTTGAATCATGGCATATCTCTTGCTAACTTAAAGGTAGCTTAAGGATGTTTTTGATAAAAAATAGGAGGAGGTTGTCATGGCGGCTACACTGCAGAAACAAGGAATAGGTCGATCGGTTGAGAGTGTTTTTTACAGTCTCCGGATCTTGGTGGAGCAGGTCAGCGAATGGTTCTGGTTTGTCCTCTCATTTGTCCTGTTTGTCGTCCTCGGCCCCTTTAGCGCTCCGATTGCATTGATAGCCCTTGTTAAACTGGGCTTGGAGGACAATGACCATCGGGAGCCGGAATCAATAGCCGTAAAGTAACTGCAACGATCGTTCAATCTAATAAAACCAGTCTTAAAAAGAAGGAGATACACAATGGAAGGGAATATGTCTATCACCACTGCACCGACAGCCGTCAAGTTGCCGGCGAATAAGCTGATGTGGCTGAGTCTGTTTATGATATGTATCGGGGTGGCCGCAGCAGTCTACGCGCAATGGGTAGGACATCATCACGCCTTTGCCAACACGCGGGAGATGCCCTGGGGAATGCTTATCGGAGTGTATGCCTATTTCGCTATTATTTCCACGGGACTCTGTGTTCTGGCGGCCTTTAGCCACGCCTTTGGCGGCAATCAGATGGCGCCTCTAGCTAATCGGATGGTCTGGCTGTCGATTATTTCGCTTCTTGGCGCTTTCACGGTGATAGGTCTGGAGATCGAAAACCCGTGGCGCATGCCTCTCGGGGTTGTCCTGTATCCCAATGTGACGTCCAATATCTGGTGGATGGGAACGCTTTACGGCATGGCTGTCGGGGTGATGTTTCTCGAGCTTTTTCTGATCATCACCAGACGCTATTCGATCGCAATTTTTCTCGGCGTTGTTGGGGCAATTACCGAGGCGCTGGCGAACAGTAATTTAGGTTCGGTCTTTGCGTCGCTTGCCTCGCGACCCTTCTGGTACGGTTCGCAGCTGCCGGTATTCTTTCTCGCCTGTGCCGTCTTGTCAGGGGCTGCGGCGATAGTGATGTTTACACATTACAGCCATATCCTCCAGAAAAGACCGATGAGTGACGATACCTTTCGCGGCTTGCAGACCGCTGGTAAGATAATGGTTCTTATGACATTTCTCGTCACCCTCGCCACTGCATGGAAGTTTGCCAACGCCTATAGCAGCAATGACGAAATGATCATGGCGGCCAATTCGATGATCAATGGACCGCTGTCCACCAGCTTTTGGGTCTTTGAGATAGGTATCGGCCTGGTATTGCCTTGCTTTCTTCTGGTTGTCAGCCGGCTAAATTCAATGTATGCCATGTCCACTGCTGCGCTGATGATCCTGGTGGGACAGTTTTTCTCACGCTATAACCTGGTTGTCTCCGGTCAGATCGTCCCCAGTGATTATGGCCTTGTTGGTGTGCCGCAGTATCTCTCCTATATGCCTACTGCTTCTGAATACCTTCTGGTGGTTGCCGGACTCGGCGTAGTCGGCCTGGGTTTCGTTTTGGGAGAGCGATTTCTCGATGGCATTTTCAGCGGCAAGGCCTCTCACTGATTGACCCGGAATTTGCCGTTATGACCGATGCTTCCGGCGCGGCGACAGAATTTCTGTTCCTCGCCGGAAGAATGACAAGGGAGAAAAAGATATGAAAGAAAATAAGGCCCTCTTCACTATAGGTACCGCGGCTGAAATGCTCGGCGTTCATCCACGTACTTTGAGAAACTATGAGGATGCCGGCCTCATCAGTCCCGCACGAAAAGGATCCTGGAGATATTACACCCTGCGTGACATCCAGTGGATTGAGTGTCTCAGGGAAATGGTGCACGAGCATGGACTCAGTATAAACTCCGTCAAAAAACTGCTCAAATACACCCCCTGCTGGAATCTTATAGATTGTCCTTTTGAAAAAAGAAGACGCTGTTCCGCCTTTTTCTCAAATACCTTGGTGCCCAAAAAGATTACCAGGATTGTTCCGCCGCCAATGAATGATGATATCGCTGCCTAGGCATTGATATCACCGCGTCTCCCCCCCCCCTCGTTCTCTGTTCTCGCCGCGTTGAATCTTTTGCTGTGCCGCGTCTTTCGCGGACTACATTCCCTTTCTGACGGTTTCGCC
The DNA here is from genome assembly GCA_945863875.1 of Desulfopila aestuarii DSM 18488. Classification (GTDB taxonomy): domain Bacteria; phylum Desulfobacterota; class Desulfobulbia; order Desulfobulbales; family Desulfocapsaceae; genus Desulforhopalus_A; species Desulforhopalus_A aestuarii_A. The sequence continues at coordinate 27,378 of CAMBBS010000004.1, forward strand.
TCCCATCCCGCGGCACATCTGCCGACATGCTCGGTTTTTTCCGCCCTCTTTTCCTGTTTTCTGGTCGGGATCTTTTGACCACTCTCGACAATATTTATGGCGCAAAATGCGTCTAGTGTAATAGGTGGACGATAAATGCGTCCTATTGGAAAGGATAAAATATGAATGCCTGCTCGCCTGCGTAGAAAATAAAATACAATAAAATCAAAACTAAAGAACTTTTTTTGTGATTTTTGTGCCGTGCTGTTAAGGAACAGCTGCATATTTTCTGTGATCAATTACTTGACAATTGAAATTGTAAGATGTACAGCTGATTTTAGTTTTGCATGGTGAAGAGCAGGTGGGCGACCACTCGTATGATTGAATGGCCGGATACTGGAGCAGGAGGTGCTATGGAAGGAATCTATTTTCTCATATTTTGGATAGGGAGTGCAGTATTGCACACATTATACGATCTAAAAGTGAAACCGTATTTAGATACCTTTTGGAGGAATACCGGTAATTGGCCGTTTTCCTGAGAAAGATAAACATAAACATAAACCAGCTTTACTATTTTTAGAGAGGTGAAAAATGAACAATGTCTTGGCAGGAATCCTTCCCCAGGAAGGAGGTCTGGAAGCGGCCGGATCCGGCAAGTACACCCTGACAATCGGGGTGCTGGCGCTGCTCACCGTTGTCGGGGTTGCCGCCGGAATCCATTCCCTGTATGTGGGCCATGAACATACCTTCGGGGTAAGTCGTGGTGTGCCCTGGGGCATACTGATTGCGGCCTATGTCTTTTTCGTGGTGACGTCGACGGGGCTGTGCATCGTCTCTTCGGTGGGGCATGTCTTCGGCTTTGAAAATTTCAACCCAATTGCCAAACGGGCGGTGTTTATGTCCATTGGCACTATCATTGCCGGTTTTCTGGTCATTGCCTTCGAGATTGAAAACTCCTGGCGGATGCCGGTGGGCAATGTCATCGGGGCAAATCCTACCTCCAACATCTGGTGGATGGGTACCCTGTACGGCGCCTATCTCTTCTTTATGATGATTGAGTTCGTCATGCTGCAGATGAATAATCATAAGGTCGCCACCGGTTTTGGGCTGGCCGGACTCTTGACCGGTATCGTTGCCCATTCCAATCTTGGAGCGGTCTTTGGACTATTGAATGGTCGCGAATTCTGGCACGGCCCCTATATGCCAATCTATTTCATTACTTCGGCGGCGATGTCCGGTTGTGTGGCAATTATCTTCTTTACCTACATTGCCTATCGCTTCAATGGCTGGAAAATGAGTGAGAAGATGAAAAAATCGTTGGAAAGTGTGGCGAAGATGGGTGCTCTGATGATGGGTATCATCATCTTTTTCACCGCCTGGAAGATGATTACCGGTGTCACCGGTCAACCTCCTGGAAAATACGAGGCAATGCAGACGCTGTTAACGGGGCAGTATGCGTGGAATTTCTGGATCGGTGAGGTAGCACTGGGCATGGTTATCCCCTTCGTCATCATTTTGGCGGTAAAAGGCCGGAATATGAATGCCCTGTTTATCGCCGCACTGGCAGGTATGGTCGGGATCTTTTTTATGCGCTACGACCTGGTGATTGTCGGCCAGCTGGTACCGGCTTACCATGGTATGGGACTGGTTGATTACCCGGAGTTGCTCACCTATATGCCTAGCCTGCATGAAAATCTCGTTGTGCTGGGCGGTATGGCCTTTTGTGGGCTGACCTTCTTTATGGGGGAAAAATTGTTTCGCGGACATGTCTCTGAACACCACTGAGCTGTGGTCTGATCCCCAATTTTTCTCCCATTGTTCGAAGTTAAATTGGGGACGACAGTTACAAATCCATGTTGCAGGAGATTACCCAGAGTGAAAAATAAATCCAAGGTAGAGCCGTTACGGAAAGATTTGCCTATTTACCCGATTGGCGTGGCCGCGAAATTACTCGACGTTCATCCCCGTACCCTGCGGATTTACGAAGATGAAGGCCTGATTAAACCCGGTCGTGAAGGCAACAGAAGGCTCTACTCGACAAATGATATTACCTGGATAGGCTGTCTGCGCAGGCTCATTCATGATGAGGGCATTTCTATCGCTGGAATTAAACGGCTTTTGCGCTATGCCACCTGCCATGAAATAGCCGACTGTCCAAAGGAAATCCACTGTACCTGTGGGGCCTTAGTGGACAAGGCTATCCCGAGAAGTCTTCGTCTGGCCGGCGATGCAGAGGCCGAAAGAAAGGCGAAGGAGCGAGATGTCGCCGCCCGAAACAAAGCACAGGATACAAAAAAAAAGAAAAAACAAAGGATCGAAAGGTGCGCTGAAAAGACGCAGGCACCCTCCTGATTCTTTGTCTTCAGGCCAATAAAAAAAGGTTTGTCCTACGTCCTTGGGCAAACCTTTTTTTATGGAAAAATTATTCGTGCAACCTGACCTATTCCTCATTGTCAACGTCTGCTGCTATCATCCCTCGGGTGAACATAAGCTGGGCCAGATAGAGAAATGGCGTGTCGATAACGGCGACGATCCATTTCAAAACATACGTGGTTATAAGAATTTGCATAAATTCGGCCTGGGGCAGCAGGCCCCAGAACGCGATAAAGGTAAAAATCACCGAGTCGAGTAACTGGCTGATCATGGTGCTGGCGTTGTTGCGCAGCCAGAGAAATTTCATGCCTGGAAAGAGATTTTTCCAGAAATCATATGCCCAGACGTCATGCAGCTGCGATATCCCGTAGGCGACAAGAGATGCCAGAGCGATTCGAGGCAGAAGGGCAAAGATGTTCCGCAGGCTCTCCTGGATAAAATCAAACTCATTCGGCTTGAACATCAGGGCGATATTCATGATGATGACCGTGGTGGTCAGGGAAAAGAAACCGATGAATACGGCCTTTCTTGCCGCCTTTTTGCCATAGTTTTCGGAAAGGATATCAGTGACCAGAAAGGAAGAAGCGTAGGTTATATTGCCGAGAGTGACCCCTATCGCCAGCAGGTCGACCATTTTCAGAACCTGAATGTTGGCGAGAATAGTGGCAATGGGTATCCAGATATAGAGACCGAGTTTGCCGAAAAATCTATAGGAAAAGAGAATGGCGGCAAAATTGGCCAGGAGCAGGAGGAACCAAAGAACTTCGTTGGAAAGCGTGCCGAGATTTAGAGAAAATGTGGTCATAATAAAGCCTCAGGGTTAATGAGCAACACGTTGCAGAGAGCGGAGAGGCTAACCCCTATTATAAACCAACATCGCAGATGAATCGGTTTTGATAAGGCGGGTAGCCGAGACCGCCGTCGAATAATGCCGAGAAAAGTAGCAGATGTTGTCCAAGGGTGCAAGGGTGGAACAGGAGAGACGAGGAAAAAAAATCAGTGGCTGTGGAAATACAACGCGTCAAGTGAAAGCAGTGCAAGGTGAAAAGCGGCGAGCTGTTTCGTCAGCCGATGCTCAGACCAATTTTATGACGACGAGGGTGATATCATCTTCCTGCACCACAACTCCTCGAAAGGATTCGATCTCTTGGACGAGAGCTTCTTGGATTGTTCGCGCCGAAACATGCGCGTGCTCGCGGATAACCCTCTGCAGCCGTTCTGGACCGAACATCTCATCGGTTCTATTGCGCGTTTCATAGATGCCGTCGGTACCGACAAGAATAATATCGCCGGCCAGGCAGGTCGACGTGGTGTTATCCTCAAAAATAAAGTCGTCATCTACCCCGAGTACAAGCCCCGGGCCACCGAGCTGCGAAAAGGATTGGGACGCGGCATGGAATACCACCGCCGGTTCATGGCCGGCCCGAGCCCATTTGAGCTCGGATCGTCTCGGGTTGATTTCTAAGAAAAACATCGTCGTAAATCGGCCGGATTTTGAGCAGTCGCGGGTGACATATCTGTTGATAACCTGAAGGAGCTGGGCCGGACTCTGGTAATTGGGTACGGCTGCAGTGAGAAAGGCCCGGACGGAAATCATGAGCATCGCTGCCCCGATGCCGTGGCCGCAGGAGTCGGCTACCGCGATGCCGATCTTGTCTTCCGGGAGAAGAAAGTAGTCGTAATAATCGCCGCCGGTCTCATCACAGTAGATGGAGGTGCCGCTTATCTCAAAATTTTCATGCAGAGGGCTGTGCCGCGGGAGAAGATTTTGCTGCACCTCTTCAGCCAGTTTCAGGGAAGTAATCAATTTAAACCGATGCCGCAATCCATCGATCATATGGTTGGTATGTTCGGCGATGATGCCGAATTCGTCGTAGCTGGCAACAGGAACCTTGGCGGACAGGTTCCCCTGGCGTACCTGTTCCAGCACGCTGGTTTCATTGTCGAAAAGCAGTTTTAGATTGCGTGAGTAGGAAAAGATGAGATTGACGATCAGCACCATGAGGACAACCATGATAAAAAAAACTTCCCTGATGACCGAGAGCTGCGCCGCACGAATGGACTGGGCGTCCTGAACGGTCTGGGTCAACCATGCGATATCCCGATTAAAAACCAGAATGAGGACGAGGGATACCAGAACCGAGGTGGTCACCGCAACAAAGGTGAATTTTCGGGTCATGGGAAAAAGACGTCCGGGCGAAGATGAAAAGGCATCTTTTGCCTCTGCCAAAAGAATAACCTTTCTCTCCTGAGCCAGGGAGGAGTCGAGGCCAATGAAAAAGCCGGCGATAACGCACCCGATCATCAGCGAGGTGATACTGGACAGGGGAACATCAAAGACGATTTTATTATAGCTGTTAATGACAATACCGGCACTGCAGCATAGCCCGAAGTCGAGGATAAGAGCCCTTTTTGCTTGAGCGAGAGATGTCGCCTTCTGGACGAAGACCCGGCGCAAAAAAGGTCTGACGAGCAGGGCTGCGCCAAAGCCGACAAGAATAATTGTCCCCAGGTGCACGGGGGACAGCGAGGCTAAAAACGGTCAGACCTGGCCACCGTAAAAGGTCAAAGCGAGTACGGTGAAGGTATATTGAACAAAAAGTCGCATCTCAATGTTTTTATTTGGAAAATTAAAAAAGCGCCAGGCGGGGCCATTGCTGGAAAAGATCTTCGGCATAAGTGTTTCTTCCACAGGAAACGCTCCCTTTACCAGATGAAGGTGAGAGGAAAATTAACCTCCTGTCTCGAGGATACTGGTCAGCTGATACTTTTCGATTTTTCTCCGTAAGGTATCTTTTGAGATCCCCAGTTCTTTACAGGTAAGCATTTTCTTCCACTTGTTACGTTGCAGAGAAAGTTCGATGGCACTTTTTTCAATTTCATCAAGCGAGTGTCCTTCATAGGCCGAAAGCAATGCGGCGTCCACTGGTTTTTCCTCCCCACTAAATGTTGCCGGCAGGTGTTCAAGCTGGATATAGCCGCCGGGACAGAGGATAAAAGCGTATTCGATGATGTTTTCCAACTCGCGAATATTGCCTGGATAGGTGTATTTCATTAGAAGCGAGACGACCTCATCGCTTATGCCGACAATATCTTTTTGTTTTTCCGCCCGGAATTTTTTGACGAAATGCTCCAGGAGCAGGGGAATATCTTCAAGTCTCTCACGGAGAGGAGGCAGCAGAATGTTGACCACGTTGAGACGGTAATAAAGGTCATCTCTGAATGTGCCCTGCTGGACCAGTTCGAGAAGATCTTTATTGGTGGCGGCGATTATCCGCACGTCGGCCTGGATCGGCACGTTTGATCCCAGGGGTTCGTATACCTTCTGCTGCAGAACCCGGAGGAGTTTTACCTGCAGGGAATGGGGGATATCGCCGATCTCGTCGAGAAAGATCGTGCCCCCTTCGGCGGCGGCAAAACGACCGATTTTGTCTTTGCGGGCGTCGGTAAAGGCCCCGGCCTTATAGCCGAAGAGCTCCGATTCCAGCAGGGTGTCCGGCAGGGCGCCGCAATTTACCACAATAAAAGGTTTGTCGTTTCGGGCCGAGGCATGGAAAATGGCACTGGCCACCAGCTCTTTTCCGGTACCGCTTTCCCCGAGGATGAGCACATTGCTTTCACTTTTAGATATCTCCGGCATGATCTGAAATATGCGCTGCATGGCGGGACTCTTGCTGATAATCTGATCAAAGGTATATTTTTTCGACAGCTGCTGCCGCAGGCTCATCTCCACACTGAGATCACGAAAAGTCTCTACTCCGCCGAGGACGTTGCCGTCGTGGTCGACCAGCGGAGCGGCACTGATACTCACCGAGACCTTTTTCCCATTGCGGTTTTTGATGGTAATTGTTCGGCCTGCAACGGGCAGACCGCTGTAAAGGCTTTCGGCTATGGCACAGTTTTTCCCGCAGATGGACGAACAGAAGACATCGCTGCAGTAGCGGCCGATGGCCGATTCCCGGTTCCAGCCGGTGATCAGCTCGGCGGAAAGGTTGAAGGAGGTGATGCGCCACTCACGGTCCACGGTGAAAACGCCGTCGGCGACTGAATCGAGGATGAGTGCTCTCTGGAGGCGGTTGGTATTGTCTCTAAAGGACTGGACGCCCCCTAGTATATCGCCGTTATGACCGATAAAGGGCGCGGCGCTGACACTGACGGGGATGGAGTAGCCGTCTTTGCCGATCATGAAAAGTTCCTGGTCAACGAGGGTAATTTTCTGCTCCATGCAGATGCTCAAAGGGCAGCTGCGGAAATTCTTACTGGAGAGAAGGACCTCGGAACTCAGTCGACCCAGCACCTCGGATGCGGTGTAACCGGTAATTTTTTCCGCAGCCCGGTTGAACGAGGTGATCTTGCCTTCCGCATTGACGGTAATAATGCCATCGGCGACGGCCTGAAAGATAAGTTCATACTGCAGGGTGGCGGTGATATCAGTAAAGGTTTCCACGCCGCCGATGACATTGCCGTACATATCGAGTATGGGCGCGGCACTCAGTTTTACCGGAACAGATCGGCCGTCTTTCGCTTCGATATAGGCCATCCGTTCCTGGACCACTGATTTTGTGTGAATGCAATCGGAAATGGCACAATTGGTCCGGCAGACATTGGCCTTGAATATTATTTTACAGCAGCTGCCGAGTACTTCCTCTTCCTTATAGCCGGTGATTTTTTCTGCGGCGGCATTAAAACTGGTAATCTGCCAGTTTTTGTCGACGGTAAATACCCCCTCGGCAATACTGTTCAGGGCAAGGCGGCTGGCGGCCAGGGGTTCAGAGAGGTCGGCAAAGCCGATAATCGCCCCGACAAGAGCTCCTTTTGTCCCGGGAATGAGGATGATTCTCACCCGTACCGCGTTTTCTTCCCCGGTGACAGGGTTACTGATCGTTAATTCAACGTCACGATGATCTTTCTTTAGACTGAGGGAAATAATATGTGAGCAGATGCCGGCAAAGCGGGGGTCTTTTGAGAAGACGTCGCGACACTGTTTGCCGATTATGTCCTTGGGGTCCCGGTCAAGAATGATGGAACCTTTCTGGTTGCAGTTGGTAACAACCCAATTTTCGTCGACGGTAACATAGCCGCTGGCCAGAAGTTCCGACTCAGCAACAGCAGGGGAAAACGCCATATTCTCCTCATTGGCAGGGGTTGGTTTCAGATGCAAAAATTATTTATTTCACTATATACTTAAACGGTTGTTCGGACAAGTCCTAGTCCATAGAGATTGGGGTGTCGAGGTAGGAAATGTATCGGACAGGACATGGGAAGATCTGTCAGGTCTCTTCGTTGTTGATTTTTATTGGAAAAAACGTGAAGATGAAGAGAAAGTTACCTGTCGGAGGTTGTGCCGTGGAAAACTATATGCTTTTTGTCCAGACGCATATGCGGCAGATCCAGGAAAGAAATTACCGCTCAACGGGGACTCTCGATGACCAGTGACCGCCCACCTTTGCCCGAAATGCTGGCTAAGACCGATGGTCTAAACAGCACCTACGGCTTGCCGTCCTTACCTAAGGGGGTTGGCGCGGCCCTTTTTCACTCGAGCAAGGATCCCTTACTCGTTGTCACGCCGCAGGGCGAAATCGTCCAGGTGAATGGTGCGTTGTTGCAGGCGGCGAACAAGACCCTTGCCGAGGTGAAAGGAAAAGGGGTCTGCCAGATCATCCACGGCGGGCGCTGGCCCCATATAAAATGTCCGCTGGAAGAGTTCCTCCTGACCAGATCCAGCCGGGTCGAGGATACCAGGTTACCCGGTCTCAATGGAGAATACAGTCTGAGCGTCGTGCCGGTGGAGCAGGGGCCGAAAGGCAAGGAACTGATTCTGCTCATTGCCAGAAAACTCACCCAGGACGAGGTGCGCAAGGTTGAGTCTATTCGTACCGCGCAACTGGCGGCTATCGGCGAGCTGGCCGCCGGCGTTGCCCATGAAGTGAACAATCCCATTAACGGCGTTATCAATTTTGCCCAATTGCTCTATGACGATAGTCCGGAAGACAGCGAACAGGCCATGATTCTGCGGCGGATCGTCCAGGAAGGAGAAAGAATCGCGGCTATTACCTACAATTTGCTCTCTTTTGCCCGGGGAAACGAAAATGAGCTGACCCTGGTCGACGTCAATGGGGTCGTTGCCGACAGCATATCTCTGGTCGAACACCAATTGAAAAATGACGGTATTCTTCTTTCTACGGATTTTCCTTCGCCCTCGATACCGATAATCGGCAACCACATACAACTCATGCAGGTGGTGCTTAATTTGATAAGCAACAGCCGTTATGCCCTCAATGAAAGGTATCCCGAGCCCTCGCCGGATAAAAAGATGCATTTTTCTACCACGGCTGTGGCAATTGATGGCAGGAAGTATTGCCGTCTTATCGTCAGAGATCATGGAACCGGGATACCCCAGGGGATCTTGGATAAACTCTTTGACCCGTTTTTTACCAGCAAACCGGCCGGTAAAGGCACGGGGCTTGGACTCAGCATCAGTTATGGTATTGTGAAGAATCATAACGGCTTTCTCCGTGTCGATTCGATGCTGCATAAATACACGGAAATGATTGTCGAGATTCCCGCCGTGGAGCTGTAATGGACATAAAGAAAGAGGATATTCATATCCTGATCGTCGACGACGAGGAAAGCATACGCATTACCTTTGAGATGTTTTTAAAAAGGGAAGGCTACGGCACAATCACCACCGCGTCAACTCTCGAAGAGGCGTTGGCGTTAATCAATGAACAGCCGTTTGATCTGATCATCAGCGACATTGTCCTTGAAGGCGCCAGCGGCACTGATCTTCTACGTTATATCAGACAAACCGGCGTGCAGTGTCCGGTGGTGATGATAACCGGCTTTCCAAATCTGGACAGTGCCGCCGAGGCGGTACGCCTTGGTGCATTTGATTACATTTCCAAACCGGTGAACAAGGAAACACTGCTGCGTTTTGTCCGCCAGGCTCTGAAACACTGGCAGCTGGCCATGGAAAAAAGCGCCCTGCAGCGTGAAAATGAAAAATTTAGACGATACCTCGAGGTGATTTTCCGATCGGTGAGTGATGCGATCATCACCGTTAATGAAAAATTGGAAATCATCCAGCTCAACAATACCGCCCGGCAATGGCTGGGAGAGATAGATCCGAGCGCCGTGCACAAGCTGAAGGATCTGCCGGGTGAAATGGGGCGGGCCTGTTTCCTTGATGCCGGCAAGGTCGTTAAAAATGGAGATGTCGTCAGGGAGCATCAGGTAGAATGTTATAAACCCGACGGCGCTGTCCGGATGATCAGCCTGAACGCCGCACCAATCAGGGATGAGGTCGAAGAATTTAACGGTGCGGTGATTGTTGCTCGCGATATCACCCTCGGTCTGCCGGAAGATAAAAAAAACAAGCGGATACAGTTTCATGGGTTTATCGGCGCCAGCGATATCATGCAGGAGGTTTACCGTCTCATCGAAAATGTCGGCAGGGTTGATACGGCTGTACTGCTGACCGGAGAATCAGGCACCGGCAAAGAGTTGGCCGCCGAAGCGCTGCATGCCGAAAGTAAAAGAAGCGACCGCCTTCTGGTCAAGGTCGATTGTGCGGCTATGCCGGAAGATTTACTGGAGAGTGAGCTTTTCGGCCACAAAAAAGGTGCGTTTACCGGGGCGGACCGTGACCGGTCCGGGAGATTGCTGCTGGCGGATAAAGGGAGCCTTCTTCTTGATGAAATCGGCGATATCTCGCCGAGAATGCAGCTGCGCCTGCTGCGCTTTCTGCAGGAAAAGACCTTTAACCCGGTGGGACAGGATCGTTTCGTCCAGGTCGATGTACGGATTATCGCCGCCACCAATGTCGATCTCAGGCAGAAGGTCAAAGAGGGTGTTTTTCGGGAAGATCTCTATTACCGATTGAAGGTGGTCGAGATTCATCTGCCGCCTCTTCGCGAGCGACCGGAGTGCATTCCCCTGCTGGTGCACCATTTTCTGGCCAAATTTTGTGGTGAGCTGGACAAGAAGATCATTAATATTTCCGACCAGGCGATGGCCATCCTAAAGGCATATCCCTGGCCGGGTAACGTCCGGGAACTGCGGCACGTCATAGAAAGAGCCTGTGTTCTCTGCAATGGAAAAACCCTGCTGCAGAAGCATTTGTCAGAGGAACTCTTACTTGCCGCACCCGGTGCAGATTTAGCGGCCTTAGATTGCAAAGAAATCCGCACCCCGCCGGATACGACAACCGGGAGGCCGCCGTACCCGCAGTATCAGACCCTTAAAAGTGAAGAGGCCCGGATTGTCGAGGCCTTACAGGCCGTCGGCGGTAATAAAAGCAAGGCGGCAAAACTCCTCGGTTTTGACCGGAGTACCTTGTACCGCAAGATGAAGCGCTATAAGTTTTGACATTCTCCCCGGACCTTCTTACCTGGTGCTTCGCTTGTTGCCGATGCCGATCTAAACATATCCCTTATCTTTACATCCTCGATACACACTACCGCGTGGTTTTTGCCGATAGTGGACGAGGCGTTGTGAAGAGAGTCGTTACCGGCGTCGGCAATACGCCTAGGCAGCCGGGTTATTTTTTGTCTTGGTTCGACAGCCTGCCGCTCGGTCTGAATCGAGACCTGCCAATGATCCCCCCGCCTGGACACGGTGACATTTCCTGGTGTTCCCTCGATATCCCGGCTGTTGATAAATCGAACCCATCCTCCCTTGGGCAGGAAAACCCGATCCCCATCCAGCTTGAAATCTTGCCGGTATCGAAAGGAATCGATGCCCTGGCCTTTTTTCTTGAACCGGGGAAACCGCTGCGGATTCTTTTGATCTTGTTTGACCTTCAGCCTCTCTGTAAATGCCTTGCGTACCTTCATAAGGTAAATTATATTTTGGTCTATGGCTACAAACAACCAGATTCGAACCGGATGACATGACGTTTTCAATTTACACGTCCATCTGGCCTTTGTGACCAGATACCGGAAAAAAGTGGTGGACGGAGAAGCTGTCGAAATACTCCGGGAATCTTTTGGTGGGATCTGCCGGAAGTTTGCAGCTGAACTGATCGAGACGAACGGAGCAGAGGACCTTGTTCCTCTGCTCGTTTTTTATCCGCCCAAGGTGGCCGTCTCTGCCCTGGTGGACAGTCTGAAAGGCGCTTCACCAGGATATTGAGGAAGCGTTATCCCGGGATAGCCGAAAGGTATGACAAAGTATTCTTTGCAGCCCGAGCTGCTTTGCACCTTCCTGCGGCACTGCGCCGATCTCCATTACCCGGCACTATGTCGAACAGCAGCTGGCAACCAGTCGACAGCCGAACCTCGTGTTGCAAATGTGTGGCAGATATGTCGCAAAAATGCTGCGCCGGCTGGCTATTTTTCGCTTGCAACACTATTGCACCATCTGTTGCATCACCTGCTGTGTCCCGCCGTTTGCGGCAAAAAGATAACAACAATTAATTATTACAGTGGGTTGGCTTGAATGTGCCGCCTTCCGGTCCGATGTTATCGCATTTTTTGTCGGCGATGATGCAGTGGACTACGTCGAAATAAATATTTAATGTCATGTTATATTAAAACCTTAGTCCTTGTGCGGCGGCTTGAGGTGAAATTGTGGCACGTAACCTGCAATAAAAAGAGCAAGACAAGCACGGAAACCGGTCACCAGGCCAGCCGGTGCAGATAAGAACCAGCAATGGAGGAAGACGATGAGAACTCAAAGAGCAGCAGTTAAAACAAAAGGTGTGGTTCGGGCAAACGAGAAAGCGGACGTCCAGGTAGCCAGGGTGAGTTTTGCGGTAATCGGAATCTCTTCCTGTGCAATAGGCCTTTGGGCAGTGGCCAGTCTGGTGGGTGGCATGGTTGCAAGTGGTGGTCCCGTTGCTCTTGCCGCCAACTGGTTAAAAGCGGTTATCGGCTAGTAATATAAAATAGAATCTCTTCTATACTTCTCCATTACAAGGGGCGGATGAAAATGGCACACAACACACGTATTCAACAGCGAGAAAAGACCAGGGTAACCGATAAGACAAGTGTTTCGACAGAGGTTTCCAAAGTGAGCATGACTTTTGTGGCAATTCTTGGAGTCGCTGTCGGCGTGTGGAGTCTTGCCTGCATCGTCGGTGGGCTGGCTGCGAGCGGTGGTCCTCTGCAACTTGTCGGCAGCTGGGTAAAGGCGGTAAGCGGAATGTAAGCAGCAGACGAAGTTCGCTTCGCCTTCCACCGAAAAATTGTATGAGCAGGGCCGGGGTTTTCTTATCCCCCGGCCCTTTTTGTCGTTTTTTTGCCGTTTCATTGATGTGCAGATGCAGAGAGACAACACGGGAAGTGAGAACGATGTTCAATTCTGATAGAAAGTACTGTATAAAATAATAAAAATATCTTTTTGTTATCTCTGTTATCACTTCTCTCCGGAGGCCGAATGGCAATACTTGTTAGAAACCTCTTTGTTTTCTTTATCGTCTTGTTCTCCCTGTTCATGGTTGGCTTTTTCCTCAACATGGAAAAAAGATTACCGGAAAAGGATTACAACGAGTTTCTTCAGGATCTCAGAGGCAATGCGATAGCTGAGATTCGTTTTACCGGGAACAACGCCGATATCACCCTGATATCGGGCTACAGGTACGCTGCAAGGGTGGCTGACGCAGCCAGGTTGACCGATGAAATCCCTGTTGCAACCACGAGAGTCAGCTTCCATGAGGACTACACCCCCTACTATTTCCAGGGGGGGCTTTTTGCCTTGGCCCTTGCCCTTGCTTTCGTTGTCTGGATATCTTTTTCCGCCAGAAAAACGGCGGAGGAAAAAAACAAATTTGCCAGCGACAAACTCATCACCCCGGGAGGAAACAGGGAGTCGGTCACCTTTGACGACGTCGCCGGTGTGCCCGAGGCAAAAGAAGAACTGGAAGAAATCGTTTCTTTTTTGAAGAATCCACAACAGTTTAACAGGCTTGGCGCCTTCATGCCGAAAGGATTGTTGCTCCAGGGGCCGCCGGGGACGGGAAAGACGCTCCTTGCCCGGGCCATTGCCGGAGAGGCCGGAGTGCCCTTCTACAGTTTCAGTGGGTCTGATTTTGTTGAAATGTTTGTCGGCGTCGGCGCCTCAAGGGTGCGGGATCTTTTTAAGGAAGCGAAAAAAAATGCGCCGTGCATTGTCTTTATCGATGAAATAGACGCCGTGGGCAGCAGCAGGGCGACAGCGCCTACCGATGGCCAGGACGAGCGGGGGCAGACGCTTAATGCCTTGCTCGTTGAAATGGATGGTTTCAGCTCAAAAGATACTATTGTCGTTCTGGCTGCAACCAATCGACCGGATATCCTCGACTCCGCCCTGTCCAGGCCTGGGCGCTTCGACCGACGGATCACCTTGCTGCCGCCCGATGTGAAAGGGCGGGTGAAAATCCTTCAGGTCCATAGCCAAAAAGTCACCCTGTCGCCGGAGATTGACTTTGAAGAAATTGCCCAGATGACGTCCGGTTTTACCGGCGCGGAACTGGCCAATCTCGTCAATGAGGCAGCCCTTCTGGCCGGTAGAGACCGTTGTGATGCAATCAGTAAAAGCCATTTTGATATGGCCCGTGATCGGATCATGCTCGGTGTGGAGCGAAAAGGGGTCATTCTCACCGATAAAGATAAACGTATTCTCGCTCACCATGAGGCAGGGCACGCCATTGTCGCGAAAATGCTCCCCGGTTCCGATCCGGTGCATAAGATCACCATTATTCCTCGTGGCCGGGCACTCGGTCAGACCCAGCAACTGCCGCTTGGCGATCGGACCGCATACAGTAAAGCCTATCTGACCAACAGAATCACCACCCTTCTCGGCGGCAGGGCGGCGGAAAAGATCATCTTTGACAGTCGTACGACGCGGACAGAAAATGACCTGCTGCAGGCAACAGAGATTGCAACGAATATGGTCTGTCGCTGGGGCATGAGTGAGGCCCTCGGGCCGCAGGCCTATGCTGTCGGCGATAGTTCGTTTCTTGGCGATGAAACCTCGCTGCGTTTTGTCATGAGTAACGATACAACCAGCCTGATTGATAGGGAAATTAAGGGATTGTTGTCATCGTGTTATAAGCAGGCGGTGGAGATTCTCAAACGGGAGAGAATCTTTTTAAATGCGCTGTCGGATATTCTTTTTCAGGTGGAAACCCTCGATGCGGAAGAGTTTGAGATTATCTATCAATGCTCCGTGACGAAGAAGGCCGAGGAAGAAGGCACCATTGAGAAAGTATCGGAATGCAGCGTCTGTCCCGCCAAGGATCACTGTCTCCAGTTCAACGCGAACTAACGCCCATGAATTCCTTGAAAAGACTGGTATGGCTGGCCTTTCTCGTGGTGTCCATCCTCCTTGCGACCATCATTGCCCTGGGTATTTATCAATATCGCCTGGCCGATACCTATAACCAGGTCATCAGTGCAAATGAGAGCGCTCTGTTTCACTTCATGACCATCAGGGAGACAATTACCGAAACGCTTATCGCCGGCGAGTGGGAATTGCTGGAACGGCTTACCGGCGATGTTGAAAAGCTCAACTCGGAACTCTCGCGGCTAAAAGAAAACAAACAGGTGTCGGCGGAACTGAAACTGGGCCTTGTCGACAAGATAGATCTCACCGGCCTGGCCATCCTCCTGCGCCAGGCGGTAAGCAATCCGGACAAGATCAAACGCAGCAAACAACTGCAGGAACAGCTGCGCTCCATCTCCGACTACCTGCTGCAATACGATCGGATCATCGTCGGCCAGGCCCGGGAGCAGATCGTCAGTTTTCAGAAGGTGGTCATTGGTGCCCTAGCTTTGATCATCAGCCTGGCCAGTTTTTCTCTCATCCTGCTGCACCGCAACACGGTATCACCGCTTTTGCAATTGTCTCGCCGGCTGCAGCCGGACCGGTTCGAGGGCAGCACCTTCACACCTGGACCGCCGGTTGTCAAGGAAGTGGCCGATCTTGCAGAGGCTATTGAGCTGCTGGCGCTTCGTTCAGACGGCAGGCCGGCAGAGGAATCAGCCGGTAGAGATATGAGGGCCCTGCTGGCGGAAACCGTCAACGAAACGACAAACAGGCTGAACGGCATAATGAATTACGCGCAGCTCCTCTGTGATTCGTCCGAACAGCTGCAGATGACGGAAGAACAGAAGAGCATGCTGCAGAAAATAATGGATGGCGGGGTGTACATCGCGCACGAATGGCAAAAAATAAAATAGGAGAAACCATGGCGGAGATACTACCGGAAAAGCCGGGCACTGAAGAAAAAAAGGTGGATATGGATAATTTCACCTGGCAGGAAAAGGCCGGCCTGTCGATGAAAACGCCGATCGGTCTGTTTGGTGTCGCTTTGACCACTGTCTGTCTTACCCTGACCGTTCTCGGGCTCCTCGGCCATATCACGGGGCTGATTGAAAATCCGTATGCGGCGATCGTCACTTTTCTCGTTTTTCCGGCCGGAGCAGTTTTCGGTCTGCTGCTCATTCCCATTTCATGGTATTTTCGCCGCAAGAAATGGTTTAAAGACAACATCAACATGGGTAATGTGATAATCGACTTCGGCAAAAGAAGTCACCGGAGACTGGTGACACTCATTCTCGTTCTGTCGGTGGTCAATTTGACGGTTTTTGCCCTGGTTGTCTACGAAGCCTATCATTTTACCGAGTCCGATTTTTTCTGCGGGGCAATTTGTCATACCGTTATGGATCCGGAATATACCGCCTATCAACGTTCACCCCATGCCAAGGTCGGCTGTGTTTCCTGTCATATCGGCTCCGGCGCCGAGTGGTATGTCAAGGCCAAACTCTCCGGGTTACGGCAGGTAAAAGCGGTACTTGACGGCAGTTACAGCACGCCCATCCCCGCCCCGGTCGCCCACCTGCGGCCGGCTCAGGATACCTGCGAGGAATGCCACTGGCCGGAAAAGTTTCATGGTAAAAAAATCAAGGAGTTTGTCAGCTTTACCAATGATGACCAGGGAAATGCCCAGATTCAGGAAATTGCCCTGCATATCGGCGGGCGAAATCCGATGACCGATACGTTCGAAGGTATCCACTGGCATGTCAGTAACAACGTCAAGGTCGAATATCATTCCCTCGATGAGAAGAGAACCTCCATCGGCGCCATCAAGGTGACCAAACCATCCGGTGTTACCGAGGAATACAGCCTCGACGGGGCAACTTCAGACGGCACGGAAGGCTACTGGCGGACCATGGATTGTGTCGATTGCCATAACCGGCCGACGCATGTCTACGATGACCTGGCAAGCAGTGTGGATCTTGGCCTGTACAGTAAAAAGATCAATCCGGAAATTCCCGGTATCCGTGAGGACAGTCTGGAGGTTCTGCAAAAAGAGTATATCAGCCGGGAGGAAGCCAAAGCACAGATCGTGGAAAGTCTGCTGGCATTACAGGCTGAACGGCATGGGGCGTCTTTCGTCGCTGCAAACGAGCAGACCCTGATCACCTCAGGTGCCTACCTGCTTGATACCTATATGGCCAACGTCTGGCCGAAGATGAAGGTTAGCTGGGGAACCTACAAACAGCATCTCGGCCATCAGAACGAAGAGGAAGGATACGGCTGTTTCCGATGTCACGACGATGAACACCAGACGGCATTCGGCAAGACAATCTCCCAGAGCTGTGACCTCTGTCACGATGAGCCCTGAGCCTTGCTTAACTCAACCGAAGCGGCCGGTAATATAATCTTCCGTCAGCCGATGCTTGGGATTGGTGAAAATCTTATCGGTCGGTCCTACCTCAATGAGGTCGCCAAGATGAAAATAGGCGGTGCGCTGCGATACCCTGGCCGCCTGCTGCATGGCATGGGTAACGATAACAATGGAAAACTGTGTGCGCAGCTCGGCAATAAGTTCTTCAACCTTGGCCGTGGCAATTGGATCGAGGGCGGAACAGGGTTCGTCCATGAGGATGACTTCAGGGGACACGGCGATGGCTCTGGCGATGCACAGACGTTGCTGCTGTCCGCCGGACAGCCCGGTGCCGGGTTCCTGCAGCCGGTCCTTGACCTCATTCCATAGTCCGGCTTTCATAATCGAGGTTTCGACAATCTCATCGAGTTCGGCCTTGTTTTTGGTCAGCCCATGAATCCGTGGCCCATAGGCGACATTGTCATAGATTGATTTTGGGAAAGGATTCGGTTTCTGAAAGACCATGCCGACCCGTGCCCGCAGGGGTACGACGTCAATTGACGGATGGTAGATATCTATGTTGTCGAGGCGGATTTCCCCTATGACGCGGCAGGAAGGGACCGTGTCGTTCATCCTGTTCAGGCAGCGGAGAAAGGTAGATTTACCGCAACCGGATGGCCCGATCATAGCCAGAACTTCATTGCAATCGACATCGATGCTGATTTTGTTGATGGCGCATTTCTCGCCGTAGTAGACCTCGACATCCCTGCAGGTCATACGTGGATTGTCGACAAAAGGGCTGCCGACGGTTTTCCTGCCGGTCGTATAGGCATGCGCCTCGTCAGCTTCCCGGATAATGTCGCCGCTGAGCATGGTCGGGAAGGCCGGATTGCTGGTTCTGGATGCGAGTTCCATGGTGTATTCTCCGCTTTCTTATTGGTGTTGCCTTAATAGTGTTGCTTTATTGATGTTGCATTTTCAGGGGCAGAGCCCTCCGGATACAATGGGAGCGGCTCTGCCTGTCTTTCTTTGTTACTTTTTACGACGATTACTTCATGTCCATAACTTTGAGAGAAGCAACGTTTTTACTAAACAATTGCCTTTCCTCTTTGGGCATGGGGATCATGCCCTTGTCGGCGAGATAGCCTTCCTCACCCCAGGCTTTTTCGCTGGTGAACTCAGCAAGGTATCCCTTAATACCGGGAATGACGTCAACATGGGCCTTCTTCACATAGAAGAAGAGGGGGCGAGAGACAGGATAGGCGCCCTTGGCAATACCTTCAAAGTTTGGTTCTTCGCCTTCAATGATCGATCCATGGAGGACGTCGGCATTTTGGTCAAGAAAAGAAAAACCGAAGATACCTACTGCGGTGGGATTGGCCTGAAGTTTCTGGACAATCAGATTGTCATTTTCACCTGCTTCTATGTATGCGCCATCTTCTCTGACGGTCTGGCTGACCCTTTTGTACCCCTCTTTATCAGTCTTTTTCATGCCCTCAATGACAGGAAAAGTATCAGCGCCGGTCTCCATGGCAAGTTCAACAAAGGCATCGCGGGTGCCCGATGTCGGCGGCGGCCCGAGAACTTCGATTTTGGTGTCGGCCAAGGCACTGTTGACATCTTTCCAGGTTTTGTATGGGTTGGCGATCAGTTTTTCGGGGTTGGCCGGATCGGGTACTTCTTTGGCGAGGGCGAGGAAGATATCCTGTCGGGTCAGTTTGAGCGCTTCTACCGTCTTGGAATTGGCCAGGACGATGCCGTCATAACCGATTTTTACTTCAACGATTTCCGTGACGCCGTTGTCGGCACAGGTCTTCATCTCAGACGCTTTGATCGCCCGAGAGGAATTGGTGATGTCCGGAAAGTTCACGCCTACGCCGCTGCAGAAAAGTTTGAACCCGCCGCCCGATCCAGTTGACTCGATCTTAGGCGTCTTGGACCCACTGGTTTTGCCGAACTGTTCCGCAACTACGGTGGCAAAGGGGTAGACGGTTGACGACCCAACTATGGAAATATAGTCACGGGCAGCCATTGCCGGGGCGGTCAGGGCGAGGGTCAGAGCGCCCGCTACGAAGATACTTGTTACTTTCATTTTTTTCTCCTTGTAAGGTTTTTTGGGTACGTTTGTTTGAACGTTTATGTGGTGGAACGATGGCAAAGATACTCTTCAATTATTAGGATTCCGTTACCATTTGATTTCAAATTTCTTGCGTAGAAAAACTGCCAGACTGTTCATGGCGATGAGAAATGTCAGCAGGATCATGATCGCCGCTGCTGTTTTCTCGGTGAAGCCGCGTTCCGGACTGTCTGCCCAGAGATAAATCTGTACGGGAAGGACGGCGGACGGATCGGTTATTCCTCCTGGAACATCGACAATAAAGGCGACCATGCCGATCATCAGCAGGGGTGCGGTTTCTCCGAGGGCCTGGGCCATGCCGATAATCGTCCCGGTGAGCATCCCCGGCATGGCCAGAGGGAGGACATGATGCGTCACCGTCTGCATCTTCGAGGCGCCGACGCCAAGGGCTGCTTCTCGTATGGACGGCGGTACCGATTTCAGCGAAGCACGGCCGGCAATTATGATCGTCGGCAGGGTCATCAGGGTCAGAACCAGTCCTCCGACCATGGGCGTTGAGCGGGGCAGACCCCAAAAATTGATAAAGATGGCCAGCCCGAGCAGGCCAAAGATTATCGAGGGTACTGCGGCGAGATTATTAATATTAATCTCAATGAGATCAGTCCATTTGTTCTCCGGGGCAAATTCTTCCAGATAGACAGCCGCCGCAACCCCGATGGGAAAGGACAGCGACAGGGTGATGAGCAGGGTAAAAAATGAGCCTTTGACCGCCCCGAGGATGCCAGCCAGCTCCGGCTCCCGTGAATCGCCGGTGGTGAAAAAGGTTTTGTTGAATCTTGTTTCCAGCCTATTTTCGCTTTCCAGCCTATCTATCCAGGCGAGCTGGATGTCGCGGACCCGCCTGTTCCCTTCACCGAGACTGCGGTCAATTTTGCCTTTCATTAGCATGTCGACATCGTCATCGGCTAATACCCAGACCTTCTGCGTGGTGCCGATCATTTTCGGATCGGCTTCGACCATATTCTGTAAAGTGTAGGCGGCCGCAGGGCTGATCAGGCTATAGAGAAATTTTTTACCTTCTCTGGATGTGACTTCGGGAAACATCGTGCGCATCGCGTGTTTCACCAGGCCGGGATAATCGGCATTGGCCAGTTTTTCCTGGGAAAATTCTTCCGCGGCAAAATGGACTTCCAGCTCGATATAGCTCTGCTTGAAAGCCGTGTAGCCGTCGGAGAATATGGTGAAAAATAAAAACGCCACAAAAGACAAAGAAAGGGCGATGGCCGTTAATCCGAGACGTTTAAACCATCTCTCCACGCGGTAGCGCCGCTTGAGTCTTGTTGTCGGTTTCAGAAGGTCGGAGGTCGTTTCAATACTGTTCATGGCTCTTTTTTTTAAATAGTATGTTATCGGTTCTGAATGAGGGCGTCATTTCCATGTAATCAATTTATTCGTACTGCTCGCGGTATCGCCGCACGACCCGCAGGGCGATAAAATTGAGAAACAGGGTGAACACAAAGAGCAGAAGGCCAAGGGCAAAGGCGGCCAGAGTCTTTGGACTGTCGAATTCCTGATCACCGACCAGCAGGGTGACGATCTGCACGGTTACCGTGGTCACCGCCTCCAATGGGTTGAAGGTGAGATTGGCGGACAGGCCGGCGGCCATGACAACGATCATTGTTTCGCCGATAGCCCGGGACACGGCCAGCAGGATACTGCCGACAATGCCGGGCAGAGCTGCGGGAATGATGACTAACATGATAGTCTCAAAGCGAGTGGCGCCAAGTGCCAGGGAGCCGTCACGCATGGACTGGGGTACCGCATGAATGACGTCGTCGGAGAGCGAAGAGACAAAGGGGATGATCATGATGCCCATAACCAGGCCGGCGGCAAGGGCACTTTCCGAAGAAACCTGCAAGCCAAGGGACTGGCCGAAGTCTCTGATCAGCGGCGCTACCGTCAGGGCGGCAAAAAAGCCATAGACAACTGTTGGAATTCCGGCAAGAATCTCCAGCATCGGTTTGGCCCAGGTGCGCATGCGGGAACTGGCATATTCGGACAGATAGATTGCGGCAAGAAGGCCGATGGGAATGGCCACCGCCATGGCTATCAAGGCGATGAGCAGTGTGCCGACAAAAACCGGTACGGCGCCGAAGGCTCCGGAAGAGCCTGCCTGATCGACGCGCATTGCCGTTTGCGGACTCCATTGCAGGCCAAGGAGAAAATCGGAAAAATTGACGCTCTGGAAAAATATCAATGCCTCGAATACCACCGAGAGAACAATGCCCAGGGTGGTGAGAATGGCGACCGTTGAACAGGCGATGAGAAAGATTTTTACCGTGCCTTCAACCAGATTTCGTGCTCGTAAATCCTTATTGATACTTCGGTAGGCAATAACGGCGGGGACGAGGCAGCAGAAGATGGTACCCATGCCGAGCAGATTTCTCATCCAGCTCCTGGTTGATAGATACAGGTCGGCGGCAGTCTGAATGGCCGGAGCGGTATTGTGTGCGCCAAAGCCGCCAAAGGCCACGTTTTTCACCTCGTTCAACACGAGGGTCAGCTCGTTGGCGGACAGCTGCAGAAGTTCAGCCGGCAGACTTTTTGCCACCAGAGAGGTGACGATAGTATCCTCTACCATCTGCCATATGATAAACAGTAAAAGGGCTGGAAGTGCACTGCTCAGGGCGGTGAGCATGCCATAATGGCTTGGCAGGGAGTGCAGGGAGCGCATGCCGCCCGAGGCTTCAGCAATGCTGTTGGCGCGAGAAGCCCCCCAATAATAGGCCCCGGTGGAGAAGAGCAGAATGCAGGGGAGTAAATAGCTATACATGATTATTTCTCTCAGTTAAAACGGGTGATAGTGCCTTCCACGAAGTAGATGACTTCCTCGGCGATATTGACGGCACGATCGGCGATGCGCTCGAGATGGCGGGCAAGGAGATAGGTGTTGATATGATAACCCGGATGCTCAGGGTCTTTTTTGATTCTTTCTTTTATGTCCACATAACAGAGATTTCTGCATTTATCGACGATGTCGTCATCATGAAATATCGATCTGGCCAGTTTGACATCCTTATTTATCAGGGCATCAATACTGTTTTTTAGCATGGAGACGACCTTGTCGCTCATCTTTGAAAAATCATAGGAGATGGCAGCGGGATGGTTGAATTTGGAAATATTATCGACGCGCTTGGCGATATTGACAGCGTAGTCGGCAATTCTTTCCATTTCGTTGTTGATTTTAATAACCGCAATGAGAAATCGGAGGTCGCTGGCCACCGGCTGATGCAGGGCAAGGATCTTCAGGCAATCCTCCTCGATCTCGACCTCCATGTCATCCACCTCGTAATCCGAGACGATTAAAGCCTGGATGACCGCCTGGTCCTTCGATTCAATCACCTGGGCTGCTGTACGCACCCGTTCTTCGACCATGGTGCTTAATTTGAGGAGCTTTTTGTTCAGTTTTGTCAGCTCGTGATGAAAGGTGTAATGGTGATCCATATTAATAAAATCCTCTAAGAAAATGTTATGTCCTGCCATGCCGGAAATCTGTTTCCGATACGTATGCGTGCTACAATAGGGGGCGATTGTTTATTGTCCGTTAGGGAAATATTAAGATATGGTTAGGAGGGCGGATTGGGACTTGCGGTGGAGCCAAAAATGGTACACGATAGGGACATGTTCGGGGAGGAAATCTGACGGGGTTATGGTCCGGTGTGGCGGTTGCTGTCAGGGTTAAGTTGATCAACTAGTTGAAAACAAATTAATAAATTATGGGTAAAGTGAACGTGCTTGTCGTTGAGGATGAAGCGGATATTCAGCAGCTGGTCAGCTATAATTTGATCAGAGCAGGTTTTCATGTTACCTGTGCCGATTCCGGGGAAGAAGCTTTGGAGCGACTGCGAACCGAAGAGATTGACTGTGTTTTGCTCGATCTGATGCTACCGGGAATAAGCGGCCTGCAGGTATGCACGGCGATGAGAAAGGTTGAATCGAATACTCAACGCTCCATTCCGATCATCATGCTGACGGCCAAGGGAGAAGAGGAAGATGTGGTGTCCGGCCTCGAGTGCGGTGCCGATGACTATATAACCAAGCCCTTTAGCCCCAAGGTTCTGATAGCCAGAATAAAGGCGGTGATCAAGCGGGCATTTGCCGACCAGAGCGAGGCCGATGAATCGCGGAAATCGATAATCGTCGTCGACGGGCTGGAGATTGACAAGGGCCGGCATGAAGTGAAGGTGAGCGGCGCTGATGTGCAGCTGACCTCGACGGAGTTCAGCATTCTTTCACTTCTTGCCGCAAAGCCCGGCTGGGTTTTTACCCGTCAGCAGATTATAGATCATGCCCGGGGCTATGATTTTCTCATCACCCCCCGAGCCATTGATGTACAGATCTTTGGTCTGCGTAAGAAACTTAACGAATACGGTAAAATGATCGAAACGGTCCGCGGTATCGGCTATCGTTATCGATCGACACCGGATGCCGAGGCGTAGAGCTATGTTAAAACCCAGAAAGCTGGTCTGGCAGATTTTCCCGGCCAATATCCTGACAATTCTTATTACCGTTATTGCCATCGGCTGGTACGGTACCACCTCCGTGAGGGAGTTTTATCTTCTCGATACCGAAGCCGACCTTGAGGCCCGGGCCAAACTGATCAGTGGGAGAGTGACGGAGTATCTGGCGGAGGGGCGGGAGGAAAAGCTGCGGGAATATGTCGTCCGCGCAGGACGGGAATCGGGAACACGGATCACCGTCATCTCTGAAGATGGCCAGGTCGTTGCTGACTCCAATGAGAATCCGAAGGTCATGGATAACCACCGGCATCGGCTTGAAATAGAAAAGGCTTTTGCCGGCGGCATAGGCAAATCAAGGCGATTCAGCAATACCCTTGATGAGATGCTCCTCTATGTGGCTATTCCGCTGCGGGTGCCGTTGCAGCAGGTTTTGGAAAACGGTGTTAGCGGTGAGGTGGTCAGTGCGGTGCTCAGGACCTCGGTTTCAGTGGCCACACTGGAGAAAACCCTGGCTGCGATCAAAATCCGGATAGGCGTGGGGGCGATGGCGATCATGTTCCTGGCCGGTATTATCACCCTGCTGATTTCCCGTAATATCAGCAAACCGCTGGAGCAGATGACCAAGAGTGCCGAGCGGTTTTCCCGGGGGGACTTCAGTGAGAGAATGCTGCCGATGGCGCGAAAAACCGCGTCGCTCGAGGTTATTACCCTGGCCTCCTCCATGGATCGTATGGCAGAACTCCTCGATGAAAAAATTCAGGCCATTATTACCCATAGGAATCAGCTGGAAACTGTTTTTTCAAGCATGGTAGAGGCGGTCATCGCCATCGATACGGAGGAACGGGTCATCAGCCTCAACGATGCCGCCGCAGAACTGTTCGACGTGGACAGGAAGACCGCTCCTGGCCGGATAGTGCAGCAGATTGTGCGCAACGTCAATCTGCAGCAGCAGATCAGCCATACCCTGGCGAGCAAGGAATGTCTTGAGGAGGAAATAGTTTTCCACGATATTGACGGTGACCGGTTTTTGCAGACCAATATCGTCACCCTGAGCAACGGCATCGGTGAAAATGTCGGGGTGCTGGTGGTCATGAACGATGTAACCAAGCTCCGTCGGCTGGAAAATGTGCGGCGGGATTTCGTTGCCAACGTCTCCCATGAACTTCGCACGCCGATCACCTCGATTCGCGGCTATGTCGAAACCCTGCTTGACGGCGCACTCGATATTCGCGAAGATGCCGAACGGTTTCTGCACATCGTTCTGCGCCAGTCCGAGCGGCTCACCACTATTATCGACGATCTCCTCGCCCTGTCGAGAATTGAAGAAGATTCCAAACAGGATCAGATCCGCCTTAAAAAAGGGCCGCTGCGGCCGGTGATAGAGTCGGCCATCCAGACCTGTCAGTTGAAGGCCGACGAGGCCGGAGTGAAGATGGTCATCGACTGTGCAGATAATATTCTCGTCGAAATGAATACCACCCTCCTCGAACAGGCTTTGGTCAATCTGCTGATCAACGGTATTACCTATAGTAAACAGGGAGATATGGTCACGGTTGAGGGCGTGGTCAGTGGAGATGACCAGGGAAATACCGTAAGGATCGTCGTGCGGGATACTGGCTGCGGTATTGCCAAAAAACATCTGCCCCGACTGTTTGAGCGCTTCTACCGCAGTGATAAGGCCAGAAGCCGGACCCTCGGCGGAACCGGCCTGGGGCTTGCCATCGTCAAGCATATCGCCCAGGCCCATAACGGCAAAATCGAGGTGGCCAGTGAGGAGGGCAAGGGATCGGAATTTACCCTGATTGTCAAAGGATGCCGGCAGAGCTGAGTGGACACGGCGGGACATCTGCCACAAGCCGATATGCGCAGGCCAAGAGAAAAGGCTTTGACAAAATCCTCACCTGATTCTATAGTGTGCGCACAAACAAGCGGGATTAACTCAGTGGTAGAGTGTTAGCTTCCCAAGCTGAAAGTCGCGCGTTCGAATCGCGTATCCCGCTCCAGAAATATAAAGCACTTATCGTTTACTCGGTGGGTGCTTTTTTTATTTTCCCCCCAACAAGTTTTGCCGCTGGATAGCTGTTTTCATAATCCAATTATTAAAGAATGTTCTCACCATGAAAATGAGGGCATAAATAATGGCCAGCTCCAGAAAACCAGCTCGATAGGGACAGGGTTTCGGCCAGTCGACAGACCTGCTCCTCCTGCATTCCCCTGGTGAGAAGAGCTGCAAGATAGTGAACAGTCGAGCAACCTCAATTTGAAGCACTTACCAGATTTGCGTAGATTTGGTCTGGCAATCTTAGCCCAACTGGACGAGAAAAAAGAGTGAAGCAGCGTCATGACATTAACTTAAGGCTTGTGTTGCGGTCTTTGTGGCACTGTTTTTGTTGATTTTCTGTGTTTCTGGGTCTTTGTTGTCATAAGCATATCCCACGAGTCCGCCGACGCAGTCATACCCACCGCCACCACCGCACCGCCGTTGCCGGTGACCGTGGCATTGGCTCGATGAGAGCGTTAATGGTGGCTTCTTCCACCTGAATCGTGGCCGGGCCCCGAGGTCGGGGACGACTTTGCTGCCGGCGCCCAGGAGCACGTTGCTGTTGTGGGGGGTGAGGGTGCCGCTGATGCTCCTGAAAAGGCAGAAATACTTCACAGGCGGACAACCCACTCAGAAACCGGCTCAATATCGGCTACTCGTAAAGCGTCCATAATCGAAGAACTTTAATGGTACTTTCCTGTTGAAAAGAAGGTAGAGTGTTTCGGATATTGCATTCCAGTCTTCTTCACATATGCGTACAGCATTTCCTCTTTTGCCGGTGAATATGACTGGCTGATGAGAAGCTGCCGTTTCATCTATGAGGGTATACAGTTTTGCTCTGGCTTCCGTTGCATTGATACAAATATTCCCGATGCCTGCTGGCGTGTTGAAAGGGATCCCATGCGCAACACATAATTGACATGGTCGTAGGAGCAGGTGCGAAGGACTCTCCGGGAAGCACAGGCGTTTTTTGTCAGATAGTCAACCGCACCGTATTCGGTGATGACCTTGCATGCAAAAACCCGGAGAACCTGTTCATCGGCGATATCTCCGACAAAATAATTGTTGTCCAGCAGGTCAATGGTGCAGACAGAAATGCCGTGTGTGACAAACGCGTCGCAGATTGCCTTGCCAATGGCCCTTGCCCCACCGTTGATAACGGCGACTTTCGGTTTGTCGATGGTTTGATCTCATTTCTCTTTGATGTTGTCTTACTTACCCAACTCTGGTAATCCTGATCTGCTACTGATAAATTAACAGCTTATAAATGGGTAACCTCGTCTTGAAAATGAGCAATATTCCTGAAAAAGTGCAATTGTTTCTAGCAAGTCATGGTCTTTCCGCCCTTGAGTTTGAGCCTGGATCAACGCCAACGGCGGAAACAGCAGCCCAACGGATAGGAGTGCCTGTCGGCCAGATAGCCAAATCCATCCTTTTCAAAGGAAAGGATGATAGGTATCGACTGGTGGTGGCTGCCGGTGACAGGAAAATCAACAGTGGAGCGCTAAAACGTTCAACAGGTGCCAAGCACCGGATGGCCAGTGCGGAGGAGACTAAGGAAGCGACAGGTTTTTTTCCAGGTGGAGTGTGCCCCTTCGGATTGGCAGGCACCTCTGTTGCTATTCTGCTCGACGTATCACTTGATGAGTATGACCTTGTATACCCGGCGGCTGGTACAGATGCCACAGGTGTCCCCTTGAGCCCAGATTATCTCCAGCAGATTACCGGTGGCGTGAAGGTTGAGGTGACCTGATATAGAGCAAATGATAATAAAGGGCTCATGATAAGGGTCCTGGCGGGGGGAAGGGCGCCTGCGGTAAAAAAATCAGAGATCGCTTAGTCAAAACGAACCGCTTGCCGGCTGGAGGCAACTTGAACCAACGGTTTTTTACCAATAGATCCCTTGACATATTCAAGCAGAAGAACCTTGACCAACTCCTCGCGGCTCATTAGTTCGAGGTATTTTCCGGAAGCTAAAAGGCTTTTGAAGGGATTGGCGTTTACTTTCGAAGCTCCGGATTCTTTCATGGCCTGCAGATAGGGCGAGACCATTCGGCGCAGATCCTGTTTACTGCTCTGCAGCAGCTGTCGATGCTTCTCCGCCAGCAGCTGCGCGTCGGGTAAGCCGGGCGCCTCCAACACTGTCTTGAAATCACCGGCAAAGCGCTTAATCCCGGTCAGAATATGGCTCGACTTCACCATGTTTATTTTGCTCCACCCTGCATTAAGCCACTTGAAAGAGCCTACATGGATCACGCTTGCTGAAGAATCGAAAACATAAATGAGCACAGAATGGGCGTGATACATATAAGAATCCACCCATCCCAGTCCGGTGGTGTTTAATCCTGTTTCATCGGAGTAGAGATAGTTCCAGTCCTTGTCATCGCCGACAACACACCCTTTTTTGCCTACTTCGGACAAATCATTCTGGCTCGAGACGGAAATAAGCACCGGTCCCTTTGGTCCGGGCATAATTGTCACTATTCGGTTCTGGTTGTACTCATAATAACCACCGGTATTTGTGTCTGGGGTGATGACCTCGCGATCTCGTCCACGGAGAAGGCGGATGTCAGCAGCCGATTCTACTTTGCGCGGCAGATTTTTCAGTGCATCGTTTATGTGCGGGGTCAACCATTCATGCTGCCACAATGACGAGGGCATGGTGACATAGACGGGAATATCCGGATTGTAGACATAGTCGAGAACATGGGCAAGATCGGCCTTGATCGAAAAGGCATAAAAGGCACCGGATGCTCCCTGCCGCTCCTTGAGGTTCATGCTCGAATCGTCCGGCCTGGAACCGACGAATTGTATGAGGGAGGCGAGTTCTTTTGGCTCAATGTCAGTCGAGGACTGGGAAAGGGCAAGAGCATATTCCAGGTCAGGATAGACGTGGTCGGGCACCGTTTGCTCGCCCTCGCCCTCGCCATAGGCGATGGTACTTATTCCCACGATCAGCAGTGCTGTTAAAATATAATTAAATGGCATAGTATTTGATATGTTTGTAGTTTTTCTATGGTGTTTCGCTCAAGTGAGAACGCCGCTGTAAAGCCCGTCGTAATTGCATTAGGCCTGTTGTACTCTCTTCTTTTGTATTTCTATGCATTGACCGGCAGAATTTCAAGCGAGCAAGATTGGAAATTCGTTATGCAGGGTCTGATATGATGTCAATTTCTTTGATAGGAAGTGTATGTAAAACGACTTACTTTCCACCTGAATTTCTGACGAGCAGGGAGTTTTGAGTTTATTGATAATCTCAAACAATCGGGATCCTATGACCCGGCCAGCTCTCTTGCCATCACTTGCGAAGACCTTTTGCAGGCCATAACAAAAAACCACAGGCCCGTCAACCAAAACAAAAGAGGTGTGGCTGTGAAATCGATACATTTTACATTGGTGTTATTTTGCCTGGCGTTCACTAGTTGTTCCGGCCATTGTAAGAAAATGAATGGGCGCGCGCTAACCTTGTCTCTCGATAAACCAGAGGCCAAAAGCGTGGCTATCTTCTGTTCGCTGAATGGCTATGCGGGCCAGATGCTGAATCAGCGGAAGGGGATCTGGCAGGTGACCGTACCGGCTGACAAACCGTTCAGGTATTTTTATAAAGTCGATGGCAAAACCTTTCTGCCTGTTTGTCCCAAGAAGGAAAAAGATGATTTTGGCTCGGAAAATTGTATTTTTGAACCTCGACTGTAACCATTCTGCGGCGCAACCGTTATAGAGAGGAACGCACTTCACTTTTATTTAATGCAGGGATCTTTTTATGATGAAAGGCACATATCTGATTTTTGTTGCTGTTTTGGTTTTATCGACGTGGGCCTATGCCGAAGAACCTCCTCTGTCGACTCAGGAGCAGGAGCGTGTTCGCCAGCTCACCCAGGAAATGGTTACTCAGGGTATTCCTGAAGCTGGGGTAGAAAGGATGTTTACCTTGATGCATCAAAAGAGATATCAAGAGCGAAACATCGTCCGTGCCCAGCAGACCATACAGAATGCGGCCCAAGAGAATTTGCCGACCGAACCGTTAATGCATAAGGCCATGGAAGGCATGGCCAAACAGGTCCCGGAGGAACAGGTCATAGCGGCAATGGAACGGGTGCGCGATCGTTACAGTTATTCCTACCAACAGGCCAGATCCCTTTCTGCGGACCAAAAAACAAATGAGCGTGTGGCGGAGGCAATTGCCGGCAGTCTGGCCGCAGGAATAACGGATCAGGAAATGGATATGATAATGACCCAATTGCAGGTCCGGACTCGCCAGGAAACAAGAAACCAGGCCGATGATCTCGCACTGGAGACCATGCAGACAGTCCGTTCGATGGTAAGGTTGGGTGCCAAATCGACGGATGTGTCAGATACCGTTTGCAAGGCGTTACAAAACCGATATACAGCTCGAAATATGGAACAGCTGCGGCATCGCTTTGCCGATGAAGCCCAGCAAAACGGGCCCGGTCAGTTTGCACATCAACATGCTCAGTCCCTTAGCAGAGCCAATGACTCAGGTGGTCAAGGTGCAAGCGGCAACGAATCCGGCGGCAACGAATCCGGCGGCAGTGAAGCAGGGGGCAGCGGATCCGGGGGGAGTGGTTCCGGCGGCGGTTCGGGTGGCGGCGGCAAATAGCTCATCCTTTGCTCGGCTTCCAGAGGGGCCGGAACGGAAACAGTCTCTCGGATGCTGTCAAGATGCGCGGAAAAAATTAAAGAAAATATTCCGGGCAGAAAAATCTTCTCGCCACAATCACATGGAAAAATACGATGTGTTCTATAAAAGCAGTAAAGACGGATTGTTCGCCTATCTGCTGAGGATGACCGGGGACTATCATCTGGCCTGTGATCTGGTCCAGGAGAGTTTTGCCCGTTACCTGCACCGGTACAGCAACATTGGTCAAGCCAGTCGGTCATTGCTGTACACTATTGCCAGAAATGCGGCGATGGATGCCTTTCGGAAGCCTAAAACAGAATATTTTGAGCCGGAAGACCATGCCGATCAAAAAAACAATCCGGAACAGACAGTTGAGGATCGGCAGACGTATGAACGGGTTCTTGCAGCAATACAACAAATGGGGATTTTTGACCGCGAACTGCTTGCTCTCCTTTCCGGGGCAGACCTTTCTTATACCGAGATAGGCGGGATCATGAACATCAGCGAGGCAAATGTAAAAGTGAAAGTACACCGTGCCCGGATCAGGCTCAAGGAGATCTTGAGCGATGGAGGTAAATGATGGACTATCTTTCCAGTATGTATATCGACAACGAACTCAACCTGGGAGAAAAGGTTCAGTTTATTGAGAAAATTCGCTCTGAAGAAGAGTTTTTTCAGGAAACCGTGGGGCTGCTTAAGCAGGAGAAAGTGCTGCGAACCCAACCGGAAAGACTAAAATTATTAATTCCGGCAGAAAGCCGCATCCGCCCAAGTCTGAAGAGATGGATAGGCAACCTTTTCAGACCAATGATCTACGTCGGTAGCGGATTTGCTCTTGCCGCTCTTTTCCTGTTCAATTTGACACCAGAGTTAACCGATGCAACCGATCAACTGACGACTGCCGGAAGATTCGTCATCTTTGAGCCTGCGGTGAGCCGAGTCGAATTGACCGGAACGTTTAATGGATGGCAGCGCATGGAAATGAAGCAAATCGGAACCACCGGCTACTGGGAACTGAACCTCCGGCTTCCAGCCGGTGAGCACCGGTTTGCTTATATCCTCGATGGTTCGCGTCGAATGGCCGATCCAACTCATCCGGCCCGGGAAAAAGATGATTTTGGCGGAGAAAATTCGGTTGTTACAATACCCTTGAGTACCTGAAAAGATTCCATCAGCTCAAAACCACTCCTCTGCTTGACGATTTTTTATGTTCGAAATGCTCTTTCAGGGTAGGATAGAGAGCACTGTGGACACCTGCGACTGTGTCTCATGCAAAGGCCAGGTAACACGGCGGTTATAACCGGCATTCAAAAAAATGCCCAAGGGAGAAGGGGGAGGATCGTCGAAAATGGTAAAAGACAACAGGTTCAAAGGAAAAGTAGTGACGGCCGGCGAAGCATTATCAACCATCAAAAATGGTAGCCGTATCTTCATTGGGTCGGGCTGCGGCGAGCCGCAGCATCTTATTCATACTCTGGTAAACAATCACAATCTGGACGATATCATGATCTTCCAGATGTTGGCTCATACCCTCGCCGATTACCTCAACGACGATTCCTTTTTGCAACGCTTCTCGGTAAAACTCTTTTTTGTACCAATCAAGATGCAGCAGGCGGCGTTTGAAGGAAAGGTTGATTATATACCAACCTACCTTTCGCAGTTGCCGCAGCTTTTCAAAAACAAACAGATTGTCATCGATACGGTACTTATCCAGATTAGCCCCCCTGATGCCTTTGGCATTGCCAGTCTAGGTGTGTCCGTCGATGTCACCCTGGAGGCAGTGAAGAGTGCAAAAACAGTTATAGCACAAATCAACCCCCGGATGCCAAGAACCCATGGCGACGGATTTCTGCATATCAAGGACATTGACTATCTGGTTCCTTTTGAGGAGGAATTGATATGTATTGATCAGGAAACAGTTGAAGACAGTACCGCCTGCCGTATTGCTCAATACGTCAGGGAACTCGTTGATGATGGCAGCACCTTGCAGGTGGGCTATGGCCATATGCCCTATGCCTTGTTGAAGTATTTTGATAACAAAAATGATCTTGGCATCCATACCCACATGATTTCCGATGCATTCATTCCTCTCATCAAACAAGGCATTATTACAAACAAATATAAAAACTTCATGACTGATCGCGCAGTAGCGACCTTTTGTATGGGGACAAGGGTTGCCTACGATTATATAGACAACAATATCCAGTTCTACTTTGGCACGGCGGATTGGGTGAATACGCCAGGTATAATCGGCAAAAACGATAATTTCATATCCATCAGTTCTGCCTTGGAGGTCGATTTGACAGGGCAGGTATGCTCTGATTCTGTTGGCAAGCAATTTTTCAGTGGAACAGGGGATCAGTCAAATTTCATCCGCGGGGCTACCCTGTCAAAAGGCGGATTGTCGATAATCGCCCTCCCTGCAACGGCCAGGGGCGGCAAGGTTTCCCGGATTGTTGCCAACCTGAGTGCCGGAGCAGGAGTAGCTACTCTCCGGGCTGATGTTAATTTTGTGGTCACAGAGTTCGGCATCGCCCAGCTTAAGGGAAAAAGCATTAGTCAGCGTGTTATTGAGCTGTGCCAGATAGCCCATCCGGATTTCCGGGAGAGCCTTATTGAGGAAGCGAAAAAAAATCATTATATCTTCCCCGATCAATTGCCTCCACTGGCGGAAGATCTCATATTTATCGAGGAGTACAAAAGCCGTATAAAACTAAAAAACGGCAAAACCATGTCGGTGCGGCCGCTTCTCCCATCTGATGAAATCGCTTATCGCAATTTTTTTTATTCCTTAGAAGAAGAAACTGTCTATCTGCGTTTTTTTCATTCGGTGAAGATTTTTTCACGGAAAATGGCTCAAGATCATTGGGCTAATATGGATTATCGCAAGAATATTTCACTGATTGGCCTTGTGCAAACCAAGGGTAATAAAGAGATTGTCGCCATCGGAACCTATGCAAAAATGGATGATACATGGGCCGAAGTGGCTTTTGTCGTTCGAGAAGATTTTCAAAATCAGGGGATTGCCGGCTATATCTTTAAAGAACTCGAAAGGGTGGCTTCGGCAAATGGGTTCGATGGCTTTCTGGCCACTACCTTACCTGAAAATAAATCCATGATCAACCTTTGCAAGAAGTGCTTTTCCGATATAAAAATAACCCCGACTCACGAAGCCATAGAAATCTGGATGAAGTTTTCCAAAGAATAAAACCGGTTCCGCGCCGTTCTTTTGTGGATCTTCCCGGCTTTTTTTTTCGAAAGATTGCCGGTTAAATCGCCGCATATAAAGGGACGATAGCTCTCTTTCGTCCACGCCGCTTTTACTCTGCCCATCTGACAATTGTGTGAAAAACACGTCATAATCAGACAAATGTGTACTACACGTACCATGTAATAAAGCATGTAAGGCTATATAGCGACAAGGGGCCACAGTGGGTCATATATGGCACTGTTTTTTTTGTCGCATAATAACAAGCGGATATGTGTAAATGTAAGCAATTGCAGTGCGGATTTGACCCAACCTGAGCCCACTTGGTGAGTATTGCTTCTTGGATATTGTTTCTTTACCGGCTGACCAGGGTTGTCCTGAGGCAAATTCCAAATCCGGCAACGTCTGCTACTGCCGGTGTTTATCAAGGTCTGCGAGGCTAAAAGGCGCTCGGTCAATGGAAAAATTTCGCTTGAGATACGGCGGGGTCAGGCAAGATAAGAGTTACAGTGGTCTCTATTTTGCATAGCAATATTTGTTTATTGCATTGTGGGTTGGAGGATTTCGGCTCGTCAACTACCCCGCCCTGAAGGACGGAGCTTGTGCAAGCAAGTTCCTGTGTTGACCAGGCACAGCCAGGGCCGCAAGGCTAACGGGCTACGTTAAGAAAGAATATATAGGCACTCTGGAATGCTCCACCAGTTCCAGGCTCTGCGACAAGTGGTTAAACAGGTTGAAGGGGTTAAGCCAGTGCCGCTTGTACAAAACCTTTCATTAACATTGCCGAGGTGGTTTTTACTCGCGAAAACGAAGAATTTTAAAGGTAACTTTAAATGCAGAATGTGTTGGTCATAGACAAAAACAAAATGCCCTTGATGCCTTGTCATCCGGCAAGGGCGAGGGAGCTTTTGCGAAAGGGAAAAGCTGCTGTCTATAAAAGATTTCCTTTTACTATCATCTTAAAAGAAAAGAGCGGCAGTGATGTTCAAGATCTTGAGTTAAAGTTCGATCCAGGGAGCAAGACGACAGGCATTGCCCTGGTGGCAGAGTGTCAGCAGGGCAGAAAGGTTGTTTGGGCCGGAGAGCTTACTCACCGTGGACAGGCCATCAGAAATAATCTGCTCTCTCGCAGGCAGATAAGACGAAGCCGGCGCAAGAGAAAAACCAGATACCGTCAGCCTCGGTTTCAGAACCGCACAAGACCTCAAGGCTGGATGGCCCCATCTCTTCGCTCCAGGGTGGACAATGTTTTTACCTGGGCGAAGCGTCTCATCAACTTTGCTCCAGTATCCGGGATTGTCGTTGAAACAGTGCGTTTTGATACGCAGCTCATGCAGAATCCTGAAATTTCAGGTGTTGAATATCAGCAAGGGGAATTGGCCGGATACGAAGCCAGAGAATATCTTTTGGAAAAATGGGGTCGTACGTGCGCTTATTGCGGAACCGGGAATGTGCCTCTGGAGGTAGAGCATATTGTCCCTCGGGTAAAAGGTGGCTCCAACCGGATAAGCAACCTTACCCTTTCTTGCAAACCATGCAATCAGGCCAAAGGCTCAAAGGATATACAAGATTTTTGTGACCCGAAACGGTTAATCAACATTCTTGCCCGGGCCAAAGCACCGTTAAAGGATGCCGCCGCAATCAATTCGATTCGCTATGCCACCGGCGGCAGGTTGAAGGAATTCGGCCTGCAGGTTTTTTTCTGGTCCGGAGGAAGAACCAAGTATAACCGGATGAACCAAAGCTACGGAAAATCCCATTGGCTTGATGCGGTTTGTGTCGGTGCAACAGGCGGGCGTGTCCATATTCCGCCGGGACTGCAACCTCTCCATGTTTCTGCTACTGGCAGAGGATCACGGCAGATGTGCCGGGTGGATACATATGGTTTTCCTCGAACGTCAGCGAAATCAATAAGAGTTGTCAATGGATTTAAAACCGGGGATCTGGTCAAGGCACTGGTCAACAAAGGCAAAAAGCTCGGGACGTATGTTGGCAGGGTATCTGTGCGAAAGTCCGGCAGTTTCAATATCAAGACAGAAGCGGGTACAATACCGGGGATTTCATGGCAACATTGCTCTCTTTTGCAGCGTGCCGATGGTTACAATTACTACATGGGAGACAGCGTTTCCTCCTCCACCTGAAGGAAGAGGTCGCCACGCTGTAATTTTAGATGAAAACGAAAATTATTGTTGTGTTGATTTGCTCCTTGTTTTTCTGTGCTTCGCTCACTAATTGCGGCGGAGGCGGTGCTAAAGTCGAAAGTCATGTGAGTACTCAAACTCTGGGTCAGCAGTTAATCGATCTCGACAGAGCGTTTAAAGAAGGAGTTCTTACTGAGAAGGAATATAAAAATTCCAAACAAGCTTTGCTTAAAAAATACAAATAGCGTTCGTGTCCGGCTGGCCCCTTAACATCAGCCGTTTTGACCAGAACATGTGCCAGGAAATCAATGAGCAATCGCAACAAACAAAACCCACTGATTAAACAGAGAGGAAAAAGCAATGCATAAATTTTTCGGTTTGCTCTTGGTGATCTGGTCCTTCTCCGTTTTAGGTGGTTGTGCCGGAATAATGCGATCCAGCCTGAATCCTCCGGATGTCAGCCTGCAGACATTCAAGGTGCTGCCGCAACAAGGTGTCGGTCCACGAGTTGAAATTGGACTCCACCTTATAAATCCTAACAGCGAACCCCTCAATTTTACAGGTATTTACTATACTGTCGATATTGAGGGGTATAAAGTTCTGTCGGGAGTTTCCAACAACCTCCCGACTGTCGAACCCTACGGTGAAGCTGATATCTACCTTGAAGCCGGTGTCGATCTGCTTAGCGGTATCAGACTTCTCAGTTCTCTCATGAATGACCCCAGGGACTCCTTCAAATATGGTTTTAAGGCGAAGTTGGATCCGCGTGGGTATTTACCTGATATTATCCTCCAGGAGGAAGGCGAATTTAATTTGCGGGGTGGTCGATAAAAGGGTGTTGAAAAAACACAATCTAACTCATAAATTCAGTTAACCGTGAACTGTAAATTCAGCTTTTTCGCCACTATTCCCAATTTTCGGATATGAATATGCAATGCTTACCGAATGTTTAAAAGGGTTTTATGACCCTTTAAGAATAACCCCAGATCTGTATTGATACTACTGAACGTTCTTTACCGGCAATTCGAATAACGGAACAGATACCTCTTGTACATTTTAAGTAATATTAAATCATTATCATGATTATGCGACCTTTTGCTCAGGATACAACGGGAGTTGTCGTGGTTTGACAGTCGATTTCTTTTTTCGTTTGCCAACCATTTTTATCAACAATAGTGCGATGCTGCTTCGTGTACAGCGAGCCATGGCCGCATTCTCTCGCTAAGATTATTCGTCCATTATAGAGGCTTTATGTGTTTTAAGAAACTGTTATTACATCGTTTGTCGTGGTTCCTTGCAACACCTTTTATTACATTACCTTGACAAGCTCCTGGACATATTAAAATCGCGATTGAAGTGTCCACCAAAATGTAATACACTGAATACAAAGAATACAAGTAGTACAAAAAGTGGAGGTGAATGTGCATCAAGCTCAAGGCTTGCTAAGAGAAAGCTAACGTGTAGTTAACCGGCGCAGGCGGCTTTATTATCGCCTGTGGCCGAGTTAAGCGACGTTATGCCATAGCCATAGTTTTCACTTAAGTTTGACAGTAACAAAATATGAAGCATTTGAATAACCTGTGATGAGCGTCAAGATACCTTCATTTTTCTGATCATAATTATCAATCATTTCTTCTAATTGAGCATGAGAGTTTGGGGCATCAAACACATTCAGTATTTCTTCTTTTGTTCTATAATCATGCTCATTGGGAAGTCCTTTTTCGATGACATCACTTGCATGAACTAACAAAGCCCCTCTACCCTTTAAAAGGTAGCACTCTTTATATAGCTTCGAAAGTAGCGCTAATTTTGAATCAAGAATTGATAACGCTTGATCTCTGTGAGTAATTGCTGACATGTTGTTTGATAAATCCATTCTACGTTTGCCCTTTTGGGATGGTTGTGTTCGTGATACGCAAATAACAAGTGATTCTGCTGGTTACGCTGTATAATCTCCCCGGCTTGTGCAGGGGCGGGTGCATGTTTCCAGAATCTCTTCGGAAGATTGTAGAATCATTTGACCCGGAAGGCGCTGCCGACCGAGATATCAAAGTCAACATCTCGTAGTGTAGCGTTTTATCGAATGTAGCGCCTGCTGGATGATAATGCAATTGGTCTAATTGGATTAGACACCAAAGAGGTGTAATTAAAGAATATTTAAATTCTTGAAATGGATTCGTCAGCTTCCTGTAAAGCGTGTTGAGTCCGTTCTTGATTCCGGCAATAAGGCTCGCCTGTCTCTTGATCTCCGGATTGGCAATATCCTGACGATCGCTTTCAACCAATTGAAAACCGACATGATAATGGAATGGGTGGCGATCATGGAGATGCTTGAAGGTGTTTTTAGACGCCCCCCAGCGGCTGAGGGTCGCGGTGGCACATTCCTGCGTGTTCATCTCCATGCCGCCGGTCCAGGCAAGTCCACTTGCCATGCGTCTGCTGGTTTTGTTCCACACAAAGATACACCTGGGCGTCACATTATGCCGATCAGGTTCCGAGTTAACGGTGAATGTCTTTTCCTCCACAAAGACACCGTGGTGCTTGTCATTGAAGACAAACTCCGCGCCTCTGACAGCGAAAAAAATCCTCCAGTAAAAACCGTGCCACCCGTTGCCGGGCCGCGCTGTTAAATCACTCCCAGACCTCAGGCCTGCACGGAATCCGCTTTATCCCCAGCACAATCCCGGCTTCGCGCGACCGCACATTTTTCAACAGCTCGAGGGAGCCGATATTGCCTGCTGTCATCAAGACAAAGACCATGAAGATCCTGTAGGTCGACCCAAAAGAGCCCATCACCAGCTCAAGCCAATTTCATTGCCTGGCCAAGGTCATCATAGACAGAAAAGTCCCGGGGCAACACCTCTTTTCCCAGTCATCCCTTGCCGGGAGATGATGAACAAAGGAACGCTTATTCGATCCACGAAGGGGTGGAGCGTTGCCGCGCATCTTTTTCCTCCCGAAAACACCGAAAACGAGTGTCGGTGAAATCCCGCTTGCTGCAGTTCAACACCCTCAAAAAAATAATCCCCATACCGGCAGTCCTCGATGACAAAGGACTGCTGGACACCTTTAAAAGGCAGGGAGGCCGGCTGGTTGGCCCGTGTCCCCTGCAGGGTGGTGACAATCCCAACGCCTTTGTTGTCAGTCTCGACAAGAACCTGTGGTATTGCTTTACCGGCTGCAACGGTGGTGATATTGTTGACCTGGTCCACAGGCTTGACGGCAAAAACGTCCAGCAGACCCTGCACTACCTGAGAACACGTGCAGAGTGTTGGCAGACCCGGCTCTCCCTGCCTCCAGTTCGC
The DNA here is from genome assembly GCA_945863875.1 of Desulfopila aestuarii DSM 18488. Lineage (GTDB taxonomy): Bacteria > Desulfobacterota > Desulfobulbia > Desulfobulbales > Desulfocapsaceae > Desulforhopalus_A > Desulforhopalus_A aestuarii_A. Next base: position 66,254 of record CAMBBS010000004.1, read on the forward strand.
CGGCAACCTTTTAAGCCGTTTTTCGGAAAACTTGTGCTTGATCACTGTGCCCTCTGGCTTCAACACAAAGGCATCACTCCTCAAACAGCTGCTCTCTTTGACGTCGGCGCCTATGGCGGCAAAGGTTTCCTGGCCGATTCCATTGCAATCAGGCGGCATGATGTACACGGTCATCCCCTCGGGTACCGGCCAGGCGGTTGCTCTCTGCAACAATAAACAGATATGGCAAATAGCAGTTTCCTCCCGCCTTCCGCAAAAGCACCACGCTCTACAATTACCACCGCCTGGCAAGACCACTCCCGAACAGCATGGTGATCACCGAATGTCCATGGAGTGTCATGAGACTCCATCAACTCAATATCGCCGCAGTTGCCCTCCTCGGCATTCAACTCTCCAGCAGCCAATGTGAATTGTTTGACAACGTCAAAGATATCGTGCTGATGCTCGATGGAGATGACGCCGGCATGAAAGCGACCCATCGGATAAAAATGGCATTGCAAAGCAGAGAAAAAACAATATTCACCCAATCTTTTTACCGGCATGGGCCGATCCAGACGATCTTGCCGACGATGAACTACAGGCAGAAGTGAAGCCATTTCATATCGTTCCATTCCATTATCCCTATAGGGTTGCGCTCGGAACGGAACAGGTTGGTTGGTGCTTACGCACCTTCCATGACACGGAATTTACAACATGGGAGGCTGCCGGGCGTGCAACGTAACCAGCGGTGAGAATCGAGAGGTTCACCCACCGTTCTGGGAGAGACCGGAGGTGAGATTCTTCCGGCCCACTCACCACAGCTGTCGCTCCATCCTTTACCGGAATCTCCATGAGGATGGCTGTAGAATCTCGAAAAGCTAGGGTCCGGAAAACATCACCCGACTACGGAGATTTGCTGTCGGCCTTCTCAAAAGTGCCGGCGTATCTATAATGTTCAAAGAAAATAGCAAAGTGCACACGGTCTCAATCTGTCTTGTCTTTTGGCAGGGGCAATTTATTGATGAAAATTAATGTTAAAATAATAATCAGTCTTCCCTTGAATCTCTCTTTGAGAGAATTATATATTTTATTCATGCAGACATCGTTAATGCATCCTGGCAATAGGAAAAAGTAATCGACACATTTAAGCTGTCATTAAATCAAAATGTATCGCATTACCGTAACAAAGACGAAATTGGCCTGTTTTCTTGACGCAGATCGCCCAGTAATGATGTCATGGCTAGGATAATCAGCCAGTCAGGATTGTCGATTGCGACAGAGGTACATCGCTGCATAACGCTGTGATTCTGCGGTCTCAGGTCCTGAGCAGATACTATCTCAACAACGCCCTGGATTTTCGAGATGGTTTTTGATCAAGGCGAACAAGACCCGGAAGGTTTCATCCCAAAAAGGGGCAGGCGTTTGGCCTGCCACCAGGATTCTTATATATGTGATTGCAAAGTGAGGATAACAGTGACTTGACCAGTGGTACTCAATGGTCGCCAACCGGTTCTAAAAGGAGAAGCAAATGCCCACCTATTTACACCCGGGAGTTTATGTCGAGGAGATTCCGAGCGGTGCCAAGCCGATCGAAGGAGTTGGAACATCCACCGCTGCCTTTGTCGGCTACACGACCAAAGGACCGATGGCGGAACCAATCCTGATCTTCAAATGGGATGCCTACGATGATCAGTTCGGCGGGCTTCGTGACACTGGAAAGTTGGCTCAGGGGGACCCGATGGGGTTCGCTGTGTACAATTTTTTCCTCAATGGCGGGACCGCCGCCTACATTGTCCGAGTCACCGTGGAAGATTCGGCCGATCCGGCCGTTGGATTCCTGGTCAATCCCAATGATTCTAGCCAGATAATCGAGTTTACTGCAACCAATGCGGGTGAGTGGGGCAATGACCTGGAGCTGCGTTTTGCTTTAAAAAATGACAGTGCCACCCACTTTACCCTGAAGGTTGGGGTTTTGGACGACGATGCAGAATTCAAGGAAATCGAGCGGTTTACCGATTTAACCGTGGCCGATGACAGCGCCGCCGATTTCATTGAGAGCAAGGTCAATGACGCCTCACAACTGGTGCAGGTTGAGGTTAAGGATATTTCTCCCTACCTGCTGGGAATCAGCACCAGCCAGGATTTGAGCGCGCTGACCGACTTCAGTGGTCTGAACGACAAAACCATGACTGTTACTGTGGATACGAGCGCTGCCCGCACGGTTACTTTTGCCACCGATGATTTTGACGGAACCAGCAGTCTGGCCGATGTCGCGACGAAGATTCAGTCATTGGTTCGCGGCAGTGTCGTCGCCAACGCTGCGGTTCGAGACTTTTCTTGCGCAGTGAAGAATGCTCAGTTGGTGCTGACCTCCGGTACGCACCTGGCCGCTTCAGCGGTGGCGGTGACAGGTCCGGGGGATGTCACTGATGCCTCGATCGATCTGCTTCTCGGCGCTGCCAACGACGGCACCGAGCAGACCGGGCAGGAATCTCTGAACCTGCTGCTCGCAGCCGCGGCCGACGAAGTCTCCCTGGGTGGAGGGACCAACGGCACGCTACCTGACAAAGCGGCCTATGACTCTGTCTTCAGTGCGTTTGAAAAATACCGCGATATCAGCATTATATGTCTGCCTGGTCAGACCTGGAATTCTGTAGGCGAGCAGGCCATTATCGATGCCGCTGTGGCCCACGCCGAGAAGATGAAGAGCCGTATGGTTATCATCGATCCACCGGTGGGAACCGAATTAAAAACCGAAAAGAGCGTCGTTGATCTCGGTTTCAAACCCAAGACCTATTCGGTTGTCTACTATCCCTGGGCCAAGGTGGCCAATCCCTTCTACAATGCCGAAACCAATCCGGGGGTACCGGTCACCCTGCTGGTCGGGCCAAGCAGTTTTGCCGCCGGTATCTGGGCCAAAATCGACGGCAAGCGCGGGGTATGGAAAGCACCCGCCGGAGTGGAAACCTCATTGCAGGGCGTCGCTGGCCTGCAGTACCTGGTGGAAGATGGCGAGCAGGACAGCCTGAACCCGCTCGGCATCAATTGTCTGCGTCGGATGCCTGGTTTCGGGCCGGTTGTTTGGGGGACGCGTACCCTGGCGACCAAGGCTGATCCAGAGTGGCGCTACGTACCGGTGCGGCGCACGGCAATCATGATCGAGCAGAGCATTTTCAACGGTATCCAGTGGGCTGTGTTCGAACCGAATAACCACAATCTCTGGGCATCTTTGCGGGCCAACGTCGGTTCGTTTATGGACGGTCTGTTCCGGGCGGGTGCATTTCAGGGTGAGAAAGCCTCTGATGGCTATTTCGTGAGGTGTGGTCTGGGCGATACCATGACCCAGGGTGATATCGATCGTGGCCAGGTTATTGTGATTGTCGGATTTGCCCCGCTGAAACCTGCCGAGTTCGTGATTGTCCGGATTCAGCAAAAAGTTGCTCAACAATAAAGGAGGATAAGGATGGCTGCTCCCCTTTTTCCCGTAAACGCACATCGTCACGATCCCTATCGCACCTTCAAGTTCCAGGTAGTCATCGACGGCCAGGTGGTCGCCGGCTTGTCAAAAATGGGTGCCCTTAAGAAAAAGACCGAGCCGGTCAAATGGCGATCATCCAACGATCAGTCGCATGAACGGATCATGCCCGGCGGCACCAGCTACGAGCCGGTTTCGCTCGAACAGGGCCTGACCCATGATCCGGTGTTTGAAAACTGGGCCAACCTGGTGAATAATATCGAGGGTGATGGCGGCATATCGTTAAAGAATTTTCGCAAAGACCTGATCATCAATGTCCTTAATCTACAGGGGCAGGTGGCAATTTCGTACAAGCTTTTTCGCGCCTGGGTTTCCGAGTACCAGGGGTTGCCCGGTCTTGATGCTCGCAGTATGAATACGGTAGGGATTCAGACTATTACCCTGCAGCATGAAGGCTGGGAGCGTGACACCAGTGTTGCTGAGCCGACGGAGGGCTGATGCCGCTGCCCGGTGGACTTTGGCATAACGACCAGTGCTACCGTGAGTTTGGCTTTCGCCCCCTGACCGGGGCGGTTGAACTTGCGGTGAGTGAGGCTTCGCAGTTCGTCGGCACCCGGCCCGAGGCAGTCACGGACCTGCTCCAGGCAAGCCTGGGGCATCTTGGTGGGCTGGAACCGGACACTGTGCTTATCGATACCCTGAGCGTTGGGGATCGACATTTCCTTACCACACGCCTGTTTGCTTGGCTCGGTAAAGATGAGGCATGGTTTACGGTGGACTGCCAGGCCTGTAATGCTCACTTTGACTTTCCGCTGCGTTTCTCCTCGCTGCCGGTTAAACCGGCGGGGCCGTCCTATCCCTTCTGCGAAACAATTCTTGGGGCAGGGACATTCAAGTGGCGCGTCCCCAACGGTGCGGACCAGAAAGTCCTGGCGCTTCTGCCAGAAAATGCAGATACGGTCCGGGTCCTCCTGCAGCACTGCCTGGTCGAGGGAAAAACCGCTGCGGGGGGTGTCGCTCTGGATCGGCTGATCGCCGACTTAACCGACCTGGAAATTGCCCAGGTTGAGGCCGCACTTGAAGGCCAGGCGCCCGAAGTGGCTACCCTGGCGCAAGCAACCTGCCCGGGCTGTTTCCGGGTGAATATGATTCAAATTGATCCGTTCCTTTATCTTAACGCGCCGTTCCAGGGGATAAGCACCGACGTTCATCGAATCGCTTCTGTGTATCACTGGAGCGAGGCGGAGATCCTGTCGCTCCCCAGCCAACGGCGTCAACGCTATCTCGACCTGATTGACCGGGAACGGGGGGCAACTACCCCGCCCTGAAGGGCGGAGCGTGTGCAAGCAAGTTCCTCTGTTGACCAGGCACAGCCAGGGCCGTAAGGCTAACGGGCTACGTTAAGAAAGAAGAGAGAGGCACTCTGGAATGCTCCACCAGTTCCAGGCTCTGCGGCAAGTGGTTCAACAGGTTGAAGGGGTTAAGCCAGTGGTGCTGGTACAAAACCTTTCATTACCATTGCCGGGGTGGTTTTTACTCGCGAAAGTGAAGAATTTTAAAGGTAACTTTCAATGCAGCATGTGTTGGTCATAGACAAAAACAAAATGTTCTTGATGCCTTGTCATCCGGCAAGGGCGAGGGGGCTTTGGCGCAAGGGAAAAGCTGCTGTCTATAAAAGATGCCCTTTTCGTATCATTTTCAAAGAAAAGAGTGGCAGTGATGTTCAAGATCTTCAGTTAAAGCTTGATCCAGGGAGCAAGACGACAACCATTGCCCTGGTGACAGAGTGTCAGCAGGGCAGAAAGGTTGTTTGGGCCGGAGAGCGTACTCACCGTGGCCAGGCCATGAGAAATACTCTGCTCTCCAGGGTGGACAATGTTTTTACCTGGGCAAAGCGTCTCATCAACTTTGCTCCAGTAGCCGGGATGGTGTTTGATCTTTGTAAACGGTTCATCAACATTCTTGCCCGGGCCAAAGCACCGTTACAGGATGGTGGTGCAAGCAATTCGATTCGCTATGCCACCGGCGGCAGGTTGCAGGCATTCGGGTTGCAGGTTTCCTCCTGGTCCGGAGGAGGAACCACGTATAACCGGACGAACCACAGCGAAAGCAAAAACAGTTGTCAATGGATGGAAAACCGGGGATCTGGTCAAGGCACTGGTCAACAAAGGCAAAAAAGCCCGGGACGTATGTTGGCCGGGTGTCTGTGCGAAAGCCCGGCAGTTTCAATATCAAGACAGAAGCGGGTACAATACAGGGGGTTTCATGGAAACATTGCTCTCTGTTGCAGCGTGCCGATGGTTACAATTACTACATGGGAGACGGCGTTCCCTCCTCCACCTGAAGGAAGAGGTAGCCACGCTGTAATTTTAGATGAACCCACGATGGTGCCGGCGTAAAATGACGGCCAAAGAAATAAGGTTCAGACTATGGGATTTTTCACCGATATCATCGTAGACAGCCAAAGACCCGTTGGGCGAAACGCCAGCGCAGCTTCGTTGCGGGTGACCCCTGGTGCAGAGAGCCTGGCGTCGGGCAATACCGACCCAAAGAGGCCTTTGGCGCTCCGGAATGACAGCCTGAACCAGATTGAGACATCAGAGAAAACCTTTTGGGAGGAGGATTTCAGGCAAAGCGGTGCAACGCGCGTAAAAGCGCAGTCACCAAGGCTTGAGGACCGCCAGGTGGTGGGCCCTTCGCTTTCGGAAAACACCGAGAATTCGGACCTTTCGGAGGCGCCGGAACAAAAACGTAGTTTTCCCGTTCTTGAGAAGCAGAAGCAGACAGGTCTCAAAAACCGCCGCGCTGTAACTGTTCAGATGAATCGTGATCGGAAGCTTCATGGCAGTGTGTCGTTCGGCAGGGAAAATTCCAGCTCGAAAGACTCGTCAGTTGTGGAGTCTGGATCGAAACATCCAGAGCAAAGTGCACGTGGAAAGTCAGTGGAAGTAACTCATAGGAGCCGGCAAGCGGGGAAGATAACCCGTGCGGGCGCCACCACCCCTCCCGATTTAGGCGGAGATGTTCTTGCGGCATCGCCCCCTGACAATTTTACCCGTGAGCCAGCGGGAGCAATGCCTTTTAAAACGGAGGATCAGGAACTCCTGCAAGTCAAGACACCCGTAGAAATGATCGTTTCGCCAATCGAGGGGCAAAAACCGCAGGGCGTACATCAAGAGAATCCTGCATTGGCACCATCCTCTCAAGCTATAGAAGGGAAAAATGAAGGCACGGACGAGCGTCAAAATCTCAAATTTCCTGGTTCGAAAATCGAGGCCATTCCTAATGTTACAGAGGATGCCCCAGTGCACAGCCCCGTCGAGGTGCGGTTCCACGATCAACCTTTTTCGGAGTCGACCCGGGATAGCCGTCCCAGGGAACCGCAGCCCGAGGCAGTCGGCGCAAAACCGGTGGGTGAGCCCAGCGGACCCAGAGTTCACATTGGTCTTTTGGAAATTGTCGTTTTGGCCGCAGAAAAGCAAAGGAACAGGGGGGCAATCACCCCCTCGGAGGGGCAAAATCTTGCCAGCCGTCACTACTTACGGAATTTTTGAACTATGGCATTACCGACCTCATCACTCTCCCAGGTTTGTCGTGAAATCGCTAACGTGATCAGCGTCGGCCTGAACGCGAGTGCCAATTCCATCCAGGTGATGATTGGCAGTCCCGTCGACGCCGTACCGAGTCAATCGGACCAACTGCATAGAATTAATCTCTTTTTCTATGGCATCGAACCCACGGGGTTCTACTCGGGAACGCTGCCCGGCGAACCCTGGTGGATCCGCTTGCGCTGCCTGGTGACGGGATTTGGCATCGCCGAAAACCAGATCAGTGCCGGGGAAAACGATTTGCGTCTGCTTGGCGGGGTGATACGCCTGTTCCATGAAACGCCGGTATTGGAAACGTTTACCGTTGACAATGAAACCTTTCGTTTGCAGGTGATTTTTCAGGCTTTGAGCCCCGATGACCTGAACAATATCTGGTCGATCCAGGGAGATGTCAGCTATCGACCGTCATTGGTTTATGAAATGGCCCTGGCCCCGGTGGTTCCATTGAAAAAGACGATCGGGAGTCCATTAGTAGGAGCCATTGGTTCCGAGCTTCGCGCCGATCGGCAGGCTCGAACCGACCCCTTTGGTGGCAGTGCTGTGGCGCCGGTGGTGCCGCTGACCACCGTTGATTCCTCGCGCGAGGGCTGGTCCCCGGCAATCTGCCTGGTGTCCGACGATCATTGCGCGCAAAGCCTCGCTTTTGCCAGCGGGAGCCCGGCCTTAACCGATTTTACCCCTGCGGTGTGGATCGCGGGAGAACGAAACGCACCGGTGCTGCTGGTCTGGGAAAAGTGGACCAGCAGCCAGGGGTGGCAACGGCAAAGCACCACCAAGAATGCGCTGGCTACCGACACCGTCATTGATCCCGCAGCGGTCGCCCTGGCGGTGACAACCGACTTTGCTCTGCCGTTTGCAGCAAACGAAACGGGTCAGGCGGTTTTGTTTGCCGAACGGACCTATAACCGGGCTGTCGATCAACAACCGATCACAGTTCGCAGTAATCCGGTAATGGTGAGCGTGTTCGGGGACGTTCCATGACAGAAGCGGTCCCAAACATCTCTGGCAGCCAGCTGGCCCTGGAATGGGAGCGAATTGAATTGCTCGGCTACCTACTCGCGGAATCCCGGCAGGGACGAACAGCAACGGCGTCCCTTCTGGAGCGATTGCAAAAGCTGCAATGGCAGGTAGCCAAAAACCGCAGTGACAAACAGGGACTGTGCGGGATGCTCAACGTACCACTAGAGCCTCTCGAACTCGATGTTCTCGCCTGCTGCCTGGCTCCGGAAGCCGAACCGCGAGTCGGCTGGCTGTTTCAGACCCTGCAGCCGGGTGCACCACAGCCCTATCCGTCACCAGCGCTGTTGCAGGAACTGCTGGAGATAGGCTCTGAGGAATCGAGTGATCTTTATGCGGTCCTTGCCGAATCAGCTTCTTTGCGAAGGTTCGGCCTGATCGATCTTGACGAGACCGATCTGTTCCATCCGGTGCGGCCAGTGCCGGGCTTGACCGCACGCCTGTTGGGTCGGCCTCCGGTGAACGCCAGCCTGCCGGGAGCGACACTGGTTCAGACCAAGGTTGGTTGGGATGACCTGGTGCTGCCCCCAGACCGGATGATCATGCTGCGTGAATTCCTCCTCTGGATCACCCACAAACAAAGGGTTGTCGAGGAGTGGGGAGGGCAGGATTGCGGTGGGCCGGTGGCGCTTTTTTCTGGACCGTCCGGCACCGGAAAAACCTTAGCCGCGGCGGTGATGGCCAACGAACTGGGCTGGCCGCTGTATCGGGTTGACCTGGGGCGGCTGGTGAGTAAGTACATCGGCGAGACCGAAAAAAATCTCAACCGCCTGTTCGATGCGGCCCACGGCCAGTCGATGATCCTGCAGTTTGATGAGGCGGACAGCCTGTTCAGCAAGCGCGGCGAAGTCAAGGAAGCGCGTGATCGCTACGCCAACATGGAGGTCAGCCACCTCCTGGCCCGCATTGAATCGCACCAGGGGCCGGTTATTCTGACCACCAACCTGCGGAAGCAAATCGATCCGGCCTTCGCCCGCCGCTTTCAGCTGGTGGTCGAGTTCCCCCGACCGGACGAGGCGGCCCGCAAGAAGCTCTGGGAGAAGCTTTTGCCACCGAAAGCGCCGCGGCGGAAAGAGCTGAACTGTGCGTTGCTGGGCAAGGCCGTCAACCTCACCGGGGGTAACATCCGTAACGCTGCCTTGATGAGCGCCTATCTGGCGGCCGGACAGAACGAGATGATCAGCCTGCAACATGTCACCCTGGCGGTCTGGCGCGAACTTGGTAAAGATGGCCGCGAACTGACCAGAGCGGACCTGGGGACGCTGGCGCCCTATTTGAAGGAGGAGAACCCATGTTGACGATTGATCGCCTCCGCCTGCACCTGCCCAGTGAATATCAGGACCGCGCACAGCTGATCGCCCGACTGGTGGTGGATCAGCTGGATCAGATCTCGCTGGGCAAGAGTAGAAAAATCGAGCGACTGAGCCTGGCGCCGATCGCCATTGCAGCAGGATTGCCGGACCTGCAGCTGGCCAGGGTGATTGCCACAGCGGTTCAGACCCAGCTGGGCGGCAGGGCAGGATCGGGAGAGAATTTTAGATGAGGTGGCAAAATGCTCAACATCACTAAAGGAATGCTGATTGAATACGCTCTGTCAATTCCTCCGCTGGTGCTCGTGTTTGAATTCAACCCTGAGAGCCTGACGCGTACCCGGACCATCACCATGCGCACTGGCAACGCCCCGGCCACGCGGGGTGGTTACGACTTCACCCTGCCAACGGAAACCCCGCGGGTGTCCCAGGGGGTGACGGTACAGCCGGAGAGCTTTTCCATCGATATTCTGCTTGATGCCACCGATCGTATGAACGAGGCGGAGCCAATTGCCACTGTGTTCGGTGTCGAGCCGGAACTCGACACGCTGCGCAGCATGGTCGAGCCTAAATCCCAGGGTCCTGGTGGATTGCAGACGCTGTCAAGCCTCGGTCTGGGTGGCCAGCGGGCTTTTCAGCGCAGCGAGTCGGCCTCGGTTCTGCTGCTGGTATGGGGGACTCATATCCTGCCGGTGTTTATGACCAGCGTTATAATTGCCGAACAGGCGCATCTGCCCTCGCTGGTTCCTTATCGAGCCAAAGCGACCCTGGCTATGCAGGTAATCGAAGGAAACAATCCGTTCTACACGGTGGAAAAGGTACGTCAGGTGGTTGGGGCGGCTTTGAATACCGGTCGAACGGTAATTGGAGGAATTTTCTGAATGTTTAAAAAAGGTTCGCGCTACGAAAATACTCGGACATTTGACCCGACCCCCGCCGGCCTGACGGTCTTTGAAGGAATCCGTCCGAGAGCAATAGGGCCGGCGACCGGGGTGATCGAACATGTGGTCAAAACCGGAGAGCGTCTCGACCTGTTGGCGGGTAATTACTACAACGACGATCGCCTGTGGTGGCGGATTGTCGATGCCAACCCGGAGTTCCTCTTCGGTGGCGACATGGTTCTGGACAGGATGGAGGGCCAAGTCATCCTGATTCCGAAGGCGAGGGAATAAATGGGACTGCTTGATCTTCTGAACGGTAAATTTCGCCAACCGGCCGAATGCATCATTAAGGTCGGGGCGGCTGGTGAAGAAATCACCGACCTCTATCCGTTACTGATGGAGGTGACCGTCGATGCCAGCCGCGACCGATCGGTGGTCGCCACGCTGCGCTTTGAAACCCGCCGCGACGAACAGGGCCGATGGCTGATCCAGGACAGTGGCGTGTTTGCCCCCTGGGAACCAATTGTGATCGAAGCGGCCTTTGGCTCCACGACTGAAGAGGTTATGCGCGGTTTTATCCGCCAGATCAAGGCTGCTTATCCCGCAGATGCCGGCGAAACAATGGTGACCGTTGAATGCCAGGATGATTCGCTGCAACTTGACCGTGGTCATGTGCGCGAGGTCTGGGGCGGAGACCTTCCGACGGCCGATCAGCTGATTGTCACGACCATCCTCTCCAACTACGGCTTGCTGCCTGATCCGGAGAACGGCGCCGGACAGAGCAACCTGGTCATCAATCAGGACGAAACTGACATTGCCTTTCTCAGGCGTCGGGCCGAGGCCAACGGCTACGATCTGTTGTTCCGTGCAGGAATGGTCTATTTCGGGCCGATGCGGCTTGATGCCGAGCCGCAGGAGACCATCATGACCTACGCCGGTCAGGCCACGAACTGCCTGAGCTTCAATGTTACTGACGACGGCCACCAGGCTGACCAGGTTAGCTTTGACCGGGCGGAAACGGCCGGGGCAGGAACAGTTTCGGAAACCGTTCAGTCCGACCTGCCGCTGCTTGGTAAGTATCCGGCGACTGGCCAGGGCGCAGGACTACCCGAGTTCTCCTGGCGGATGAGTCGACAGGAGGGCTTAAGCGAAGAGGAATGGATGGCACGTGCCCAGCGCCGCGCAAATGACCTGTCGCTACGGATCAAGGCCGAGGGAGAACTCGACGGCTCGCTCTACGGGCATGTGTTGCGGGTCGGGGAGCCGGTTGGCGTGGATGGCGTTGGTGACCGTTACGGGGGAGTCTATTTCGTCGATACGGTGAAACATGTTTTCAACTCAGACGGCTACCGGATGAGTTTCAGCCTGCTGCGCAATGCCTATGGCGACAACCTCGCCGACAGCGGGGGCCTGCTGGCGTCGGTTCTTTAAACCTAACCCCGGTAAACGGGAAATAAGCCGGGACTCTTTTCAGTGTCCGTGCTTTGTGGGGATAAGTGCCTTGGTGGTTACTTTAAGTTGCACATTTCAAAGGTGTCTCCAGGTTGCTTGTTTTTTACACCCATCAAGGGGGGCAACAGAAGGACAGGCTTTCTGGAGTAAGGCACTAAACTCGTTTCCAGGGTAATTGCGGCCTGGGCGGAGGATGTATGGAAGAGCTTTTGCTGAAACTGGTCAAACAGTTTCAAAATAAATATTACGGTAAGTACCGGGGGTTTGTCGCCGACAACAACGATCCGGAGCAGATCGGCCGCATGCGTCTGACGGTTCCCTCGGTACTCGGTGAAGCCACCAGTGGCTGGGCCTTGCCGGCCCTGCCTTTTGGCGGTTTGGCCGACCAGGGGTTGTTTCTTATCCCTGAAAATGGCGCCCAGGTGTGGGTGGAATTCGAGGCTGGTAACCTCAATCAGCCAATCTGGACCGGGACCTTCTGGCAGGCCAGTGGTGATCCGCCCAGCGAGGCGGCGGTCAGTCCACCGACTACTCGAGTGTTCAAGACTCCCTCGGGACATACCCTGCAGTTCGATGACAAGGATGGAGAGGAAAAATTTCGTCTGGCCCACCCCGCCGGCACTGAAACCACCATCGATGAAAAAGGCACTGTCATTATTGCCGACCCGCAGGGGAACACCCTGACCCTCAACGCCGACAGCAACGAAGTCGTGTTGGAGGATGCCAACGGCAACTCTCTGACGATGAATTCCAGCGGGACGACGGTAGAGGACAGTAACGGTAACAAGATTGAAATGGCCGCTTCCGGCATCACGGTCAAGGGGACCAAGGTGGTGGTCGAAGGCCAGCAGGTTATGCTCGGCGGCAGCGGCGGCGAACCGATCATTAAAGGCCAGAGCTTTCTGACTCTGTTCATGACCCACATGCACCCCAGTGCCATGGGGCCGACAGGCCCACCGGTTCCGCAGGGGGAGATGAGCAGCCTGTCGATAAAGGTGATGACATCTTGATGACGAAAACAGTATTTTTCAAAAATTATGGGGTTTTCGTCCCGCGGTGATCGGAAATCATTTCGGCCAGTGCGGGACAGCTAACACGATTTTTTTAACGCCAATGGAGGATAGTCAAACATGCAACGTCTCAGCGACCCTCCCTACCTCGCCTTTCCGTTTCGTATCGGCGCTAAGGGTGCCCGAACCAGCACCCGCGCCCGACATGTGCGCGAACAGATTGAACAGGTGCTGTTTACCAATCCCAATGAGCGGGTATTCCGCCCTGAATTCGGCGCCGGAGTCAAGAAACTGATCTTCGAGCCGAATGGTTCCGCCCTCTGGGAAGTGACCCGCAAACGACTGATGTCTTCGTTGGCCGAAGCGCTGCAGGGCGAGGTCGACCCACGAACCCTCGAAGTCAATGTGCGTGGAGAAGGGGAAAAACTGATCATCGATATCGCCTATAATCTGGCGACGATTGGCCAGACCGAGAAGCACGCATTTGTTGTGGGATAAGAGGATGCGCTTATGGCAGAAAATCCGAATATAACTCTCGAATTTGGTGGACGTTGCCCCGATTGCGCTGAGCGGCAGGTATCGCTGCCGCAGCCGCTACCGGTGGTCGGAGACGATTTCGACTGGCTGGTCCGTGATTACGACTCTTTCCGACGTTTCATGCTCGAAGAGCTGGCGGCTCGCTTTCCCGAACGGACCCGCTGGACTCCCGGCGACCTGGAGGTGGTGCTGGTTGAGGTTCTTGCGGCCGTGCTGGATCAACTGTCCGACATGGCTGATCGAACTGCGGCCGAGGCACTGCTCGAAACCGCGCGACGACCGCAATCGGTGCGCCGTTTGCTCAGTCTGATCGGCTACGATGCCGTCTCTGAGGCGGGGTTGGGCGATGACTCTGGCGGGGCGGCCAGGCGTCAGGGCATGGCAGAAGAACTCGAGCAGTTGTGGCGCACCAATGCCTCCCTGATGTTGCTGGCTAAACGCGAAGGACCGTTGGCTATCCATACCCAGCGGCGCATGGTGACGGTCGCCGATTATGCCAGTCGACTGGTCGATCATCCGCTGGTGCTTCGTGCTTATGGCTGGGAAGAGTGGAGTGGTTCGTGGAACCGACTGCGGGTGGCGGTGATTCTGTGGAAAGATCATTCCCTTGACGACGAAGGTTTGCAGTTTTCTCTGGAACTCAAGGATGAAGTGGCGCGTATGCACCAGAAAAATCATCTGCCCGCGCCGCGCTGGGAACCCGAAACACCGACCATGCGTACGCTGCTACGGCCGTACCTGGATACTTTTCGCATGGTCGGGCAAGAGGTGGTTCTGCAGGATGCTGAAGCAGTCGGTCTCAAGATGTTCCTCTCCATCCGTGTGCGGGAGAATTTTTTCCAGTCGGAGATCCGCCACGCGGTTGAACAGGCTCTTGGTACGGGGCCAGGTGGATTTTTCGAGCCGGGCCGGCTCGCTTTTGGCGAAAACGTCTATGCCAGCGATATCTTTCAGACGCTTATGGCGCTCGATGGCGTGGACAATGTCTGCCTGAACCGCTTTAAACGGTTTGGCGACCAGTACCCCGATCAGGCCAATACCGGTGAAATTTCGATGGAGGGGCTGGAGATCGCTGTGTGTGACAACGATCCCAGTCATCCTGAACGAGGCTTTTTCAACCTGAAACTGAGCGGAGGACAGCGCGGGTCAACTACCCCGCCCTGAAGGACGGAGCTTGTGCAAGCAAGTTCCTGTGTTGACCAGGCAAAGCCAGGGCCGCAAGGCTAACGGGCTACGTTGAGAAAGAAGAGAGAGGCACTCTGGAATGCTCCACCAGTTCCAGGCTCTGCGGCAAGTGGTTCAACAGGTTGAAGGGGTTAAGCCAGTGGTGCTTGGACAAAACCTTTCATTACCATTGCCGAGGTGGTTTTTACCCGCGAAAGTGAAGAATTTTAAAGGTAACTTTCAATGCAGATTATGTTGGTCATAGACAAAAACAAAATGTTCTTGATGCCTTGTCATCCGGCAAGGGCGAGGGAGCTTTGGCGCAAGGGAAAAGCTGCTGTCTATAAAAGATTTCCTTTTCGTATCATCTTCAAAGAAAAGAGCGGCAGTGATGTTCAAGATCTCGAGTTAAAGCTCGATCCAGGGAGCAAGACGACAACCATTGCCCTGGTGGCAGAGTGTCAGCAGGGCAGAAAGGTTGTTTGGGCCGGAGAGCGTACTCACCGTGGACAGGCCATGAGAAATACTCTGCTCTCCAGGGTGGACAATGTTTTTACCTGGGCAAAGCGTCTCATCAACTTTGTTCCAGTAGCCGGGATGGTGGTTGATCTTTGTAAACGGTTCATCAACATTCTTGCCCGGGCCAAAGCACCGTTACAGGATGGTGGTGCAAGCAATTCGATTCGCTATGCCACCGGCGGCAGGTTGCAGGCATTCGGGTTGCAGGTTTTCTTCTGGGCCGGAGGAGGAACCACGT
The DNA here is from genome assembly GCA_945863875.1 of Desulfopila aestuarii DSM 18488. Lineage (GTDB taxonomy): Bacteria > Desulfobacterota > Desulfobulbia > Desulfobulbales > Desulfocapsaceae > Desulforhopalus_A > Desulforhopalus_A aestuarii_A. Next base: position 81,444 of record CAMBBS010000004.1, read on the forward strand.
ATAACCGGACGAACCAAAGCCACGGCAAATCCCATTGGCTTGACGCCGTTTGCGTCGGTGCAACAGGCGGGCGTGTCCATATTCCGCCGGGACTGCAACCTCTCCATGTTTCTGCTGCTGGCAGAGGATCACGGCAGATGTGCCGGGTGGATACATATGGTTTTCCTCGAACGCCAGCGAAATCAATAACAGTTGTCAATGGATGTAAAACAGGGGATTGCATGGAAACACTGCTCTCTTTTGCAGCGTGCCGATGGTTACAATTACTACATGGGAGACAGCGTTTCCTCCTCCACCTGAAGGAAGAGGTAGCCACGCTGTAATTTTAGATGAGCAGGATCGGAACGGTTTTTGGCGTTCTATGAATCTGTTGGATTATAAGATCATTATTGCTTGAGCACTTCTAAGATACCGCCAAGCAGTTGAAGTGGGGTTGGAGGGCAGCCGCGAATGACGGCATCCACTGGAATGACATTGGCGACAGCACCGCAGCTGGCATATGAAATGCCGAATTCTCCGCCATCTGCACCACAGTCACCCATGGCAATAACCAGTTTGGGTGCAGGCATGGCCTCGTAGGTACGTTTAAGCGCAGCTTGCATGTGTCGAGAGACCGGGCCGGTTACCAGAAGAAGGTCTGCATGACGTGGTGACGCGACAAAATGGATGCCAAACCGTTCTATGTCATAAAAACTGTTATTTACTGCGTGCATTTCGAGCTCGCAGCCGTTACAGGAGCCCGCGTCAACCATGCGGATTGCCAAGCTTTTGCCAAAGATGCGGGCAATTTCCTTTTGCAGGTTTGATCCCAGCCGAGACACGGGGGGCGCGGAGGGAGAGAATTTTTCCGTCAAGCAGCCGGTTTTAAGGCTTTTTCTAAGTACGCTGAACATTATATTTCCCTGAAGGGCAAAACCTGATTGCGAATTGAACTATAAAAAAAACAATGGGCATATTCTTCATGAGCACTTCCTACAGGTCATGGCCGGAATATGAGCCATTTACTGATTTGTTGCAGATTGGGAAGTCAGGTACGATTACCCCGCTGATCAGGGCTTCCAATGCAGGCCAGTTCAGCCAACTGGGATCACGAGGAAAATACCTTGAGACATTGCCATTGGCATCGAGGTGCACATAGGCCAGTATCTCACCACGCCAACCCTCAATGAACGCCACGCCACTGCAGGCTTTCTTGATTGAGGGGAATGGTTTTCCGATCTCTCCCGCCGGGAGATTTGTTATAAACTCATCAAGTAAATCAAGAGAAACAAGGACTTCGTAGCCGCGCACGCGTAATCGACTGGAACAATCTCCTCCGGAGTAACGCGGCACGGTAACGACGACTTTATCATAGGGCGGATAAGGTGCATCCCGGCGCAGGTCCCAGCATTCGCCGCTGCCCCGGGCGACATAGCCGAGTGCACCGATTTTTCTGGCCATGTCGAGGGATAACACGCCCGTGGTGCATAAACGGTCCTGCAATGATGGGTATTCATAGAGCAGGGGGAGTAAGTCCTGCAACTCCAGGAGCATCTCCTCGACAGACTGCCGCAGCAGGATGATCTGTTCGGCGCCGATATCCTGGGCCACCCCGCCGGGAATGACCACATCCATCAAGAGACGATGGCCGAAGACTGCCGCATTCTGCCGTTGCCAAAGTTCACGCAGGCGACTGAACTGTACCTGGGCAAAAGAAAAACCGACATCGTTACAGCAGGCACCGATATCACCAAGGTGATTGGCTATCCGTTCTCGCTCGGCAAGAATGGCCCGTATCATTTGTGCCCGGCGGGGTATGGTCAGGTCGACTGCCGATTCGCAGGCCTGGCAGGCCGCCCAGGCATGGGCGACCGTACTGTCGCCTGAAACGCGTGCCGCAAGGCGGATGAGGGCAGAGACATCGCGGCCCTCCGCACACTTCTCGATACCTTTATGGACATAGCCGAGGTGTTCTTCCAGGCTGAGAATATCCTCCCCCATTGCCTGGAAACGAAAATGGCCAGGCTCAATAATTCCGGCATGAACCGGACCGACGGGTATTTCATAGAGCCCTTCACCTTCAGCGGGAATAAAGGGATAATCACAATCCGGGGGCGTCCTGGCCTGGGGATTTCCCGCCAGTGGGAAATCCTTACGTAAGGGATATTGGTCAGCTTCCCAGGCCAAGTGGCGCATCCAGCGGCGCTGGTCAGGGTGGCTGACAAAATGCATGCCGAACATTTCCTGGACATATCGTTCAGGCCGGTTAGCTCCGGGGTAGGAGAGGGCTTGTGAGGGAAGTTCTCCCTGGGCGTCGGGGATAGCCGTACGGATGAGCAGATGACCATTCTTACCGGCCAGCGCGGCAGTAATAACTATCTCCGGTGGGCGATGTTCACCCCAGACGGCACACCAACGCACGTGGCTGGCCGCAGTCACTGCGGCCACTTCCCCCCAGAAACGGGCCTCCACCGCTACGACCAGGGCGGAACCCTTGATGTCGATCACCTCTTTTGTGGGGATACCGGCTCGATGGAGTAAGTCCGGAAGCGCGCCAATGTCCGGGGCTGCAAGTTGCCCCTGCTGATCCAGGTTCTTCATAACACACCCTGTCCGACAATCATGAGAGTTGCCTGGTTGAGCCATTGTGCCAGGACCGTGGGAATGGATATGCCGAGCCATAATACCAGGGCCAGATGCAGCACAACCGGCCACATATTGGCGACAATTGGCTGCTGATCGACCGGTGGCTCACCGTAGACCATTGGCTGAAGATTGCGAAACAGGCCGGCAAAGGCGATGGTCAAGCCCAAAACAAGGGGGGCGGCCAGCCAGGGATAGCTCTTGATTGTCGCGTTAAACAGCAGGAATTCACTGGTGAACACACCAAATGGCGGAAGACCGGCGATGGCGCAGGTGCCGATAAGCAGCCCCCAACCGACTAAAGGTTGGGTGCGGATCAGACCGCGTATCTGGCCTATGGCCTGGCTGCCGGCAATATGGGCGGCATGACCGACCGTGATAAAAATCGCGGATTTGGTCAGGGAATGTACAATCATATGCAGCAGGGCGCCAAAGGTTGCCAGTGGCCCTCCGATACCAAAGGCAAAGGTCATTAATCCCATATGTTCAATGGAAGAATAACTGAACATTCTTTTGACGTCTTTTTGCCGGTGCAGCAAAAGCCCGGCGACGGAAAACGAGAGCATGCCAAAACCCATCATGAGATTTCCGGCAAGATGATTGCCAAGTGCAGGATCGACCAGCATTTTAAAACGAATAATGGCATAGAGAGCGATATTGAGCAGTAATCCTGAAAGAATAGCCGACATGGGTGTCGGGCCTTCCGAATGGGCATCCGGCAGCCAGTTGTGCAGGGGCACAAGACCGACTTTCGTACCATAACCTACCAGGAGAAAGACAAAAGCCAGGGCCATTACCCCCGAATCCATTTTGTCGGCATGTTCCTGCAGGACCGTCCAGAGCAAGCCCTCGTCCTGGCCGGGTAGCGTTTGTTCGGCGGCAAAATAGACAAGGATAGTGCCAAACAGTGCCTGGGAAATACCGACACCGCAAATAATAAAATATTTCCAGCCTGCCTCGATTGATTCGCGGGTTCTGTACAGACTGACCAGCAGGACGGTCGCCAGTGTAGCCCCTTCAATGGATACCCAGAGCACACCGAGATTATTCGTTGACAGGGCCACGAGCATGGTAAAGAGAAAGCCCTGGTACATGGAATAATAGAGCCGCATCCGTCCGTCATCGACACGGCCGATTGCCACTTCATGGGCCATGTATGGCCCTGAAAAAACGGCGGTAGTCATGCCGACAAAGGCATTCAGCAGAATGAGATAGACATTGAAGGCATCAATATAGAACAGCTTGCCGGTGGACAGAAGGGGACCATGCTGGAAGATATCGATGGCCATGAATAAGGCAGTTGCAAAGGTTACCGTGCAAATAACCAGATTAACGCCTCCGGCATATCGCCAGTGACCGATGACCCCTAATAACAAAACCCCCACAAGAGGGAAGAGGAGAGTCAGGACAAGTGCGGTCATTTTTCGACCTCTGTCAGGCGATTGAGGCGATCCGTGTCGAGACTGCCGATTTCCGTACGAATATGAAAGAAGAAGACACCAAAGAGAATAGCCGCGACAAGCACATCAAAGGCGACTCCCAGCTCCACGACCATCGGCATCCCATGGGTTGATACCACAGCCGCAAAGAACAGGCCGTTTTCCATGGACATGAAACCGACAACCTGGGTCACGGCCTTGCGCCGGGAAATAACGATCAACATACCTATTAAAACGACCGCCAGGGAAATTGCGATGGTGTTGCGTGTCGACAAAAGTGATAATTCCCGGATAGGCAGAGCAACATAGTAGCTGAACAGCACAAGTGCCGCGGCGAAAAGCATGATGATGGAAGGATTGCCTATTACCTCGACTTCTCGATGGATATCCAGGCGAAAGACCAGGCGACGTAGCTGCCCGGGAATAAAGAACACCTTCAGGAACAAGGTCAAAGCGGCAGAGATGAGCATATGATATTTTCCGGAAATAATAGCCATGAGTACCGTGGCCGCAAAGAGCAGCAGGCCTTGCAGAGCAAAGACATTGATCAGGCTGTCGAGACGTACCTGAGCGAGCATGAGAAAAGAGGTTAAAAGGATCAGCGCGGCCAGGGTCAGGACCAACTGTTCCGGAAATGATAAGGTGCTTATGAGCATTCAACCCACCTCGAGGATAATGTGGCTCATCATGCCAAGTAAGGACAGGATAAAGGCCAGGCCAAGATATTGTGGAGCACGAAAGAGCCGTAATTTGGCTTGTACCGTTTCGGCAACCGCCAGAAGAGCGCCCAAAATTAACAGTTTACCGGTAACAATGACTATGCCGATCAGGATATCTCCGGTATCAAGGGTCATAGCCACCCCCCAGGGAGTTACCAGGTTAACAATCAAAATCGCATAAAGGGTGAGTTTGAGCATGGCGGCCCACTCCATCAACGCCAGGTGGCGGCCGCTGTATTCAAGAATCATTGCTTCATGAATCATGGTGAGTTCCAGATGGGTGGCTGGATTGTCGATGGGGATGCGCCCTGTTTCGGCTATCGCCACGAGAATAAAGCCCATTGACGAGAAGATGAGCGAGGGATACAGGATGAAATCATACTGAGTGAGATGAGAAATCACCGTTGATAAATTTGTACTGGAGGCGTTCATGGACACGGTGAAAAAAGCCAGGAGCAGAGCGGGCTCGGCAAGGGAGGATATCGTCACCTCCCGGGAAGAGCCCATGCCGCCGAAAGCGGTTCCGATATCCATGCCGGCCAGTGTCAGAAAAAACCGGGCAAGGGCTAAGAAACCGACGAGCACAATAACATCGGCCAGGGCCGAAGTCGGCAGTTGCACGGAAACGACCGGTACGACGGAGATGGCCACCACCGTGACACTGAACACCACATACGGCGCAGCACGAAAGATTGGTGATGCGGTAATCGCCAGTAAAACTTCCTTTTTTGAGAGTTTGAGTAAATCTTGGTACGGCTGCCAGGGAGCCGGTCCCTGCCGGTTCTGCAGCTTACATTTCAGCCACTTGATCCAGCCTGCCATAAATGGGGCAAACAGCACCACGCAAAGGGTCTGCACAATCGCAAAGATCCAGCCGGTCATACGATCACCCAAAGCAGAAACAGGAGGGTGAAAAAGGAGTAGGAGAGGTAGACACGAAGATTTCCCCCTTGGATGCGAGATGTTCTCTCGGCCAATTTAAGAATGAACTTGCCGATGGGTAAATATATCGTCAGCCATATCCAGTCACCAATCTGCAGAGAGTATCGAGGCCCCTTTCCCTGTTCGGCTGGTTTGATTTTTTCGACAATGAACCAGAGGAATGAGAAGATACGGCGGATAGGCATGGAAAAGGACGACGAGGTGTATTGCATGCGGGGGGACAGAGGACCGAATCCGCAATCCCAGACGGTTGTCGTACGTATACGATTGTCCCGTCGCAGCGGATGGAGGAAAAAATAGACGACCAGCCAACTCAGCAACAGGCCGAACAGGACAGCGAGAGCGCCGTATGAGGCGGTCTGTTTGCCTATGGGCGTCAGCCACAGCCAGCCATTGTCGGCTGCCCTCGATAGGCCGATGCCCATCAGATGTTCAGGGATAACATTGATAGTATGCACCACCCAGGTCGGAAATATGCCAAAACCCAGGCAGAGGAGGGCGAGTGTGATCTGAGCAAAGCGCATGCCAAAAGCCGTTTCCTGCGCCTCCGCCGCTTGAGGACTCCGCGGACGGCCCAGGAAGATAATCCCGTATACCTTGACAAAGCAGGCTAGGGCAAGCGCTCCGGTCAGGGCGAGCATGGCTGAAGCGACAGGGATTATCGCGCCGAGAATTCCACTGCGCAGGACCGTGCCCTGTAATGCCGCCTGAAAGGTCAACCATTCCGAGACGAAGCCGTTAAAAGGAGGGAGGGCGGATATACTGATACAGCCAACCAGAAAACAGACGGCTGTCACCGGCATTCTTCTGATAAGACCGCCCATCTTTTCCATGTCATGCTGTTGACTCTGCTGCAATACAGCGCCTGCCCCTAAAAATAATAAGCCCTTGAAAAGGGCATGATTCAAGCAGTGATAGAGGGCGGCAATTAACGCTAAAGCGGCAATCTCCGTATGGCCGGTTGCATGAAAGATCATCGATAAACCAAGGCCGATATAAACAATGCCGATATTCTCCACACTGGAGTATGCCAGCAGTCGTTTAAGATCGTTTTGTACGAGGGCGTACAACACCCCTAAAACTGCTGAAGCCGCGCCAATCAGCAGGACCAGGACTCCCCATTGCCACTGTATGCCGCCTAAAAGCTCATAGACGAAACGAATGAAACCATAGATGGCAACCTTCAGCATGACGCCCGACATCAGGGCGGAAATATGAGATGGAGCAACCGGGTGGGCTTGTGGCAGCCACACATGCAGGGGCACGATTCCGGCTTTCATGCCAAAGCCGATGAAGGCCAGGAGAAAAGCGATGGTCGCCCAGGTCGGGCTTAAATCGGCAGCGGCCATGGCGGCAAAGGTGAAGCTGTCGGAAAATCCGGCCAGAACACCATAGGCCAGTAAAATAAAGGCCCCACCCACTACTGCCATGAGCAGGTAGATGAACGCAGCGCTGCGATTCTCGGCTTGATGGTGCTGGTAGACAACGAGAAAATAGCTGGCAACAGACATGAGTTCCCAGGCAATCATAAAGGAAAATGCGTCAGCAGCCAGGAGCACGAGCATCATTCCACAGATAAAAAGGCCTGTGAAAAATGTCAAGGTACCCAGGGGGTGGGATCCACCGATGTATTCCTGAACATAGGCAGGGCCATAGCATGCGGCCGTGAAGGTGATAAGCCCGACAATGCAAAGGAAAAAACCGGAAAGAGGATCAATGCGTAAAACGACATGCAGCCAGGGCAGACCTATTGGCAGGACAACCTGTTCTGCATGGTTTGCCAACAGTGTCATTGCCCCGGCCCAGCTTGCCGCAACGCCGGAAAGCCCAAGCAAGAGAAAGGAGAATCTTGCTGATAATAATGGTTTTCGTGTCAAAAATAAAGGCAGAATGGCCGAGAGGAGAGTGAATAAAACCGCTGATTGAGCAATGGCTAATGACATGCTTGCGTTCATTCTGTTTGACTAAAGACGGTGGAGAGATTAGGTAAATTGATGAACCTGTATGAAAAGAATAACGTTGTGTCAACTGGCGGAAGGGTATTTTCCCTCTCCCGAGCCAGGCTATGTATAACTCCAAGAAAAATATGTGTCAACATGTCATAAAATCTTGGGTCGAATGTTTTGCAAACTGGCAAAAATGGCAAATGCCATGCATCATTGGCAACACACGTGATCGAGGAAAAACGATAACAGCAAGAAAAAAAGCCCAGGGGATGGGGTGATGTCACCTTCCCTTGGGCCTCTCTGGAGATGTTGAAAATGCACGTACACTGAAAAGAGTCCCGGCTGATTCACCGTTTGTCTGGGTTAGTATTTTGCTTTAATTGTCTCTAACTGCTCTTTCGTGACGCCTGGGACTCCCTTACGTTCCTTCCAGCGATTGAGGTTCCACGCCCCGTCACCAAGCCACTCTTTGATTGTCTGGAGGTTTTTATCACGATCAGCGTCACTGTTGCCGAGAAATTGATACATGTTCCCCGGTTTGCCGCTGATCTTTCCGTCATCTAAACGTCGCATCATTGCGCCGGTTGCAGGCCAAATTACATAGCTCATGAAATGGGGATAGGTGTCCATGCGCGGTCCAACTTCCTTCTTTGCATCGCCCAGTATCTCCCATTCATTGTATTCCGGAGCCGTTGCACCATGGCATTCTATACATTGAGCTTCAACCAACGGTTTGATATCCTTGCGCCACGTGGGCTCTTGTGCAAAAGCAGGCACGGCCATGCCAATCAGCACCACGGTTAAGGCCATACGTTTCAACATAGTTGTTCTCCTTTTCGTTAAATGAGTTGCAAGGAAGGACCGCAGATCTTCAAAATGAAGATCGTGTCTTCATTTCTGCTTTCATTAACGTACAACTATTTTTATAACAAATAAAGTATAGATACTCCGTGGTATGAAAAAACGAAAAACCAACGTTGTCGGCGTCGAAAAATTACAATGGCTCAGCAAAGCCAAGATTATTTGCCGTTTCCTGAGATTTCAATTATTATGAAGTACTCTAGTGTTTTGAAATAATATAATATTTTTCGAGTTGCATATGAAAAAATTTACTTACTCATCTCAGATGATGACTTTTTGTGAAGTTGTCGAGGCTAGAAAAAGATGATATTTCAACCGAGAAGTCTGCAGCAGCGAACGCTGGTTTTTATCTTGGCCCCAACCCTTCTGCTCCTGATAACCCTGTCTGTTGGTGGGTTTGTTTTTGTCCGTGATATGCTTCTTCGTCAATGGGGTGAGACGGCGGTGGTCTGGTTACAGCGGACCGCCCATCTCGTCGATATGCAATTGCGCAAACCCAAAGATTTGCTTCTCCTCCTGCAGAGCTCTGATGATGCCGACGCCAATCGTAAAATCTTTGAGCATATTGTCAGGCAGATAAAGGGGCTGGAAGGCGTTGTCGGCGTGAACGTCGAGTGGCCGAAAAACACCTTCGCAAAAGAAACCTCGCCGCGCATGGAGATAGCTTCCCCGGTGGATCTTCTGATGGACCGCAATCTCTTGGAGCCGTTCGAAGTCGGCAAGCCCAGCTACAACAGTCGCCTGAACAATCGCACCGTGTCGCTGGTCTCGGAATTTAAGAACCAGGAGGACAAGATTGTCGGACGGATCGAGGTTATCATCTCCTTTGATATGTTGATAGATCAGATTATTCATGCTCCCTGGTGGAAAGGCAACAGGGCATCCTTGATCGACAGTGAAGGGAATGTGCTGGCCAGCACCGCCTTGCACCTGGAGCTGGAGGATTATTACCCCAAGCGCGCCTTCGGCACCGTCAACGCCCTCGAAAAGGAAACCTTGCTGGCAATCCAGAAGAATACTTCAGGCACGGTTTTCGGCCCCGGATCTCCGCCTGAAGAGATAAGCGGCTTTTATCATCTGGCTGAAGCGCCCTGGACGATGGTGGTGGTAGCCAAGGGGGAACAAGTCCTGCAGCCTATTATCCGTTTCAAGCTTTTTTATATCCTCACTTTTGCCTCCTGTATTCTGCTCATTCTTTTTTTTATCAGACAGACGACCAGCCAGATAACCGTCAGAATAAAGAATGTTTCCGCCGCGGCCGAAGATCTTGCCAAAGGAAAGTTCGGCCCCCCTCTGGCCGCCGCCAGTCGGGATGAAGTCGGTGAGTTGACCAGAAGTTTTAACAAAATGGCCGGGCAGCTCAAACACCGACTGGTCATGAAAGAGGCAATCAACGTGGCCAGGGAGGTTCAACAGAACCTCCTGCCCCATGACAGTTTCTCGGCCAAAGGGATTACGGCCGGCGGTATCGCCCTTTACTGTGATGAAACCGGCGGTGATTATTTTGATATCATCACCTTTCCGGAGAATGATCAAAAGGTCGCCGTTGTCGTCGGAGATGTGGTGGGCCATGGCATCGGCGCCGCCCTGCTGATGACGACTGTGCGCGCTCTGCTGCGTTGCCGGGTCTTTCTGCCCGGCAGTTTGGACCAGATAATGAACGATGTGAACAGCTTGTTATGGCAGGATACAAGCAAGTCGGGCAATTTTGTGACGCTCTTTTATCTGGAGGTTGACCGCGGGCAAAATATCATCCGCTGGGTACGGGGCGGGCATGATCCGGCCATGGTGTACTCTCCGGCCAGCCGACAATTTTCTGAGCTGAAAGGCAACGGACTGGCTTTTGGGGTTGATGCCGATTGGCGTTTTGAGTACAACGAACTGCCCCTTCCCAAGGGGGAACAACTTATCCTCATCGGCAGTGACGGGGCCTGGGAAGTGGAAAACGGCAGCGGTGAACAGTTCGGCAAAGAGCGACTGAGTCGGCTGCTTGCAGAAAACAGCGATCTGCAGCCGGATGTAATACTGCGGAACATTATGAAGACACTTGGTACATTCAGGGGTGAAGCACCGCAAAATGACGATATTACCCTGGTCGTGGTCAAAACCTGCTGATTGCCCTTAGACAATCAAATATTTGGGTACGACAGGGCACGGCAGGGTCTGGCAACTGGCTCTACCCTCGGCACTAAAAAAAATGGAGCAGGATGAAATCCCCCCTCGTTCGGCAGATAATCGCTGTCATGTTTTTCAGGTTGTTACTTAATACCGGCAGGCGTTTTGTCTATCCTTTTGCTCCGGCGCTCAGCAGGGGACTCGCGGTGCCCCTTGCGGCAATTACCTCGATTATTGCCGCAAGTCAGATGACCTCTCTGCTGGGGGTATTCAGTGGTCCGCTGGCGGATCGAATCGGCTATCGTTTTATGATGCGGACGGGACTGGCCCTGCTGGCCGTGGGAATGTTGCTGTGCGGGCTCTTGCCGACATATTGGCCGGTATTTATCGGTCTGGTGATAGCCAGTTTCGGCAAAACGATATTCGATCCGGCGATCCAGGCCTTTATCGGTCGCAATGTCCCTTTTGCACGGCGTGGTCGGGTGATAGGTGCCGTGGAAACCGCCTGGGCGGGGAGCACCCTGATCGGCATTCCCGCCCTTGGCCTGATAATTGAGCAGCTGGGACTTAATACGTCCTTTTATGTCCTGGCATTTCTCGGTGCCACAGGCTTTCTTCTCATCAGCCGGGTCATCCCGCCGGACGAGCCGGCCAGCCAGACAACACAAGAGAAAAGATCGTTGGCCGCCTCCCTGAAGCAACTGGTGCGGATTCGTCCAGCTGCCGGCATGCTTGCCTTCGGCTTTTGGATATCTATCGCCAATGACAGCCTGTTCGTCGTCTACGGGGCATGGTTTGAGCAGGATTTTCTGGTCAGCCTGGTCACTCTTGGCTTCAGTACCGTGGCAATCGGTGCCGCCGAACTGCTCGGTGAGTCAACAACCGCGCTCTTTGCCGACCGGCTGGGTCTCAAGAGGGCGGTAATCTGCGGGCTTTGTCTGGCCATGTGTGCCTATCTGCTGCTGCCCTTCATTGGCCGAACCCTGCCGCTGGCGATGATCGGCATGTTCTGCGTCTTTCTCGCCTTTGAATTCACCATAGTCACCAGCTTTTCCCTCAGCACCGAGCTGATGCCGGCGGCCCGGGCAACGATGATGTCCGGTTTCTACGCCACCGCCGGTGTCGGCAGGATGATCGGTGTTCTTATCGGCGGCTTGCTGTGGAGTTACGGTGGAATAACAGCTGTGGCCTGGAGTTCGGCCGGTTTTACCCTGCTGGGCCTGGTATCATTTGTCTGGGGCCTGCATGGCTGGCGGCGGGATGAGCAGTCATAAAAGATAAATCCAACGTATCCACGTCATGTATCATCGTCCTTCCTTTCGGTTACCGGGATGCGATTATACCAGGGCCGCAGCCTCTTTCACCGGTGGGTTGAGAACCTGCCCCCTACGTTTTGAAATCGGTGGAAACAATGTCGTAGCGTCGCATGATCCGCTGCAGGGCCTGCCGTTCCAGGCCGCACTCCGCTGCCGCCTTCGTTACATTGCCTTCATGCCTGACCAGCAGGTTGCGCAGATAGCCCACCGAAAATCGGGTGACGATTTCCGCCTTGGCGTCATTATAGGTGGAACTGTAGAGATCTTGGAATTGGTTGGTTGAGAGTTGTCTTGTGCTCTCGTGCGGCATGTTGATATCGGCAAGGTCGACACGCCCGCCATCAGCAAGAAGGACAATACGCTTGATGTTGTTTTGCAGTTCCCGGACATTGCCGGGCCATTTCCTCTGGTAGAGATGCTGCAGTAAGTCCGGCGACAGGGCGAGATCCTTGCGATCGTATTGCCGTTTAAACTGGGCGAGAAAATGATGAATCAAAAGCGGGATGTCTTCCTGTATCTCCTCGAGATTGGGCATTACCGCCGTGACGACATTGAGGCGATAGAAAAGATCCTCGCGGAATTCGCCGACGCGGATCTTCGCCTCCAGGTTCTGATTGGTGGAGGCGACGACCCGGACATCCACTTTAATCGTTTTGTTTTGTCCCAATGGCTGGAATTCTTTTTCCTGAAGGACCCGCAGCAGTTTGGTCTGGACAGAGACGGGGATGTCGGCGATCTCATCCAGGAGAATGGTCGACCCGTCGGCTTCGAGAAAAAGCCCTTTTTTTTCCTGCACCGCCCCGGTGAACGCCCCTTTGCTGTAGCCGAAAAGCTCACTTTCCAGGACATTTTCCGGCAGGGCAGGGCAATTGACGGTGATCATCCGCCGTTGTTTGCGGTTGCTGAGATTATGCAGCGCCCTGGCGGCAAGTTCTTTGCCCGTACCACTTTCGCCCCGGATCAGCACCGTGGCATCGGTATCGGCCACCCTTGCCAAGAGATCCAGTACCCGTTTAAGAGCGGGGCTCTGGCCGATAAAACCATCCGGTTGGGCAAGATTGCTCAGCTTTTCTCGAAGTTGGGAATTTGCCCGCAGCAAAGCGGTACGTTCCAGCCCGTTGCGGATGACCCGGATGATATGGTCCTTATCGAAGGGCTTTTGCAGAAAATCGTAGGCTCCGTCCTTGAGCGCCTGGACCGCCATATCGATGGTGCCATAGCCGGTCATGATGACGACGGAGATCGTCTGGTCATGTTGCCGTATTTCCTTTAGAAGCTCCAGGCCGTCCAGATCAGGCATTTTAATGTCGCTCAAAATGACGTCAGGTCGGCATTGGCCTAACTTTTCCAGGGCTATGAGGCCGGAAGTGGCGGAGATAACCTCGCAGGCACATTTTTTTTCGATGGTCAGCCGCAGCATGGACAGCATGTCGGGTTCGTCGTCGACGATCATCACCAGCTTCCGGTGGCCGTTTTTTTCCAGGAAATGAGAATCGCTCATCAGGTTTTTTCCGGGCGGTGTGAGAGTTTATATAATGCTGCATAAAGTGTCAATCAGACAGCCATGAATAAGACATTGTGCAGGAGAGTGCAACTGAAATGTGGCATGAGTCCTGTTCAGGTTAGCAGTGTAATTTAGGTAACATGTTGTAATTAGGCGTATTGCGGCAGAAGCATCATATGTGTTGCACATTATTTGGTGGCTATGTGAGAGTAGCGAGATTGACAAATGATGTGGTATACAGCATTGACCACGCGCATATTCTTTTTGAAACAAAAAATAACGCCACAATATCGTTGCACCTCTGCGCTGTAGACCTGGCAAGCCTAAGGAGAACACAGGACGACTAAACCGTGCTCGTAAAAAACATCCCATTGATATTGCGTGTATTGCTGAACATATTTACACCCGTGTGCCAATCAGGCATAAAAGATGCTAGTTCTTTTTAATCTATGGAACCAGAAACGTAATTGTTCACTGGAAGACTGTAAAGCTTGTCTCTTTGAAGTGACGAGCGCAGCTGTTGAACAAGGAGGTGGAAAAGGGTAACCGGAGAACTCATTTGGAAAGGGCAGACAGTCTATAATTTTTACAGTTAAAAGGAGAGGAAACGATGTTTAAAAAGTTACGCAGTAACCGATATCAAAAACTTTTTCTGATATCACTCTTTGCGATGATGGCCCTGGTGGTTGTCATGGCAGGGACATCGCTGGCGGCCACTGCTGACAGCTTGAAGGAAGGTATCAGCAAGGCCCTGGAGGCGGGAACAATTGCGGCTGATGCTGAGCCCGGCTATCTGGGCATTCCCGGTGGACCGCAGATCAATCTGATCCTGGCTTTTTTCTGGGCCATATGGGTAGGCTGGATTTTTTCCACCGTCGGCGCCTTTGGCGGAATCATGGCCGGTATCGGTCATATCACCATTTATGGTCTCGGCAGTTATGCCGGCACGTTCAAGCAGACCGCTCCATCATTAAATAAAGCGGTAACCGACTCCATCCGGGTCTCCAACCAGTTCATGGTTGGTTTCAGTGCTCTGGTGACAACCTTTAACTACTTTAAGCTGGGACGACTGGTGTGGCCGGTTGGACTCTTTCTGGCCATTGGTTCCATCGCCGGCTCCTACCTGATCCCGACTCTCACCGCCGGTAAGGTTTCCTTTAAGGAATATGTCGGCTACTTTGGTATCTTTGTTCTCGTTCTTGGCTGTTACATGCTCTATGAGTCCACCCCCGCCGGTGCCAAGAGAAAGAAAAAAGCCAAGGAAGCAGCCAATGCTTTCGAGGCAACCATGAAAAGAAAGAAAGCGGGCGAAGCCATCGACACCAGTGAACTTGGTGTGAAGATGAATGTGTGGAGCCTTGGCAAAATATCTTTTAATTTTTACGGCGTTGAATTTTCTTTCAGTCCTTTTCTGCCCATTGTCGGTGGTTTCCTTATCGCTGCCATTGCCGCGTTCCTCGGTGTCGGCGGAGGGTTCATGCTGGTGCCATTTTTGACCAGTATTTCCGGATTACCTATGTATCTGGCTGCCGGCACATCGGCCATGGCCGTTCTTATCGGCATGATCACCAGTATCCTCAGCTATCTAGCAGCTGGAGCACTGGTGTACTGGCCATTGATCGGCGCCCAGCTGGTTGGTATTTTTGTCGGCTCGATGATTGGTCCGAGAACTTCTCAGTACATCCCGGATAAAGTATTGACAAGGATGTTCATTGTTCTGGCCTTCTATGTCGGTATCGACTTTATATTAAAAGGATTCCTTGGCACAAACATCATAAAATTAATAACCGGCTAAATCGTTACCGGCTGATTGCGCTCAAACCATCAATGCCGTATTGGCAATCAGCTTAGTGTCAAGGGCAACCTCATGAAATATGAGGTTGCCCCTTTTTTGTTAGACGATGATGTTCTGAAGCACCCGATGACAACCAACAGGGATACTGGCATGGTGTTTGAAAAAATCACAGGCTGGGTTGAGCGAACTTTTAAGCCGGATGATGTTGTTCAACGGCAATTTGCGCTCTTTCAAGCCCTGCTGCGACAGGACAGGAGCTGCCTAAAGCTGATCACCCAGCTCGAAGAGATCGCCCAGCGGCCGGTGCCCACCGACTGGTCACGCATCACCCTGCTGGTCGGGGCACTGTCAACGACAATAGCGCGTTTGATCAAGAGCCTGCAGGCGATGCGGCCGGGAGCCTATGCCGAACTCACCGGGAGCTATCGGCGCATCTCTGAGCTGCTCGGCAAATTGCTGCCCCAACCTGAGATTACCACCTCTCCACCCTATTGCCTGGTTCTGGAAAAAGCCTGGGAATATCCCGGCATACTCGGCGGCAAAGCCTCGGCCCTTGCCCATATTCTGCGGGAAACCGAAATTCCGGTACAGACCGGTTTCGTCATCACCACGCATGCCTTTCACCGGTTCCTCGAAGAAAACAACCTGCAAATGATCATTGCCAGGGAGCTGCGTCGCGTGAATCTGCAGGACCCGGAACGCTTGCTCAAGATCGCCGATCACCTGCAGCAGGTGATCATGGACGGGACAATTCCGCAGGACGTCCGCCAGAGCGTAGTCGATTCCATCGGCCATATCGTCGGCACAGATTCGTCCACTCCCTGGGCTGTACGGAGCAGTGCCATCGCCGAAGACGGTGAGTCGTCCTTTGCCGGACAGTACGAAACCGTGCTTGGCGTCAAACAGGAAAACATCTTCACTGCCTACAAAAAGGTACTGGCCAGTAAATATACCCCGACCGCGCTGACCTATCGCCTGCACTGCGGACTTACCGACGCCGAGGTGCCCATGGCCGTGCTTGTCCTGCCGATGGTTGACTCACGCACCAGCGGGGTGATGTACAGCTTAGACCCATTGGATACCAGCCAGGGGGAATACCTGGTCATCACCGCGGTCCGTGGCCTGGGTACGTACCTGGTGGACGGCAGCACTGTGCCGGATACTTTTTTAGTATCCCGGAAGAACCCCGACCATTTCTGGGCCAAGAGGGCCGCTCCCCGGGACAATGGTCTGGCTGCACTGGGACAGGGTGCGGCCGAAAAAAAAGGGATGTGTCTTGACGATGCCGTCGCTTCGACTCTGGCCAAATGGGGACTGGAGCTTGAAGCCCTGGCCGGTACCCCCCAGGATGTTGAATGGACACAGGACCAGGCCGGCCGGCTGTTTATTCTGCAATCCAGACCCATCCAGGTATCGCAGGCAGCATTGCCGGAAATTATGCCACAGGAGGAAAGCGGTGATACACCGCCGCCTGTCGCCAACACAGCCGTGCTTCTGGAAATGGGCACTCCCGCCAGCGTCGGTATTGCCACCGGGCCGGTGCATCGTCTGACCAATGAGGGAGATCTGCATCTGGTCGCTCCGGGGAGCATTCTGGTATCGCCGGGCATTCCTCCCTCACTGGTGCCCCTGGCCCACAAGGTGGCTGCCGTACTCGCCGAGCATGGCAGCAAAGCCAGCCATTTTGCCTCGGTGGCCCGGGAATTTGGCCTGCCCTTGATTGTCGGGCTCGGCAAGGTGACCGGTTCTCTGCAGCACGGCCAGGTCGTCACCGTGGATGCCTATCGGGGTGTTGTCTACGAGGGAGAGGTCCACGAGTTGCTTGCCTGGCAGGAAAAACAAAAGGCCAGACCGCCCAGCCCCTTTCAGCGGAAAATTGCCCCCCTGATGGATCTTATCAGCCATCTCACCCTGACCGATCCTGCGGCGGCGGACTTCATCCCCGGCAACTGCCGAACCTTCCATGATCTGGTTCGGTTCGTGCATGAAAAAGGCACCGGGGAGATGTTTTCCCTCGTTGATGCCAAGGGGCGTGGCCTGCACCGGGCCAAGACCCTTCAAACGGAGATTCCCATCGTCATGCAGGTTCTCGATCTGGGACAGGGGCTGACCGCGGCTGCCGGCAAGAAAAAGAGCGTGTCACCCGCCGATTTTCAAAGCACACCCATGCAGGCGGTCTGGGCCGGGCTGTCTGACAGCGAGGTAAAGTGGGCAGAGGGACTGCTGCACCTCGACTGGGAGCGCTTTGATCAGGTCAGCGGCGGTATTTTCAGCCTGAAATCTTCCTCTCTTTTGGCAAGCTATGCCCTGCTGGCCAGAAATTATGCGCATCTGCTCCTGCGTTTCGGGTATCATTTTGCCGTAGTTGACGCCCTCTGCGGCGAGCGTCCCGAAGAAAACCACATTCAGTTCCGGTTCAAGGGCGGCGGCGGCAATTCGATAAAAATAGCCTGGCGGCTGCTCATGCTTGGCAAGGTGCTGCACCATTTCGGTTTTGTGGTACATATTCAGGAAGACATGCTCGAGGCAAAATGCATGCGGCGGGACAGCGAAGACTCGGCATTACGCCTGCGGGTTCTTGGCTATCTGCTCGGGCGTACGCCCTTGCTGGACATGGCACTGGAAAGTGAAACCGATGCACTGAACATGGCCGAGCAGTTCATCAAAAAATGGCAGCCGTCGACAGGTGAACGGGACAAACCATAGCCCCGGGCATATTTATTTTACTGTTGCCCGAGCAGGAAAGGTTTATAATCTTTTCAGCCAAGGAAAAATGATCCGTAAAGAAAGGACAAAAGAATAATGACTGAAAGTGGATATCCCGTTTATTGGATTACCGAGAACCTGGCCACCGGCCCGGCCCCGATGTCCTATGATCATCTGGATCATCTCAAGGCTGTCGGTATCGGTGCGATTCTCAACCTCTGTGCCGAATATTGCGACCTCCATGACATCGAGTCCGGCCAGGGCTTCGAGGTGTACTACCTGCCCATTGAAGACGAAGAAACACCGCAGTTACAGGCTCTCGATGCGGCCATGGACTGGCTCGATGAGTCCATTTACCTTGGCAAAAAAGTCTATATCCACTGTCGCTACGGCATCGGCCGCACCGGGACTATCGTTTCCGCTTACCTGCTGCGCCGCGGTCTTGGGAGTAAACTGGTCAAGCAGAAACTGAAAAAAATGCGTTCCCGACCGGCAAATTTCTATCAATGGTGGCTGGTCCGCAAGATTGGCAAAAGGGAAGGTCGGCTGACAATCCGCGAGCCCTCGCTGGAGTGGAAAAGTCTCGTTGACCTCAGTCCTTTCTTCACCGACTACGAAAACCTGCTGATCGAAATCGATGACCATCTCAAGCAGAACGGGGTGGAGGTTCTGTGCGGCAACGGTCATGGCCGTTGTTGTACGCACTATGTCGAAGTATCCCTGGTCGAGGCCACCTACCTGATGCACCAGCTCAATAAAAGACTGCACAGTGCTGAACGTCAGGCGGTCATTGAACGATGCGGCGTAGCAAATAAATCCATCCGTGAAGTACGCAGGATCTCTGTCGACCAGCAGGAGGATTTCAGCCGGTTGTATGCAGGCAGGAATATCGTCTGTCCCCTGTCGAAAGAAGGTGTCTGTCTGATTTCGCCGTCCCGGCCCCTGGCCTGTCGTTTTTTCGACCTGTTATCTTTGTCGCGGGAGACCACCGCCGATTTTATTGATTCTTGCCATGGTCGGACCAGGGAAATTTCCCAGGGATTGTTCCTGGCCCTGGTCGGCGGTTTATCCAGCCACGAACGGATCAGCTTTCCTCTGGTGGATGTGGCTTCCGGCAAATTTGTTCAATCTTTCTTCCACTTGCTTGCCGATGAGGCCGGCCGGGCCAAGGCGAAGGTACCTTGAGTCATAGGGTATGTGGCGAGCTATTGTATCATTATCTTCAGGATCACTTTTGTTTTATGTTGCAGAACATTACAGTATCTCCGGGTGAATGGGTTCGATCGTTTACAAGCGGGAGTACCGTTGAAAAATCATACAGGGAGTTTGGCGCAATATTATGGAATTCTTAGATAAAATTTATATTTACCTCGATGCAGTGCTTATTGCGCCCTATCGGATTTGCGAAGTACCCATTATCGGCTTTTACGTTGGAACCTTTGTCCTGTGCATGTGGTGTATCGTCGTGGGCGAAATCACCTTTCGTACGGCGGCCCGGGCCAACAAAAACCATTTGAACAAAATACGATCTCAAGCCGTCAAGATGCATAACCTTTCCATCAAGGCCATTTCCCTCAAGGATAAGGAGAGTTACCGCTCATGCAACAGCGAGGCCAACGATGCCTTTAGTAAGTACTTTTTCAATATGATCACCCAGGGGGCTGCCCTTCTCTGGCCGGTACCCTTTGCTCTGGCCTGGATGGGCACGAGGTTTTCCGAGGTATCCTTTGGACTTCCCTTCTCGCTGCCGATCATTGGCGATACCCTCGGGTTTGCTGTCGTACCTGTCAATATGTATATACTTTGCAGAATAATCTGGGGCAAAGTCAAACCGCACATCTCTTTTCTCCGCACGGGTCCCAAAAGTGGTCTGGAGGAGGGAGAAGAAGAAATGATCAGCTGGGAAGATCTCGGCAAACAACAGGGGATACCGGATAGATTCTGGAATAATGAGGATAAAGAGGAAAAAGAAGAGAAGCTAGAACCAGCGGGACAACAAGGGCAACAGGAGAAAACGCCGGGGCCGGGCGAGACGAAACGGCAGATCGCCTGACTCATTTGTCGATAGCCATGCAGCCCTTGGCCGGGCTGCATGGATCAGAGGAAAATATCTTAAAAAAGAGTGCTGTTACTCTTCTGTTTTTAAAGTAACAATCTTTGTCTCGCCGACATATTCCCGACTTTCAAAACCGGTCACCGCGGTCATTTTTCGTGTCAGGTCGGACATGGTCTTCATATTGCGGATGATCATGTCCATCTCTTCGACCATCTCCTCAGTCGGCAGATCGTCCCGCAGCAGCTGCGCGGTACCCAGGGCGGCAAAGAGCGGGCTGTTCAGTTCGTGCGCGGCGGTGCCGGCCATCTCGATGACCCCCTGCAGCTTCATCCGCTCCATTTTTTCCTGTTCCAGCAGCTTCTGATCGGTTATATCCCGCACCGCCTCAACGACAAAACTGACCGTACCGTCATTATCGAGAATCGGCGCCAGGTGTCGCTCGAACCATTGCGGGCCGGTCTCGGCGTCAAGCCGGGCGAGGACGGTAAGCGGCTTACGCTCGGTCAGCACCGTCGCAATTGGACTAACCGAGGTGTCCTGGGTCTGCCAGGGTGAGACGAACTTGTAGAGTCGGCCGAGTGTTTCCGCCTCGGTACAGCTGTTCGTCTCAAGAAAATGTTTATTGACCATGATGACCCGTTTATCCGGATCAACGACCAGCAGCTGCATCCACAGCGAGTCCAAAATGGTCTGCAGGAATCTTTCGTGCTCCTCAATCTGGTTAAAGAGCAGGGTGATTTTACGGTAGGTGCGCGCCTTTTGGATGGCGTTGCCGCCTTCTTCCGCGACGGTGACCGCGAAATTGATCTCCATGGCGGTAAAGAAGTGGGGTTCGGTGGAGAGCAGGCGTAATACCCCGATGATCTCACTTTCATTACTGATGGGGATAGCCAGAATCGATCTGATACCTTCTTTCTTGATGGCCTCGTGATAATCGACCCGTGGATCATTCTGGGCATCGTAGATAGAAACCGGCTCCCCCTTTAATACCTTGAAGATAGAATCTTCGCGGCTGATGCTGCCGCGATACAGGTACTCCTCCGACAGGCCGGAGGCGGCGGCGAGTTCCAGTCGATTGGTCGCCGGATGCAACAGACGGATCGTGCAGCCTTTTACCCCGGTAATGCCGGGAAGTTTCTCGACGATGGTCTTTAGAATACGATCCAGATCAAGAGTGGAGTTGACCAGTCTGGAGATCTCCCGCAGTTCACGAAAGAAATTCACCTGGTTTTCCATCTCCTGAAATAGGCGGCTATTGGAAATAGCCACGCCGACCTGCTCGGCAAGAGACATGGCAAAGGCGATTTCCGCCTCGGAAAATTCTCTGGTGTTTTTTGTCAACAGCCGCAGAAGACCGATGACGTCGCCTTTGAAGAGGATCGGCAGGGACAGGGTACCTTTTACGCCCTCCCGGGAGATAAAGGCGCAGCCGTCATGGTCGCAGTGCAGATCAATACCAGTTTTAGCTATCGGCAGGCCCCGCATGAGGGCCGACATGACCTCACTGGAATCGATAGTGGTGCGGGACAGATACTCATCGGATACCCCACAGGCGGCACCAAGCACAAAGGTGCTGGTGCCGCTGTCGAGCAGCCTGATGGTGGCGGCATCCACCTCGAGGAGTCCGGGCAGGCGTCGAACCACCAGGTCCATGACCTGTTGCGGGTCGTGGACCATACTGATGAGACGGGTGACTTCCTGGAACACTTCCAGGAAGTCACCCTCTTTAGGTCTTTTCTCAGTAGTCATGGGTATCTTTGCTTAGCCGATTAGGGACCAACCTACACAACTTCCAGTGCCACCAGTTGCAACGCATGGGTGGTGCATTTGGCAATACATGCGGGTTTCAGGCCGGCATCGAGGCGGTCCATGCAGAAATCACACTTCACCGCTTTGCCGTCGTCGGGATTTTGTACCGGGATGCTCCATGGACATGCCTTCTGGCAGGCCATGCAGCCGATACATTTTTCCTGGTCGATGTAGACGATACCGTCCGCACGCTGGATCATGGCATTGGTCGGACAGACCGGCACACACAGCGGGTCGTCGCAGTGGCGACAGGTGCTGAAGGTGATCTCGGTTCTCGGCACCCCGCCGATCATCTTCAAGGGCGTACTGCTGATGTCACAGAGGAAAGGGCCAACCGGCAAATTCTTGTTGACCTTGCAATGAACCTCACAGCCATGACAGGCTATACACCTTTTTGAGTTGAGGTGGATCATATATTTCTTCACAGTGCGATTCTCCTCTTGGTATTACGGATACTCTTCTTCACATAGACAAAAACCTGACAGAGATTGACACCTCCACCTGCTTGATCCCAATCGTCGAGTTTGCCGATCATCAGTTTCTGGTCGCTGACTCCCGCAAGAAAGCTGCGGGTCTGACGGGGAATCTCCTTGCCGAAACCGTGCGCGGTGAAGACTGCTTCCGGATGCACGTGGTCGGTGACATGGGCGGCAACCGTCGCATGGTACGATTTGTCGGCAGATGACAGTTCAAGCAGATCTCCGGATTCAATGCCAAGTTTCTTGGCGTTTTTGCTATGGATCCAGGCGGTGTTGGTCGGCATCAGCTCGGAGAGCAGGGGGTTATTGATGGTATGGCCCTGGGTATGCACGGCGACCTTGCCGGAGATCAGGCGCAGCATGCCTTTTTCCGGGGCTTGCGGGCTTTCAAACGGCTTTAACGATGGAAAACCGGCCTTGGTCAACTTTTCGCTGACGAGCTCAATCTTGCCGCTTGGCGTCTTGAACTGGCTGGCAAGCTTTTCACGGTCGTAAAAGACTGGGCTATCGGCGAGTTCGACGTATCCCTTTTCTTCAAAGTCGGCCATGGTGTAGCCGGTGGGCTCAAGCTGCCAGGCCCAGAGTTCTTCGATGGTCTTGAAGGGGAAGGTTTCTTCAAGGCCGAGGCGATGCGCCAGAGCGGTGAAAATTTCCCAGGAAGCCTTGGTGTCGTATTTCGGATCAACAGCTCTTCTTCTTAAGGCCAGACGCGGTTTGAGACCCTTTTGCTGGACAATGAAATTGTCGCGCTCGAGATACGTGGACTCCGGTAAAATGATATCACTGTACCAGCCGAATTCACTGTAGTTGGTATCGATGGAAACGAGCAGGTCACATTTGTCCATGGCCAGTTTCTGCTGTTCCGGATCAGGCATCCCGCTGAAAGGATCATGGCGCATGGCGATCCAGGCCTTGATCGGATAGGGATCTTCGGACATCATGTGTTTAAAGAACAGATGGGCCAGTCCCGGGCCCTTTTCGAAATGGGGATACTCCCAGCCGACGCCGTCGCCGCGCTTGATGTCCGGTTTAGCGCAGTCGATGGAGCGGATGCCTTTCTTGCCGCAGTCACCGGCGCCCTTGGGGATGAACAGGCCACCCTTCATCTCGATATTGCCCATCAGCACATTGAGAATGTGCATGGCCCGGCTGGCGTAAAAAGAGTCGCTGTAGCGGGCCAGGTTCCAGCCTGGATGAAAAATGACATTTGGTCGATCCGCACCGATCTCCTCAACAAAGGCGATGATATCCTTTTCCTTCACACCGCATTCTTTGGCGGCCCATGCCGGGGTGTATTCCTCGACAAAGGTGCAGAGCTCGTCAAAACCGGTGACGAATTGTTCGAGGAAATCCTTGTCGTAGTAGCCTTTTTTGATAACCTGATGGATAACGCCGAGGGCGAGGGCATAATCGGTACCGGGACGGACCTGGAAAAAGCGCGTCGCCTTGGTGCCGGTGGTGGTCTGACGGACATCGACATAGGTCAGTCGGCCGCCCTTGTCGAGCATGTCGAGGGTCTGGTGATTTTCGGCGATGCGCAGGGCGGAGAACATGTCACGGCCGAACAGGACCAGATGTTTGGCATTTTTTATATCATAGGCAAACCCCTTGCGCCCGACACCGTTGATGGACAGGCTGGCGTGGTGGGTGTTTCGGCCGCAGGTGCAGTCGTGGTTGGTGTAGTTGGGTGAACCGAAGGCGTGAATGAAGGCCTTGTACATTTGCTGCCATGGGCCGCCGCGGGAAGAAAGGACCACCGACTCCGGGCCGTACTGCTCTTTGATTGCCGCCAGTTTACCGGCAACATAATCAAGGGCCTCATCCCAGCTCGCTTCGCGCCACCGTCCAGCACCGCGGGCGCCGACTCTGATCAATGGCTGCTGGGGGCGCTCATCGTCATTGAGCAGGGCAATGCCTGCCGTACCTTTGGCACATAAGGCACCACCAAGTAAATGAGGATTCCCTTCAATCCAGGTGATCTTGTTGTCTTCGGACTCCACGCGGATAGGACAGCGGACTGTGCACATACCACATATGGAGTAGACTGATTTTTTCATGCAACTCTCCTCGGTTTCTGTTCTGGGTGTTGAGTGTTTCTTCGGAAACAGAGTGTTCCGAACGGACACTATTTATCGGGCGAGAACCTCCGCCACTTTTTCTTCCAACTCTGTTTTGTCAATTGGTTTGACACAATATTCTCCGGCGCCGAGTTCGATCGCTTCACGGGCGGTCTCAATAGTCGGGTAGCCGGTAAGCATGATGACCTTCATCTCGGGGCTGACTTTTTTCAGCTGTTCGAGGACCTGGATGCCGCTCATTTTCTTCAGCTTGATGTCAAGAATGGCCAGATCGATATGATTGCTGCCGGCGAAGCCGATCGCTTCCTCTTCTTCCGTGAAGGTGTGCACGGTATGTCCCTTCTTCGTCAGTATTTTCCTGATCAGGACCACGGCGTCCAGTACATCGTCTAATACAAGTATTTCGGCCATCTTACTGATGCTCCTCGTCATTGACGTTTTTCTTATCGGTTGTCGGGAAGCGCATATGGAAGGCAGTTCCCGAAAAATGTGTATGCGTTATTGGGTCGACTACCGGGCTTTCAACTTCAATAGCGCCGTTGTGTTCCTGGACGATGCCGTAGGTAACCGACAAACCAAGGCCGGTGCCTTTGCCGACCTCTTTTGTTGTGAAAAATGGATCAAATACCTTGTTTTGGATGGCATCCGGGATGCCGCTGCCGCTATCCTGCACCGAGACAAGGACATTCTCTGCGGTTTTTCCGGTGGAAACAATGAGCTCGCCGCCTTCTTCCATGGCGTGCTGGGCATTGTTGAAAAGGTTGATAAACACCTGGTGCAATTTTTCGCCATCACCGTAAACGAGCGGCAGTTCAGCTGCGAACCGGCGTACCACCCTGATATGGTGAATGTGCAGGGTATGTTCGGTGACGGACAGTACCTCCTCGATGATTTTATTCAGATCGATAGGGGCCTTAACGCTTTCCGCTTGCCGGGAAAACTTCAGCAGGTCGGCGACGATGCGGCGGCATGCCTTGGCCTGTCGCTCGACCACCTGCAGATTGACGCCGATTTCCGAGTCGGGCTTGAAGTCGTCCATCATCAACTGGGTGTAGCCGAGGATTATGCCGAGCGGGGTGTTGATTTCATGGGCCACGCCGGCGGCGATCTGCCCGACGGAGGCCATTTTTTCGTGGCTGATGAGCTGTTCGGTTATCGTCTTCATCCGGGTCATATCCTTGCCAATCCCTTCGCAGCCGATGATGGCGTCGTTGGGGTCATAGATGGCGTTGGCGGAGAGCAGGATATGCCTGGTTGTACCGTCTTTGCCGGTGCATTCCATTTCCAGATCACTGACGGAGCCGTTTTCCAGCAGTTGGCGCAGATAATGATGAAGATCCTTCGGGTTATTAAAGAGGTCGTGGAAATTGACACTGTTCTCGGACGCATTAAAGCCGAGGAGGCGCCTGCCGCTCGGGTTGATATTGGTGATTGTCCCGTTTATGTCACAAAAGTATATAATATCTTTGGACTTTTCAAAAAAATTCCGAAACTTTTTCTCTGATTCAGAGAGATTGCGGGTCCGTTCATCGACCATCTCTTCAAGATGGGTATTGAGTTGCCGCAGTTGTTCGGCACTTGTCGCCAGTTGGCTGTTTACTGCCGTCAGCATTTCGGCCTTTGAGCGGATTGCCTTGTACGCCTGCAGGCCCTTGTGATAATAGATGGTCACCGCCGAGGCGGAAATAATCAGCATGGTGTTGAAACCACCTGAAAAAGGAGAGAGCTTTTTCCATATGGCGCCGTGGTCACTGTACACCAGGATGATACGCAGCATATGGCCGACGCCTCGCGAAAGTGAAAAAGCGGCCAGGGCGATGCAGAAGGAGAAGAGAAAACCCCATATGAAATTGTCGGGTTGCAGTCTGACGAGGGACCAGGCATAACGCAGAGCCATGAAGGAGAGGACAATGGCGAACCCGGAACCGAAAAACTCAATGGTTATCACCGGCAGAAGTGGCAGGCCGATCATCGTGCCGCCTCCATACGTGCTTCCAAATAAAAAGTGCGCAGGCCGATCACCAGGGCAATGAGCGCCGGAACGTAAAGAAAGTGATCCATCTTGCTGATAAAATAGAGTACTTTGGTAACCGAAAGGGGAGGGGCAAGCTGTTCGCCCCAGCTCTCTCTCTGGATAAAATCAGTCGCCACAAGGTGTTCAAAGGCGGTGTGGCCGATAAAGGCCAGCACGTTCCAGCAGAACAGCAGGATGCAGAAAAGCTGCAGGTATTTCCACCCTTTGCTGACAAGAACCGGTGACCGGCGGGTATGCCAGTAGAGATAGGCTAACGCCCCCATAAACAGGAGATGGGCCATCTGATGGACATAGATCCCCTCCGGCGCACCATGCGACTGAAGCGCCCATGCACTCTCGGTTTGTCCGAGAACGAGAAGCACTGGTAAGCCTATGCTTTGTATGAAGAGGGTCTGTTTCATTTTATTTTTTCCTGTGTTGTTTACTTGCATTATTTGTGCCTGTAGGTACAACAGTGTCGAGAATGGAAAAATATAATGTATTATCAGATTGTTGAGATTCGTCGTTGGACGTGTGGATGGGCTCAGCAAAGAGAAGATGATCGTTTAAAGAAAAAATGCGCAACGAAAAGGTTGCACACTGCGCAGCAGCTTTTAAGAAAAGCGGGAGTTCGCTGGTCAAGGAGATACGCAATTGCTTTTACATCGGCGGCTAAAGGCACGTCCGCTGCGGCGCAACATAGATGATGCATCTCGGCAAGGTGCATGGAAAGACAACTGTGTCGATGAGCAGGCGTGTTGTCGAGGACAGAGTGCAACATTAAAGTTGCTGACAGGCCCCTGTTAGACTCGGTCGTCTTGATGTGCTGGGAAGGTGAGGCACAACAGGTTTTTCTCTTGGCGGTAGGTCGCACAGACCTGGTCGGCCAGGAGGCGCTGGTCATCGTCTGGAAACCTGCCGGGCGGCAGAACATTCTTTTCCTCGATCCTGAAGCAAATGGCAATATTTTCCTGCTCCACGTCCCCACAAACCGTCACGGTGCTTCCCGACGCACAATCTTCATAAAGAGTCAGCAAAGTAAGATATATAAGGGATTCAAGAGAGATAAGGTGGGTGCAGATGGCAATATCCGGTGGGCAGTCGACGGTTGTGTGGATCTCTTGCATTGCTGCCTGGCGGCTGGCCAGAGCGACCACCAGAGACAGCGTCTCCTGCAGGTTCGCATGGGCCAGGCTGGTATCGCCGCTATGGGCATAGCGATTGAGATTTTTCATGATGATGTTCGACCGGTCAACCTGTTTGGCAATGGTCTGGGTGATTGACAAGACGCGGTCAAGCGGCAACCCGCCGGTTTGTTCCGCCATTTGCGCATAGTCCTCGAGGAGGCCGGCATTTTCGTTGATGATCGACAGGGTGTTTTTAATTTCATGGGAAATGGCTGCCGAAATTTTTGCAAAGACCAGGACGCAGACCCTGTCGGGAGTTGATTTTTCCATAGCATTGTCTCATTTTAAAAAATTGTTAATAATTCCAAGCAGGAGGGTACAGTGCGTCAGCCGGCTGATGGATACTTCATCGTCTGTTTTTTCGACGGAACCTTTCTCCGTCGGTTGACGTTATACGCGCACTTACGGTGCCGTCTGTTTCGACTGAAAGGCGCCTTCGATTTTTTCCATCAGAAGGTTAAGGTCAACCGGCTTCATGACATAATCGTAGGCGCCAAGTTCCATCCCCTTTTGTCCGGCGGCAAAAGAGCCATGCCCGGTGAGCATGATCACCGCCAGCGAGGGATACTTCACCTGCAGGCTGGCCAGAACCTCAAGGCCATCGAGGTCGGGCATTTTCAGGTCCAGAACGAGTACATCAGGTCGTTCCTGTTCAATTGCCGCCAGCGTCGCTTTGCCGGAATTGGTCATGCTTGCCTGAAAGTTTCGAAGTCGCAACCGAGCGACCAGGGTTGACGCAAATTCGATTTCGTCGTCGGCTATCAATACTGTCAGATTGTGTTTCTCAGTCTGTGTCATGTCCATCCCTTTGTATGGGGAGAGTTATTGTAAAGGCTGTTCCTTTGTCAATTTGTGATCGTACGGTAATATCGCCGCCAAGTTTTTTAATCAGGCCATAGGTAATTGATAGACCCAGACCGGTTCCTTTCCCGGTCTCCTTGGTGGTAAAAAAAGGCTCAAAAATATGCGGCAAAATTTCTTGAGCAATGCCGTGGCCGGTGTCCTGAATGACCACCCGGACCTCTCCGGCAACTGTATGCGTTATTATGGTTATAATTCCATCTTTGCCGATGGCGTCAATGCCGTTGTTGATGATGTTTAAAAAAATCTGCTGCAACTGGAGATGATCGCTGGAGATCAGAGGGAGATCTTCCTGCAGCTGCAGATCTGCCAAGATCCTGTTATGCATCATCGAGTTTTCGAGAAAAATCAAGACTTCTTTTAAAATATCATTGACCTGAAGAGTCTCGTTATGCACATCGGCTCGTCTGGCAAAGCCGAGCAGCCGGTGGGTGATCGCCTTGCATCGCTCGACGCTTTTATTGACCCCCCTCAGGCAGCTGGATATAGTCTCTTTATGTTCGAAATCCGGAGTCATGAGTAAAAGGTCCTCGGCCAGGCCGGTCTTCTGGTTGATGATGGCCAGCGGATTGTTGATTTCATGACCGACTCCCGCCGCTAAGCGGCCGATGGAAACGAGCCTGTCGGTATGTTCCGCTTCTTTGAGCATGGTTATCTGCAGCTCGTCAGCCTTGCGGATTAGCTTGGTCAGCATGGTCACCAGCCCATAGACAATAACCAGGTTGAGGGCGAGGCAGGCCATGACGATGGTGACGAGCCTGGCCTGAAAGGCCACCCAGTCCTGGTGATGGATGTATTGTTTTTCCACCAGAATAAGGGACCAGGGAGTGTTCTTGATCTTGCCGATGGCATAGAAAATATTCTCGTCTTCTTCGGAGAGGCCATGATGGATTCCTGGAGACATGTCAAGGCCGGTCTCCGAGAAATGTCGACCGTAATATTCCGACCGGGTCTGTGGCAGACCGGCTTTGTCGACCAGAAAAAGATCGTCCGAGACATTGGTCTTGATGGCATCGACAAATCGTTGCAGGGTAATGGCATCGATGGTTGCCCGCAAGACCCATGTTTTCTTGATTGTGGGGTCCATATGGGAGACGGCGATGGAAAAGTGAGGCACCTGTCGGTAACCAGCATAGACATGGCTGATATAGAGCCCGCTGGAAATCACCTCCTTGAACCAGGTTTCCTCGGAATAGTCTTGCCCTTTGAGGTCGTAAGGCCCCCAGTAGTCCTGCTGTATGCCGGCATCATCGATGACCCCGAGGTCGGCAAAGAAATCATACTGGCGTTTGAGTCTGATGAAAAGTTGCTCGAGGCTGTTGCCGGTGGTGAGTTCGATATATCGATTAGGTCTGGCGACAAAAAGTACCACCGACTTCAGGCTTTCGACCATTGACTCGATTGACCTGATCGAGCCGTCGAGCCGCGATTCCAGCTGGCCGCGCTCTTCTTTCTCAAGCAAATCCTTGTAGTTGCTGTAACCGAGACCGGCGGTCATAATGACCGGCCCCATGGCGATGGCAATCATAACCGAAAACAGAATGAAGCTGAATTGCTTGTAGCTCCTTCTTTTTATCCCGGTCTGGATCGAATCCTCGAACACATACGGAAATATTTTATGGATAAAGTCGGATAATATGCTCATAATGCCAACCTTTGATCCTTGCTTTTTATAAGTATGTCGCCCTGCCGCAGGGACCCGGAAACA
The DNA here is from genome assembly GCA_945863875.1 of Desulfopila aestuarii DSM 18488. Classification (GTDB taxonomy): domain Bacteria; phylum Desulfobacterota; class Desulfobulbia; order Desulfobulbales; family Desulfocapsaceae; genus Desulforhopalus_A; species Desulforhopalus_A aestuarii_A. The sequence continues at coordinate 111,601 of CAMBBS010000004.1, forward strand.
ATTTTTTCCACCGCCTTCTGCCAGCCGCCGATGACCGCATCGAGCACGGTAACTTTTTTCCAGACCAGGAATCTGTAATGCACATCCTCTATCCCGCCGCAGACAACATCGGTGATGTTTTCTTCAACGGCCATCTGGCACAGCGCCTCGTCCGAGGGCCGTTCCAGAATGATAATTTTCGGTTCGCTGGTTGTCGCACCGTTTTTGAAGCGGACGATGAGTATTTCCGTCGCCAGATCAAATCGCGGGGCGATAAAATCGCCCTGTATAGGGATTAAAAGCTTCTGCATAGGGGGTCCTGTTAATCTTGTAAGCCGTATTTCTTCATTTTCCGCCAGAGTTTCATCCGTCCCCAGCCGAGGCCTTCGGCAACTTTGGTTCTGTTGCCCCCATGCTCCTTGAGAGTTTCGACGATGTGTCGGCGTTCGATATCCGTCCAGCTCTCCTGGTTGTCTTGTCGTGTCGTATCGCTGTCTGGTGGTGGATTGTCGACCCTGACATCTATGGATTTGGGCTCCGGCGCCGGGGCGTCCGCTGGTGATTGCTGCTCCAGCAGGTAGGGAGGTAAATGATCGGTGTTAATCTTTCTCCGGTTACAGATATTCACGGCGTATTCAATAATATTGCTCAGTTCGCGTATGTTGCCGGGGTAGCCGTACGGCAGGAGAACCTCCATGGCATTTGGCGCAAAACCGACAATGGTTTTGCTCAGTGCCTTGGTGAATTTCTGCAGAAAATAATCGAGCAGGTAGCGGATATCCCCGTCGCGTTCGCGCAGGGGCGGCAGGTGGATATGGAGAACGTTGAGGCGATAGAAAAGATCCTCGCGGAAGGTGCTGTTGCGCACCTGCTCCCGGAGCGGTCGGTGCGTCGCGGCAATCATCCGCACATCAACAGAGACCTTGTGCTCGCCGCCTACGGGGATAAATTCCCGATCGTCAAGCACGGAGAGCAGTTTGACCTGCAGGGGCAGCGGCATATCGCCTATTTCCGTGAGAAAAAGCGTCCCTTTGTCCGCCAGGCTGAACAATCCCGGCTTGTTACGGCTGGCCCCGGTAAAGGCCCCTTTCACATGGCCAAAGAGTTCCGACTCGAGTAGTCCCGCCGGCAGGGCGCCGCAGTTGATCTTGACGAAAGGAAACCTCGCCCGTGAAGATTTCTGGTGGATGATCTCGGCGATCTTGTCCTTTCCCGTGCCGGTTTCTCCGGTGATCATCACCGATGCATCGGTCTGGGCCAGAAGGGGTATCATGTCGAATACCTTTTGCATCTTCGGGCTGTAACCGACAAGCTCAAGCGAGGCGGAATTCCTCATGCCGGATTTGTGGGCCACCTCCCGGGCGGAAAGATCTTCGACAACGACCAGCAGGCCGCAATGGCTGCCCCCATGCTGATCGAGAATGGCAATGCTGTATTGTACGGCTATCTTGCGCCGGTAGGAGTTGATGATATCACCTGTTACCGACAGTCCCTCTCCTGTCTGCATGACTTTATTGTAGAGCTGGCCCTTGTTGTTGCCGGTGTTGCTGCGGACGACCAGCTCGCCGTGAATTCCAGCGACCAGGTCGGTGGAGTAACCGGTCATCGCTTCCATCAGCCGATTCATGACGATGATCCTGAACGAGTCGTCCAGGATCATCGCCGGATGCGGGATGCCTTCCAAAAGGACAGGGATATCAAGATTGAGGGGAACGTTCATAGCTTTATCCGTGGCCTCATTGTCGCTGGTTAGGAGAACGCTGCATGCCATCTTTTTTTGTTTGTACCATATTGCCACGTCTCCTCACCAACTATTTTCAACCGCCGGCGGGGACCATCACCGTCATGCCCATCAATGGCCAGATGACCGTGACCGCCACCCAGACCATCACCATCAGCAGGATACTGGCGGGAACGCCGTAGAGGAAAAACTGAGCGGTGGTGAACTGTTTCGAGCTGTAGGCAATGGCATTGGGCGCCGCACCGACGAGCAGAATAAACGGCATACCGGCGGTGACCAGGGAGGAGAAGAGGATGACCTCGCCGGAAACCCCGAGGTAGGGCGCGACGACCAGGGCAACCGGCAGGGAAATCGCTATTGCCGCGACGTTCATGATGAAGTTGGTCATGATCATGACGAAAAAGGCCATGCCGAGGATAAAAACGATGCCGGAGGATTCTTGAAACAGCACCAGCCAGTTCACCGCCAGCCATTTGGCCGCGCCGGTATCCCAGAGACAGAAGCCGATGGACATTGCCCCGGAAAAGAGCAGAATGATATTCCAGGGGATATCTTCCAGATCCCTGATGGTGAGGATATTGAGAAGAAAGAAGGAGATGGTTGACAGAAGCAGAAGCCCGGTTTTGTCAAGGCCTTTCAAGGCTGGTACAAAGTTTTGCAGGGCGATTATCAGGATCACGGAAAAGACGATCGCGACTACCAGGATTTCATTCTTTGACCATCCTCCCAATTCGGTGTACATCGTTTTCGCCCGCTCTTTGAGCCCGACGATCCGGTCTTTTTCCGGCTTGCAGACCAGCATGAAAAACCCCCAGAGCAGAAAAATCATCAGCCAACCGACGGGAAACATATACAAGGTCAGTTGGAAAAAGGATATGTCCACGTTCATGATGTCCTTGTAAAACCCAAGGGCGACTGCGCCACGGGCAGCGCCCAGCAGGGTGATAATACTTCCCGCACCTGCCACATAGGCCATGCCGATAAAAAGTCCTCGGCCGAAGCGAGTCGGGCCATCGTCTTCGGAGTAGAGGGCGTTGATGGTCATCAACAGAGGGAACATGGTCGCCGCCACGGCGGTATGGGCCATGAGATGGGTGAGTACTCCCGTCATGACAAAACAGCCCAGGTAGATCATACTGGTGCGCTCTCCGATTATCGAGAGCATTTTATAGGCAAGCCGTTTGGTCAGTCCCGATTTGGTGAAGACCATGCCGATGACCAGCGAACCGAAGATGAACAGTACCGAGGGGTCCATGAAATCCCTGAAGGCGACCTTTGGTTCCCTGATTAAAAACAGTGCCTGGAGGGCGCCGATAGCCAGGCTGGTTACGCCGATGGGAACGACTTCGAAGACCCACCAGACGGCGGCAAGGCAGAAGACCGCCAGGGCGCCTTTGGCCTGCTTGCTGAGCTCAAAGCTGACACCCAGGGGGTCGATGGCCGCCTCCCAGGGAGGGGAAAAGTAGACTCCGAGAAAGAGCCCAATGCCAAGAAGAATAAAGAAAATGCGTTTCCAATCAAACTGGAATTTTTTGGGGCCACCTGATTTTTCAACTGCTGTCAGGTCAGTAGCCTGAGCGATATCTTTTGTCATAGTCATAATTCTACCACCATAAATGTGGTGCCTCCCTATAGGCTGGGAAAAAGGCGCAAAGATCCGTTATCTGCAAAAATTGTCTGCAGCTCCTTTGGTCGAACAAATTGCCTTGCCGAAAATCACCTCCGGCGCAGGGTGGTTACCAGGCCTTGCTTTTCAGGATGTTTTCGATCTCCTCTCTCGATTTTTTCTGCAGAATCAGGATTCGTTTGTCTTTTGCTTCGGCGATTTTTTTGAGCAGCTCCTGGATGTCTACCGGTTTTTCCAGGAAGTCCTCGGCCCCGAGCTTCATAGCCTCGGTGCTCTTCTTGATGGAACCCTGGCCGCTGAGCATGATGATCTCCGCCTCCGGGTGGTTTTCCTTGATCTGTTTCAAGGTCTCCAGGCCGTCCATGCCGGGCATGGCCAGATCGATGACGATGGCGTCGAATTCCTGTTTGTCCACCAGGCTGATCGCCTCTTCGCCGCGGGTTGCCCCGGTCACCTTGAGGCCCCGTACTTCCAGTCGCTGGGTGAGGGTTTTGAGAAAATCATCCTCATCATCCACCAGCAAAACTTTGGCGTGCAGATTTTTTTCCATATTGTGTGGCTCCTTTAAAAGAATATTAAAACGGTCAGGTTGTCGCTACCTTGTGCGAATGAACCTTGTCGTTGGCTGCTTTGATTGTTGCCGAGAGCTCTTCAATATTCACCGGCTTGTTCATATAGGCGAATGCGCCAAGTCGCATACATTCATCCATATCCTTGGTGGTGCCATGGCCGGTGAGGATGATCACCTCTATCTCGGGCGCCAGTTCTTTTGTTTTGCGCAGCACCTCAACACCATGGAGGCCGGGCATCTTCAGGTCGAGAACCATGACCTCAGGTTGATCCTCGGCGATCAGTTCAAGTGCCTCCTTGCCGTCGTAAACACCGTAGGTGCCGACATCACGACTGATGAGGCGCTGTGAAACCGTCTGGACAAAGTCCCGTTCATCGTCGACGAAGAGCACCTTGGAAGGAAGTTCGAATTTCTGTTGTCGATAGACATTATCGGCATAGGTTTTCCGTGTTTCCACGGTAACGTCCTCAACTCCCGGCAGTTGTTTGACAAGCTGAGTCAGATCTTTTTTCAGGCCGCTGAAGTTCAAGGCTGTATTTGGCACGACCAGGGTGATGTTGCCGCCATCCGCCCTGACTTCCGCTTTATGTCCGTTGTTGAGCAGGAGTTGTTCTGTCTGCGCCACCAGTTTCATGTTCTGCACGGCCTTCTGGGACTCGGCAGTACGCAGGACGGAGGTTTTGTGAAAGTAGCCGAGAATTTCTTTGGTGATCTGGCGATGATTCAGGTCCTCGGCCGGAACGAGCAGGTCATAGAGCGTGCTGTCATAGGCCTCTTTCTGAAAAAGAAAATCGGTCCAGCTGAAGGCACTGATGTCATGGTTACGGATGTTTTTTTGCGCGTCTTTTTTCGACAGACCTTCGGCCATGGCACGTTCTATGCGTCGATCTTTTTTATCAACGAGCAGTACTCGCAACACCTCAGTAATCCGAGGAGAAATAAGAGAAGTGAGAAAGCCGTAGAACAGATACTCGTCGGGCGAGCTGAGTTTGTCGGCCAGCAGCAGGCGAAACATGTTGACGGTTTTTTCTCTCTCAAGGGTGAACTGGTTGAAAACAGATGTCTTGGAGTAGAGCATCTTGCGCAGTCGCTCAGGATTGGCGTCGAATTGGGCGGCGGTTTCTTGTAACAGATTTTCGTCGGTATAGACCTTCAGGGTAAGAGTGCTGGAAAGCTCACCGATAATACCGGACTCGAGTGTAGGTAGACAGGGAAATAATGCGATTGATGACATGTTGGGTCCTCCCTCGTAAAACAATTTTGATCTGCAGTAATAAACCGTGTATAAAGCCTTTACTACCATTTTGCACCTTCCGTGCCAGTCGCTCATGAATGAAAAATATCGTGTAAATCAGCAGCCCTAGGCTGAATTCGATTTCAGCGGACGATGTGTATCGTTTCGTATTGCTGTATCGTTATGTTTCATTATGTAACTTATTGTATTGGGAGGAGCGGCTGTCTGGCAATATTTTCGTATCGGCAAGGACGTGCTGCATGTTTTTTAAAGAGGATATTGTATCAATAAGTAACTGATGGTGGATCATCAGCGGGGGGGGGGGGAGGTAATCCGGTAAATATCTTGCTCGTGATGGGCAGTTCATATTTCTGCCGCGGTACGTGGGGGAGGATGAGTTTTGAGTTTACATTGAGATATTTTGGTTATCACCTGTCCGGTATCCCACGGTTCCCTTTATTTTTGCGCATCCGGGGGGATAAGGCTCTGCTCTGACCCTGCTCTGCAGCACGTGCTTTAGCTGCAGGGTATGCATTAAAAAAAATCCGGACAGAAAGCAGCGGCCTTCCATCCGGAAACGTAGCGTTTATAACCGATATGTTTCCTTCCGGTAATCAGGTGGTCACGGGCAGGATGGTAATTTCCACCCGGCGGTTCATGGCAGGGTCGGAGGAGATAGGCCTGCTTTCTCCGTAACCGATGGCCCTTATTCGTGCGGGGTTGACACCTTGTTGCGTCAAAGCGTTAGAAACTGCTTCGGCCCGGCGCATTGACAGCTGCTGGTTGTATTGTTCCGGGCCGGTGGAATCGGTATGGCCGCCAACCTCTATCTGGGTTTGATTGTACTTATTCAGGACATTGGCCATTCTTGAAACTTCCGAATATCCTCCGGGCAAAAGGACGGCGGAATCATGATTGAAAAATGTCTCTCCTTTAAACGTGGCAACCAGAACGTCTTCGCTCCGGCGAACACTGGCCGCGTCCGAGGAGGCCATGACATTTCTGAGATCCTGCTCCTGATTATCCATGTACTTACCAACCTGGTTACCGGCTATTCCACCCAGCGCGGCACCAATTCCGGCACCTATGAGTGTCCCTTTTGTGTCCCTGCCGATGACCTGACCCAAAACGGCCCCCAATCCGGCCCCCACTCCTGCTCCTACTGCCGTCCCCTGTTTCTGGTTTGTGTCGAGGCTGGCGCAGGATGAAAGCGATGCGATGAGGGCGGAACAAACAATAATGTGTGTTAATGTCTTTTTCATTGCGACTCCCTTAAATAATACAGTTGTTGTTGCTGCAGTTGTGCTGCACAAAATTATTCTGTTTTAATTGATTGCTATGATAGTGATAAAGGTCGCACTTGTCCATGGCGTTTGGAACTATTGCTGAGGAGCAGGCGGCAGTGCCGGCACTGGAAACGTCTCCCTTTACCATACGCTCTTTTCTGATGCCTTCAGGAATGTGCTTGAAATATTAATGAGTTGTCTTATAAATATATGAGGTGTATCCAGCTAAACCGCGAATCAGGATGTAAGGTCCAGCTACCTTTTTCAGACCGTCACTGGGCCGAATTGTTCTCGCCGATTTTTACGTAACAAACCGTAGCCAGGTGATTAGCATGAGCAAACCGGTAAAATACTTTATGATGGCTGTTGTTTTCATCGCTATAGTAATCATCGCCGGAGGAGCGGCCATTACAATGCTTGTCGACGTCGGACGCTACAAGTCTACCATCGAGCAACTGGTCACCAAGAAAACCGGTTACCCCCTGATCCTTGGCGGCGACATCGGCCTGTCGCTATTCCCCTGGTTTGGTCTCAGTTTCGCCGAGCTGCAGCTGGATAATCCCAACGGATTTACCGGTAAAAATTTTCTTCGTATACATGGTTTTCAGGCACGGCTCAAGGTGCTGCCGCTGTTGTCACAAAATGTGGAAATTAGCAGCTTTGTCGTCAATCAGCCGGAGATATTTCTCGAAAAAAATGCAAAAGGTATCTGGAATTGGCAGAAACTGACTGAGTTAACTAACACTCCACCCGCTGCCGCATCCGCAAAGACAATGGCACCTGCTGCCGGCGAGAGTGTCAAACAAGCTGGAGAGAAGATTCTGGGGCGGGACGGTTTTGCTCTACAGTCACTTGTTGTTGGCGAATTTGCCATAACCGACGGCCGGATTCATGTCAACGATCTGCAGAACAAGGTGAAACATGAGGTGTCTGATTTCAATCTGCAGCTTGACGACGTTTCCCTCGATACCTCCATCAAAATAACCCTGTCGAGCCGGCTCGATGGAAAACCATTGAGCCTGAAAGGCTCGGCAGGGCCTGTCGGCGCAGACCCCGGCGCGGGCAGGCTTCAGCTGGATCTGGTCATTGAGGCCCTTGAAACCATGACCGTCGAGACCAGCGGCTATCTTGATGACCTCAAAGGACAAAAAAAATATAACCTTGACGTCAATGTGCAGACCTTCAGCCTTAAAAAGCTGTTTTCCGTTGTCGGTTTGCCTTTTCCTGTGGCAACCGCTGACCCGAAAGTTCTTGACAAGATCAGTCTTCAGACAAGTGTCGCCGGGGATGTCGGGCAGGTCGCCCTGTCGGATGTGAAAATTATCCTCGACGACTCGACCATTACTCTCGAGCTGACCGGCAAAGATTTTTCCCGCCCTGCCCTCGCCATTAACCTGGCCGTTGACGCCATTGATCTCGATCGCTATCTTCCACCTGCAGCACCGCAAAACAAACGGTCTTCCGGGCCGGAGCAATCCGGACCGGAGGTACAACCGACCGCCACTGTTTCATCGTCAGCAAAGAAAGCGCCGGTGAATTACGAACCCTTAAGGAAAATGGTGCTGCAGGCGACGGCGAAGCTTGGAAAAGTGCACGTACACGGCGGCACGGTGAACAACCTTGCGGTCGACCTTGCCGGAAAGAATGGCCTTTTTACGCTCAATTCTCTGGGTATGGAGCTCTACGGAGGGAGCATCAACGCCACCGGGAAGGTCGATGTGCAAAAAAACATCCCGGTCACAGCCCTTAGCCTTACAGTGCAAAATGTTCAGGCAGGCCCCCTGCTCAAGGATTTTGCGCAAAAAGAGATCATCGAGGGCATGCTGATGGCGGAGGTTGCCGTCAATATGCAGGGGGATACTGCGCAGAGTATCAAAGAGTCCTTGAACGGCAAAGGAGATCTGCTCTTTTTGGATGGTGCTCTGCTCGGCTTGGACCTGGCCCAGATGGCCCGAACCATCAAGTCCGGCTTTACCCTGCAGCAGCAGGGGGAAAAGCCGAAAACCGATTTCGCCGAACTGCACGCCCCGTTCACCATAACCAACGGGCTGGTCAATACCCCGGAAACGACTCTGCGCTCACCTTTTATTCGGGTATCCGCAGCGGGCGGCGCCGATCTGGTCAGCGAGTCGCTGGACATGAAGGTCAAGCCGACACTGGTTGGTACGATTAAAGGACAGGGCGACGGGGAGGAACGACAGGGAGTGACGGTGCCGATCCTCGTCGGGGGAACTTTCAAGGCACCGAAATTCAGGCCCGATATCGAATCTCTGGCCAAGGAGCGGATGCCGAGCAGTCAGGAACTCAGTGAAATCATCAAGACGGGCAAGGTTCCGGCCGAGACGAAAGAAAAATTCAAGGAAGATGTAGAGCAGGCCAAGGGGCTGCTGAAGGGGTTGTTTGGTAAATAAAAAGTGAAAATGATAAAGATGATTGCAATTGCTGCACGTTCCCTGGATAATCATCTGGTTGCAGGATTCCGGCCGCTACTTCTCACAAACAGCAGTTATAAGATAATTTCAATCAGAGACAAAATATGCCACAGCAACGGTTGATAACAGCCAGACGGATAGTTGTAAAATTAGGCAGCAATGTCATTACAGCCAGGAACGGCTTGAATCTGGATGTGATCGAGGCCATATCCAATCAGATCAGTACGCTCATGGACAAAGGGATCGAGGTAATCCTCGTGTCATCCGGGGCCATGGCTGCCGGGATGCGTAAAATGGGCATGGACCGTCGTCCGGACGAGATACCGAAACGCCAGGCAATCTCCGCTATCGGCCAGAGCGGTGTGATGCACGCATACGAGAAAAGTTTTGCGGTGCATGATAAAAAAATTGCCCAGATTCTATTGACCGGAGATGACTTAACCAACAGGAAACGATATCTGAATGCGAGAAATACCCTGCACACCCTCATGGAATGGAAAATCGTGCCCATTATCAACGAGAACGATACCATCATGGTTGAAGAGATAAAATTGGGCGATAACGACAATCTTGCCGCCATGATCTCCTTGCTGATGGATGCGGATTTCTTGTTCATCTTAACCGATATCGATGGGCTGTATGATAAAGACCCACGGCAATTTACCGACGCCTGCCTGGTTCCAAAGGTTGAAAAAATTAAGAAAGAAATTGAAGAGTCTGCCAGTCATATGCCCGGTACCTTGGGCACAGGAGGCATGCTCAGTAAAATCCAGGCCGCTCAGAAAGTGACCTCAGCGGGAATTCCTATGATAGTTGCCCGGGGGAGTATGGATAATGTGCTGCTGCGACTGTTTGCCGGTGAAGAGCTGGGAACCTATTTTGTGCCGAAAGAAGGCAAAATGGCCAGCAGAAAATGCTGGATTGCGCACACCTTAGCCCCTAAAGGGAGCATCGTTATTGACGAAGGGGCGGTCCGTGCCGTCAAGCAGAATGGAAAAAGCCTGCTGCCCATAGGCATTGTCGCCGTTGAAGGAAATTTTGACGAAGGCGCCGCCGTTGCTTTCAAGACATCTGACAATAAGGTCATCGGGGTCGGTCTGACCAACTACAGCTCTGCGGATATCAATTTGATAAAAGGATTGAAAACGTCACAAATCAAGGCCTGTCTCGGCGGCAAGCACTACGATGAAATCATCCATCGAGACAATCTTGTGTTGAAAGATTTCTGACAGCTGGGCCTCTGTCAGGTATCTTTTTAATTATTGCTTTGAGCGGTGCGTAATGTTACTGCCCTGTTATTGCCGGTGGATATTTACTTGACGGCAATGACAGGACATTGTGCATCGAGGATTACTTTTTGCGCAGTTGAGCCAAAGAGGAGTTTTCCAACCCTGGATCTTCTTTTCACACCTATTACAACCGCATCAATGCCGTTTTCTTCAATAAATTGCACAAGGTCCTCCCCGGCAGCCAATCCTCTGACAAGAAGCTTCGTCGTACAAGGGATCCGATCTTTTTCAAAAACCGATCGGGCGCTTGCCAAATTTTCTTCAGCTTTTAAAAAGACCTCTTTCGGCACTTCAGGGCCTCCCGTCATAGAGGTCACGACAAAAACTTCCGCGACGAATGCCTTGGCCTGTTGCAACGCAACCTGCAATGCTTCCTTGGCGACATTTGATCCGTCATAACCAACAAGTATCTTCATTATAGACTCTCCCGTGGTAACCGCGCTATCTCAATAAAATATAAATTCAAGTTGTTGCGCATGTATCTTGTCATGGTCTGGATTCTTTTATGCATTATTTACTAAAATAATACGTTCAGCACCAGTGAATTGAGCGGGTAGTGCCTGATGCTTTCTCGAATAGCTGTCAAGCTCAATAAAAATCCAGAAGTGTTACGAACAATAAGACGCGTTGGTGGTTGAGGGTAAAGGGAGATCTTATCCGCCACCGATGGCGGGGAGGAGGAGAAGCCTTCGTGTATTGTCCAGTGCGGTGTCAAAGCTGATAAATTTGCCGTCGGCAAAAGCCATCTGCACCAGTTCCGCATTGATGCCCAGGCGTCGAATAACATCGAGAACCGTATCCCCGGAGGTGATGGTGAGCATCCCCTGAGGTGGTTCGTATTTGCCGAGGGCGGCCATCAATTGAATGTGTATCGTCTGCTGTGAGGTTCCGTATATTTCCATCTGCATTTTGGAGCAATATCGTATTTTCCAAAGGTTCAGGCGGAGCCGCTGTGGGTTTTTTATGTTTTGCCAAACGAAAAGAGCGGAATCAAGCGGCTACACGTTTTTCCACGAACCGTTTGACATAGTCGTTTGCCGGACGTTGCAGGATATCTTCCGGCGTGCCGACCTGAACCAGGGAACCGTCCCAGAGGATAGCTATCTGGTTGCCGATACGCAGCGCCTCGTCCAGATCGTGGGTAATGAAAACGATGGTTTTGTGCAGGCGTTCTTCCAGGTCCAGTAACTGTTCCTGCATTTCGCCACGAATGAGTGGGTCGAGGGCACTGAAGGCTTCATCCATAAGAATGATATCAGTATCGGCGGTAAGAGCACGAGCGAGGCCGACCCGCTGGCGCATACCGCCGGACAGCTGATCCGGATAATATTTGGCATAGTCCGTCAGACCGACAAGTTTCAGCGACTCCATGGCACGCTGCCGCGCTGTGGATTTTTTTTCTCCACGGGTCAGCAGGGCAAAGGCCGAATTGTCGAGAACCGTCCAGTGCGGAAGCAGGCCGAAACTTTGGAACACCATGCTGATTTTGTGGCGTCTCAGGTCTCGCAGCTCGGTCTCGTTAAAAGCGAGGATGTTTTTATCGTCGATCAGGATTTCCCCACGAGTTGGATCAATCAACCTGTTGATATGGCGGACCAGAGTTGATTTTCCTGATCCGGACAACCCCATGATAACAAAGATCTTTCCTTCCGGAATTTCCAGAGAAATATTATTTAATCCAACGTTGCAGCCGGTCTGGGCGAGTATTTCCGCCTTGCTTTTCTCTTGTTTGAGCAGGTCGAGAGCGGCGGCGGTATGTATCCCGAAGATTTTGTAGATGTTACGGACCGAAATATTCGAAGTGCTCATTAGGCCTGGCTCCCCTGGTTGATTTGCGCCCGTTGCCGTCGATTCATGCCATAGGCCTGAGTGACTCGGTCGATTAAGATTGCCAGGATGACGACGGCAATTCCGGCATGTGCTCCCTTGCCGAAGTCGAGATTGGTGAGGCCGTGGAGAATGTCCTCACCCAGTCCACGGGCTCCGATCATTGATGCCACGACAACCATTGCCAATGCCAACATTGTCGTCTGGTTGATACCGGCCATAATGCTTGGCCGAGCGAGCGGAAGCTGTACCCATATCAGTAATTGCCAGCGGGTGGTGCCGAATGACCATGCGGCTTCCCGCGCTTCTTCGTCAACCTGGTTTATTCCCAACTCCGTCAAACGAATCAGCGGTGGCAAGGCATAAATGACGGTGGCCATCACTGCCGGAACCTTGCCGATACTGAACAGCATGACGGCAGGGAGCATGTAGACGAACATCGGGAAGGTCTGCATCACATCGAGTACCGGTAGGAGGAGCCGCGACAGCCATTTGGTGCGAGCCATGAGAATACCGATCGGTACGCCGATAACGAGACAGATGATGATTGACACCAGCATGATATTAAGTGTCTGTATGGTTTTTTCCCACAGGCCCAGGCAGCCGATGAAATAAAGGGCAAAAACAAAGGTGACGCTGAGCCCAGGGCGACGCAGAGCGTGATAACTGGTCAAGCCGACAAGAATGAGGATGATCCAGGGGGGAATTGATTGCAGGAAATGTTCGAGTGGCACAAGCAAATACTGCAGCATAATTTCAGAAACCCGATGCAGCTGATCACCATAATTGGTGACGATGGAATCGATGCCGAGATTCAGTTCATTAGCAAAGCTGATTGGAATAAAGAACTCAGACGCCATGTATTTCTCCAGCTGGAGAGCACAATGCACAATGGTTCAGGTTGAGCAAAGTGCCCTCGCATTGTTCTTTCGTAAACAATGCAGTTATTCTGGCCAGTCTGTTTGTATCAGTCAAACAGACTGGCAGGGACAATACCAATAAACACTGTTACAGCTTTGCTTCCACTTTGGCGGCGATGTCGGCCGGCAGCCATTGTTGCCATAAAGCTTTGTTTTTGGCCATAAATTCGCTAGCCGCAACCGAGCCGCCGATCTTACGTTCGCCCATTTCCGTGATGGTTTTGTTGACGATCTCCCCAGGTATCGAATATTTTTTAAAAAATTCGACGAGTTCAGGAGCCTCTTTGATCAAAGGAGTGGACATGCCGACATAGAGTTTAAAAGAGGGGGTTGCGGTGCCGCAGACATCGTCGGTTGTGGTGTTCTGCACGGTCTTCCAGCATTTTTCGGTAAAAGCCGGCTCTTCAAGTTGGATGAAATTGTATTTGCCCATCAGGCCGGCCGGAGACCAGTAATAAAAAAGTACCGGTTTTCCGCGTTTGTAGGCCGACGAGATCGTGGCGTCAAGAGCACCACCGGTACCTGGACGGAAATTGGTGTAATTTTCCGCCATCTTATACGCTTTAAATTTCTGGTTGTTGATTCGCTCGCAGTCCCAGCCTGTGGGGCAGTTCAGGAAACGGCCCTTGCTCGGATCTTCGTCGTCTTTGAACAGTTCCTTGTACTTTGGCAGGTCGGCAACTGATTTCAAGTCTGGAGCCATTGGCTTGATGCCTCTTGCTTCATCACCTTTCACCACATAATCCGGCACGAACCAGCCTTCGACGGTACCGCCCTGTAATATATTGCCGATCAGATCAATTTTTCCAGTCTCTCTGCCTTTTTTTATCACATCGGTACGATCCCATTGTTCCATCCAGATCTGGAGATCGTTGGAAACAAGTGCCGACTCGGTCACGGCAGTGCTGCCGGTGATGGTTTCCGTTTTACAGTCATAACCCTTTTCGAGAATGACGCGGGCTATTTCGGTAAAGAACTGAGCACTTTCCCAAGTTACCTCGGCGAATTTAATGGGTTTTCCCGAGGCACACCATTGAGGGGCCGCCTGTGCAGTCATCGAACCCAGAGACATGGCGATGGCCAGGCCGGACATGAATACCTTTTGTTTCAATTTCATGATGTTCTCCTGTGGATTATTGTTGTGTTATCTCAGCTGAATGTTGATATTCAACCAACCTGTTTTACAGAACAAAAAATCAAAAGCCGAAATGAGCCTGCCCGGCCTGGAAAGATTCAACGATTATACTGATCCAGTATTCTCTCGCGCTTTTTCCACGCAATTGCAGGAAAGTGCATGCCTGATGGCGATACAAGTCATTTAGCATATCTGTTTTTTTAACGCCGCTGAATCTTTTGCGGGTCTTCCATGTAAAGAACGCATGGAAACCTTCTCTGTTGAGAAGTATTCGCCGGCCTGGCCATATTGCATATTGCCAGGCGAGCTTCTTCAGGCAAGAGGGGAAAACAATCCGGGATAGAAATGGGGGGCGGAAAATCGAGAAAAATCGTCTGTGAAATGGGGCGGGGAATCTATGGCTGCATTTCCATAAGGCTTTTTCGTGCTTCGTCACGAATCCAGTCATAGAGGATAAGGGCCGGGTCGTTTTCGACTCTTTTGGATTTCGGTGGGAATATCCAGTAACCGTAGACCGTGTTTACCGGATCGCCTAGAGTTTCAAGAAGGCCTTTCCTGAGGACATGGGAGGCAATATTGATGTCGACCATGGCAATGCCAAGACCGGAGATTGCAGCAATAATGGTCTGGTCCTGGGTGCTGAATTCTATGCCGGCAGAAATGTCAGCAACGGAGGGTTTGATGACGGGGTTATTGCAGCGATCAATCCACTGTTCCCAGTAAGGAAGTCGGCTTGTTTCAGACAGGGTGTGCAGCAAGGGGATGTCGTCAATGCCGCCGGTTTCGATGATTCGCTGCTTCAGCTCCGGTGTGCAAGCTGGAATAATGATCTCGGGAAAGAGGATGGTCCCGCCGATGGTACCGAGTTCTTCAGAGCCGAATCCAACCTGGCAGTCAAATTCGCCGAACGAACTGTAGCTGTAGTTTTTATGGGTGAGGATCGTCAAGGTTGCCGGACAGATCTGCTTGAACAAGTAGAGGCGCGAGGCCAGCCAGCGGGAGGCAAATGTGGGTGGCAGTGCTATAATGAGCCGCCGCAGCGCGCCGCCTTTGCGGAGGCGGTTGACTGTGGCGGCCAGTTCGCTGAGGGCAGTACTTACCACGGAGTAGAAAATCTGGCCATTGTCGGTGAGCTCAAGACGATTATTGTCGCGTACGAACACCTCAAAACCCAGGGTTTCTTCAAGGCTTTTGATCTGCCGGCTGATTGCGCTCTGGGTGAGAAAAAGTTCTTTGGCAGAAAGGGTAAAGCTACCAAGTCTGGCCGCTGATTCAAAGGTCTGCAGGACTTTTGCGCTTGGCATGTTTTTCAGCATGGGAGAGCCTCGCTGTACGAATGGAGAATATGGCCTGGATTCTGGATGAAAACGCACGAAATATTACCATAAAGCCTTTGTCTTTACCCGCTCTTTCGAACCAAGGTTGTCGATGGAGGTTGTTTACTGCGAATTTTGCATCGTCTCCATGCGTGAAAGTCGTTTGTCATTTCGAGATATGATTTCTATAGTTGGATCTTTTCTATGAAAGGATCAGCATGCACAGGAAACGAGTGTTTTTCAGCAGGGTGAAATCAAAGAAAGCAAGGAGCATGACGCGATGACTATCGATAATTTTTCGATGGACTTTTTTTCCCTTCAGGGTAAAACAGCAATCGTCACGGGTGGCAACAGTGGGTTAGGTCAGGCTTTTGCTACGGCATTGGCAAAAGCCGGGGCCAATATTTTTATCCCCAGTTTTCTCCCAGACCAAACAGAAACGAGCGCCCTCATAGAGAAACAAGGGGTGAAAGTTGACTTCATGCAGGTCGATATCACCGGGAAAGGGATGCCGAAAAGGGTTATTGATCGCTGTGTCGAGTCCTTTGGCGGGGTTGATATTCTTGTCAATAACGCCGGGATATGCAAATTGAATACTGTCCTGGAATTTGGCCGCCAGGACTGGGATCCGATGATCGATATCAATCTCACCGCCGCCTTTGAACTGAGTTTTGAAGCGGCCAAACGAATGATTCCTCAGAAAAGCGGAAAGATCATCAATATCTGTTCGCTTTTTTCGTTTCTCGGCGGCCGGTGGTCTCCGGCATATTCTGCGACCAAACACGCCCTTGCCGGATTTACCAAGGCCTATTGTGATGAACTCGGCCAGCATAATATTCAAGTAAATGGTATTGCTCCCGGTTACTATGCAACAGAAATAACCGCTGAAACAAGGAAAAATCCTGAGTCCAATAAGCGGGTTCTCGATCATATTCCGGCAAACCGCTGGGGAGAGCGGCAGGATCTGATGGGCGCAATGATTTTTCTGGCGAGCAGGGCATCGGATTACGTAAATGGTCATCTGCTGGTGGTGGATGGTGGGTATCTGGTCCGTTGACGATACAGACTGTTTACCGTCCCCTCTTGAAGGGAAAAACAACAAAAGAATTTCTAAGATACGCACGAGAAAAGGAAGCTGATTATTATGGCACTGTCGAGAGAAGCGATTGTCGAGCAATTGCAGAAAATAGCAGGACCGGAACAGGTTATCACCGATGAGCAGGTGCTGAAGGAAAACAGCCATGATCGCTATCGAAAACTGCAGAGTGTCTTCGGTATCTACGCCCTGCCGCTGCCCGCTGCCGTGGTCAAATTGACCGATGTTGAGCAAGTCTCCGCGGTGCTGAAGTTCTTGAACGAAAACAAAATCAACTGCGTGCCTCGAACCGGCGGTTCGGCAACCGAGGGGGGGCTGGAAACGATCGTTGAAAACTCGGTTGTACTCGATGGTTCGGGTATGAACCGGATCATCAAAATTGATGCCGACAATATGCTGGCCACAGCCCAGTGTGGCGTCAATTTGGAAGTGCTGGAGAACCAACTCCGCGCCCAGGGTTTTACCACGGGCCATTCGCCCCAGTCAAAACCGCTGGCCCAGATGGGCGGGCTGGTGGCGACTCGATCCATCGGCCAGTTTTCGACCCTGTATGGCGCCATTGAAGATATGGTTGTTGGTCTCGAAGCGGTTTTCCCAAATGGGCAGATCACCAGAATAAAAAATGTGCCGCGCCGCGCATGCGGTCCGGATATTCGTCACGTGATCATCGGCAATGAAGGCGCCCTTTGTTATATAACTGAGGTTACGGTGAAAATGTTTACATATCAGCCGGAAAACAACCTGTTCTTCGGTTATGCGCTGGATAATATGAAAACCGGTTTCGCCATTCTTCGAGAGATCATGGTGACGGGTTTTCGCCCTTCCATTGCCCGTCTTTATGACGCTGAAGATGGGGCACAGCATGGCTTTGACCAATTTGCCGAGGGCAAGTGCCTCCTCATCTTTATGACGGAAGGCCCGAAGGGTATTAGCCGGGCGACTGGTGAGGGGATTGAGGAGATTGTCGCAAGATACGATGAGTGCCGAAAAGTGAATACCCAGATTATTGAAAACTGGTTCAACCATCTCAACTGGGATCCGTCTAAAGTTCAAGCGGAACGTGATTTTATGCGGAAAAATCTTAATCTGGGATTTACCACCGAGGTATCGGGAAACTGGTCGTGCATCAATACCATCTACGAAAACACCATCAAGCGCATCCGCGAAGAATTTCCACATGCCGAGGATCTCACCATGCTCGGTGGGCACTCGTCGCACAGTTATCAGACCGGGACGAACATGTACTTTGTCTATGATTACAATGTAGTAAATTGTGCAATGGAAGAGGAGCTGGAGAAGTACCATGTACCCTTGAACGCCATGATTGTCGAAGAGACACTCAAGGCAGGAGGATCCATGGTGCATCACCACGGCATCGGCAAATACCGAACCCCGTGGACCAAGGAAGAACATGGTTCCGCTTACTATATTCTTAAAGCCTTGAAGGATGTTTTTGATCCCAACGGTATCATGAACACTGGAACCATTTATCCACTCAAGTAATGAAGATAGTGGTCTGCTTTAAAACCCTTGCCGATTACCCGATGCTGACGGAACGGGATTGGCGGGTTGACGAACAGCACCAGGTCGATTTGGCCTGGGTCAGGCAGGTTTATAACTGCTATGACGAAAGCGCGCTGGAGCTGGCCCTGCAACTTGCACACGATGGGCCGGACGCAGCTGCTTGCGAAACCACGGCCCTGAGTATCGATGACAGTCGTGCCGATCTTTTTCTTCGGCATCTCTATGCCGTGCAGTATGACCGGGCGGTGCGTATCGACTGTGGAGAAGAGGTCGACCTGCGCTTCAACCCGTTGGCGGTTTCTTTGCTGCTCGCCTCATATATCCGGGAAATCGGGGGCCAGCAATTGGTATTAATCGGTTCGGAGGGTGGCATGGGCGATAACCGACAGACCGGTTTTCTGGTTGCTGAGCGCCTTGGCTGGCCCTGCATCCGCGAAGTCATCGATGTGGTTCCGGAGGAATCACGAGAATGTCTGTGCGTGACGAGCAGGCGTGAAGGCGCTGTATTGACGCAGACGGTCGGTTTGCCGCTGGTGCTGGTGATTGGCAACGTCCTTCGCTCGCCCTACCTTCGTGTGCCGACACTGAAGGAAAAACTGGCCGGGAAAAAGAAACAGGTGCTTGTCCTTTCGCCAACGGATCTGGCAATTGCCCCGGATAACCTGAGCGGAAATGATCGCACGCTGGTGGGGCTTTTCAGGCAACGTCAGGACCGACAATGTGTCATGCTTGCAGGAGAGAATGCCCGGGAAAAAGCCAAGACACTGTATCATCAATATCTTGCCGAGAGACTGAAAGGATGAAGGCGGCAATGGTCATGCATGCTGATGCAGACATATTGCTGCAAGCCGCGGAATTGAACAGCCTGCTTGCCGGTCCGGCGGACCATCTTGACTCGCTTGAAATGTGGCTTTTATACCACGAAAAACCTCCTGAAAACATCCCCCGGTTTGCCTATCCCCTCGCGGCCATTCGGCTGCTGCAGGTCGATGCCCCCGATGTTCCGGAAGCCGTTCTCCATGTCCTGCAGCAGATACAGTCCAACAGGAAAATGGACATGCTGCTCTTTTGCAGCGATGGATTAGGCCAGGAACTCTGCACCCGTCTTGCCTATCGCCTGGGGGGCAGTTCAGCCCTGACCGTTGAGCGCTGTCTGGTGGTCGATGCTACCATAGCAGTGGAACGGCCTGTCTACGGTAACAATCTGATGGCCCGGATTCGACTGGAGCTGCGTCCATACTGCCTCTCTGTTGCCAAGAAAGGGAAGGGTTCCCCCCTGGAGGCTACACGAGATACCGCATTTTTTGAGACTGTAAACTTGCCGCCGTTGCAGATTGATTGGCTGAAGGCGTGGGCCATTGAAGTGGACGAGGGCGAGTCGGCCCTGGCCGCCGCGGAGATTGTTCTTGCTGTCGGCAATGGTGTGCAGAGTCGAGAAAACATGCAGAAAATGCAGGTTGTTGCCGATACACTCGGGGCGGAAATCGGTGCCAGCAGACCGGTGGTCATGAGCGCCTGGAGCGATATGAACCGATTAATTGGTATGTCCGGGCATATCCTGTCGCCGCGCATCTGTATCGCCGCGGGGGTGTCCGGTGCCGGTGTTTTCCGCGGCGGCATCCGGAACAGCCGTTTTCTCGTGGCGATAAATACCGACAAACAGGCCGCCATCTTTGAGATTGCCGATGTCGGCATAGTCGATGATCTTTTTGCGGTTCTTTTCGAGCTCGAAAGCATAGTCCGCAAGGCTACGGCGCAGAATGATGCCGTCGCTGCTCAAGAACGCCAGAATGGCGACTGAGGGAAGCATGGGAAAAGAGATTTTGCCCTTAGACAATCGCTTCAGCGACTATCTGCGCGATGAATCACGAAATGTCGGCCGGGCCGAAAGCATCTCCTTCCCGGAGAGTGAGGCCGACGTGCGGCATATCCTTGCCACCCTGCGCACATTGAAAACTCCCACGACCGTTCAAGGCAGCCGGACCGGCATATGCGGCGGTGCCGTGCCGGACGGGGGGCACATTCTGAACTTGTCCAGGATGAAAGATATTGTCGGGATGGCAGAGAGTCGGGACGGTTGTTTCTCGATACGGGTGCAACCGGGCATCTCCCTTGCGGCATTGACCCGGCAGCTCTATCATCCGGTCGTTGATACCGCCGCCTGGGATGATCCCTCCAGGCGTGCCTTACATGCCTTCTCGCTGGCTGAAAAAAAGTTCTGGCCACCCGATCCGACCGAGGACTCCGCCTCTATCGGCGGCATTGCCGCCAATAACGCCGGCGGCATCACCGCCCATTATTACGGACCGGCACGAAGATATATAAGCGCCATCCGTTTCGTCGACAGCAAGGGTGATGGATATCAGGTCGAACGGGGACGCTTCTTTTTTTCGCAGGGGAAATGTCCCCATCCGAACGGCAAAATACTCTTTGTCGAGTCACCTCCGACCGGTGCCGCACCGGTACTTGATCTCATCGATGTGTATCTGGGCAGTGAGGGAATGCTTGGCGTGATAACCGAGTTGACCCTCAAGCTGCTGGCCTCTCCGAAGGAACACTGGGCCATTGTTTTCTTCTTCACCGCTGAATCCGAGGCGGCAAACTTTATTGAACAAATCAGGACAAGGCCGAACGAGCCTGCGGAGGCGCATATCGTTGCGGTCGAGTTTCTCGATCATGACACGCTGTTCTGCATAGATCAGCAGAAAGAGGTGAATAACCGCCTGGCGGTATTGCCTGATGTTCCATCGGTGACGGCTGCGGCGGTCTATCTGGAGCTTCATGGCGACAGGGCTGTGCAGGTTGAAGACCTGGCTTCCCAGCTCCTTGAAATGTCGGCGGCATACGGTTGTGATCAGGATACTGCCTGGGCCTTTTCCGGGGAGCAGGAAATGAAAAAGGCCAGACTCTTTCGCCATGCTGCGCCGGAGTCGGTGAACGGGCGCATTGACAGCGTGCGGAGAACAGATCCGCGCATCTGTAAACTTGGTACGGATATGCGAATGGCCGGCTGCTCCTTTGCCGATGTCCTTGGCATGTATCGTTTGGACCTCGACCGGGCTGGCCTGCAAGCTGCAATCTTTGGTCATGCCGGTGATCTTCATCTGCACGTCAACATTTTACCGAAGAATCATGATGAATTTCTTGCAGGGCAAAAAATCATTGCCGCATGGGCAAAAAAAGTTGACGCGGTCGGTGGGAGTGTGGTGACCGAACACGGGGTAGGTAAAGTCAAAAAATGCCTCTTTCGATCGCTTCCATTCCCTCGTCGGCTTGAAATTCTCCGCCATCTGAAAGAGCAACTGGATCCGGAGGGGCTTTTCAATCCGGGCAATATGTTTGAGCTCAATAGATAAGGCGCGCGGTTTAGGCAGTTTTTTTTAATCTATTTTTCAACAGGTGGTCAATGCGTAAAAAGTATCTCATGGGCGTAGATGTCGGTACCCAGAGTTCCAAGGTGGTGATATTTGATCTTGACGGCAATATTGTCTGCGAGGGCAAAAAGGCTCTCCGGAAAATGGTCATCCCGGCACCTCTTCTCGCCGAACATCCCGGTGACGATTTGTGGGATTCGCTCAAGGCGGCGTTTGCCGAGGTCATGACGCGGTTCAAGGAAGACGGGGGAAATGTCGATGATATCCTGGCGATGGGTGTCTGTATCATCCGTTGCTGCCGGGTTTTGCTGAAAGAGAACGGTGAGCTCGCCTGCCCGGTCATTAACTGGATGGATAAACGGCTGAATACTCCCTATCAGCATCTTGCGGCCTACGGCGATGTTCGTTATGTAACCACTGCTTCGGGCTATATTACCCATCGATTGACGGACGAATGCAGGGATACCTGCGCCAACTACATCGGTTGGTGGCCGATGGACAATGATACCTGGAACTGGAGCACCGATCCGGAGACCATGGCGAACTGCAATGTTCCTCGGGAGATGCTGTTCGAGGTGGTAAAACCCGGAGAAATACTTGGTCAGGTGACCGCCCGGGCAGCGGCACTCCTCGGTATCCCCGCCGGCTTACCGGTAGTTGCCACCGCCCATGATAAGGCGGTTGAGGCATTAGGCTCCGGAACACTCCAGGCCGGTACGGCGCTTGTCTCGCTTGGCACCTATGTCGGGGCGATGGTGCACGGCCAGGCCAACGTCAAGGATGCTAAAAATTTCTGGCCGTTCCAGGCCTCCATTCCCGACCGCTATCTTTACGAATGTATGGGCGTTCGGCGTGGCATGTGGACCATCAGCTGGTTCTGCGACCTGTTCGGCCCGGGGATTGTTGACGAGGCGAGGGATAAGGGCGTGACCGTCGAGGAACTGTTCAACCGTGAGGCGGCGTCGGTTCCGGCTGGCTGTGAAGGCTTGGTGACGGTGCATGACTGGGCTCCACCGGCCGAGGCCCCCTATCGCAAGGGGGTGATGTTCGGTTTCGATGGCCGCCATACCAGGGCGCACATTTATCGCTCTCTCCTCGAAGGGGTCGCCTTCAGGATGAAGAGCCATATGGACCAGATGATGGCCGAGCTCGGTACCCCGCTGCAGAGAATGGTGATTTCGGGCGGCGGTGCAAACAGTGATCTGTTTATGCAGATCTTTGCCGATGTGTTTGCGGTGCCGACCTGCCGTAACCAGATGAACGGTTCGGCGGCGGTCGGGTGTGCCATCAACGCCGGCATGGCGGTTGGCGCCTTTGCTTCCTGCGATGAGGCGATCAGCCGTATGGTCAGGATGGGGGATCAATTCCAGCCTGTCCTTGCCAACACCAGGTTCTATGACCAGCTGTTTCACCAGGTTTACACCAAGGTGCATGACCACTTTGATCCAATTTTAGAAGGACTGAGCCGGTTGGTTGATTAGATACGCCTCAACTTCTGCCACTCAGTCGAGCACCCCCTTGGAATGTAATAAAAATAGCTGGTGCATAACAAGATTGCCGGCTATTTCTCTTTTTCAGCTCGCAGCGCATCGAATCTTTGCCGGATAATCTCGATATCGCCATTGCTTTCCTTGAAGAGCTGGGTGGCATAGGAATAGCCCTTGTGCATTTTTATATTGTTCAACAGGGGAATGATGGTGTTGATGTTCTCCCGGTTTTTCTGCTCGTTCACCTGGATGCCGTCCAGGCATTTGGTGTGGAACACATGCACGCCATTTTGCAGACAGTCCATGGCGTCGAGCAGATTGACGACGACGATGCTCTCCCAGACATTCAGATCGAGTTCGCCATGGTCAAGAGCCATTTCCGCCGCCGCGCATCGGCCTACCACCTGAAAACAGCACTGGATAAGGAACTCGGGGATGGACGGGTTTATCTTGCCGGGCATGGCCGACGATCCCGGCTGTACGGCCGGCAGTTCAATCTCGCCGAATCCGGTCTGCGGACCGGAACAAAGCAGTCGAAAATCTTTCCCGATCTTGATCAGTCCCCGCGCCAGGAGGTTGAACTGGCTCCCGATGCTGACCATATCATCGAGATTCTGCGAACTGTCAAATAGATTGGTGCTTCTTGTATATCTGGCTTCCTGAACGACCGTCTGCAGGACCGACAGTATGGTGTTGAAATAGGCCGGAGAAACGTCTCTTTGCCGACCAACCAGGGTTCCACCGAGATTGAGGGTGTAGAGCTCTCCGACCGCATTGTCGATTCTGTTCGCGCTGCGCCGGACAAAATCCCTGTACCCGCTGAAAAAATCTTCGAAAGAAATCTCCACTGCATCCTGCAGGCACGTTCTGGAAATTTTCGGCACATGGGCCCATTTAATCCCTTGATCATTGCAGGCATCGGCCAGTCCCTGCAGGGTCTTCTGCAGACCCTGCCATTTGCTGATGATGGCGATATGGCAGGCGGAGGTGAACACGTCGTTGGTCGATTGATTGAGATTGACATGATCATTGGGGTGGATTGGACTGTAAGAGCCGAGCGGTTTCTCGAAATATGTCCGGTTGGCCAGATTGGCAATTACCTCGTTGACGCTCATGTTTGCCGAGATTCCTCCGCCGCCGTGGAACGAATGGACAGGAAACTGCTCGCCCGGTACATTACGCAGCAGGTCGTCGACCGTACGGCTGATCGCATCGGCCAGATCCGGATCGAGATCCCCGGCTTGCATATTGGTCAGGGCAGCCGCCTTTTTGATCTGCAGCATGGCGAGCAGCAGTTCCGGATAGGCATCGAGGCGCTTCTCGCCCTGCAGGGGAAAGTTCTCGATCGACCGCTGGGTCTGTGCCCCGTAAAGGGCGTCTGCGGGCACATTGATTGCGCCCAGAAGATCATGCTCAAGTCGAAATGCGTTAGTCATGGCTGCTTTTCCTTATGCTGTGCTTTTGGTCGACAATTATCCGACGTCCCGGTGACGTTTTTCACGACAGGAAGACCCGTCCGGTGTTTTTCAGGGTATGATCATCCTTCATGAAGTTCGGTGTACTGCTGTTGCGCATGATGGTTTGAAAGCCTTCGGGATCGTATGGGTCGACTGTGATCGCCGGGGCCTGTTCAGGTCCTGTGGCGGCACACAGCGCGGCATGACGCTCCAGTTTGGCAATTGAGAAAGAAACAAGTTCCTTGAGAAAACCAAAGGCATGGCGCATCTGATGGAAACCGTATTTTTTCATCAGTGCATACCCCATCACCGCGTCATGCTCGGCTTTTTCACCAGGCCGGTCGGCACTTGTCGTGCATGCACTATGGATTGAGGGCAGGTCCAGCCGCTCATTAACCTTATCGAGCAGGAGATTCGCCACATTATGGGAAATAAGGCCAAGATCGACGGCATAGTTTTTCTGAATATTGGCAACTGACGGCAGACCGGCATGGACAACGGTCAGGCCTGGGTTGATCAGCTGTGCCAGGACAATGCCGAAAAGACTTTCCGCATGGGTAAGGGTGAGGAGCCCGGACATCGAATAGGGCGCTGACAGACCGGCCATCGGCATGGTCGACAGTGAAATGGGAATGCCCTGTCGGACACTCTCGATAAAGGCGGGGAGCATACTCTCAATAACGTTGAGAGGGCTGTTCATAATGGCAAACTGCAGTGTGAGCTTTCCCCTCCGATTATGAATTTCCTTTGCCTTGGCGATTCCTCGCTCGGTTTCCACCCCTGAAATATAGAGAGGCTTGCGGCAATGTTCAGTGATGGTTTCCATCACCTGTACTTCATGATTCTTAATCAGCACCCCCCGGTGCATGAAATGCACAGCGTCGCTTTCCTCGACTACTTTGGCTATGTTAATCAGGTGTGCAAAGGTCGGCATGACGAGTTCGCCGGTCTGGTCGTCATAGACAAAAGGCGCGGTGCCACCAACGCCGAAAGAATTGAGGGGCACCCAGTACTTGTCTCTGGATGGTACGCTTGCCAGGGCTTGTTCAACTAATGGCGAAAGGATATGCAGGTGGCCTGTGCCCTCATCGTAAGCGGCGAGTCCGGTGTCTTCAAATATTTTTCGGACTTCAACGGACTTACAATGCACGCCCACCTCTTCCAGAACTCGCAAGGCGTCGCGGTGAATTGCGTCGAGATATTCATTGCTGACCAGTTCCATTAACCCACCACATGAATTTCATTAATTTTTCGGCAGCTGTCACAAAAAGTCGGATGGACTTTATGATGGGAAAACCGCCGCAGTCGCGCCCGGCCGGCCTTGGGCAATTTTCATGTCAAGGCCGGTCAGGCACTCTCGGACAGGCTCCTGGCGGGCTACTCTTTGTCAAAGGGTGGCTGGGCGTTTCGCCGTTCACGCGGGAGACGGTGACCGGCATTGTAATCGTTGATATGATCACGGGGGGTGTAATTCCGTTCCAGCTCGAACCGTTCTTCTGCGGTGAAGGAGGACATTTCCAGGGCCTGGATGGCCGTGTCGAGCTGTTCGGCGTTGTCCGCGCCGGCGAGCATGACATCGATACCCGGGTATTGCAGTACCCAGGCCTGGGCGATCTGGGCCGGTGAAACCTGGCGGTGCCGGGCAACTCGGGTCACCGATTTGGCTATTTCCATCGATGTTTCGTCGCTGAACATTTCATGGGTGAAGTTATCTGTCCGGTTGCGGACCGAATCAAAACTTGAGCTCAGCAAACCTCGGGCGAGGGGGCTGAAAGCAGAGACACCGATGTTCTGGTCGCGGCAGAAGGGGATCATTTCCCGGTCTTCCTCACGGTAGGCGGCTGAGAACTGCAGCTGCATGTTGATCGGCTTTTCCCAGCTGTTTTTCTCACACGCACTGATTATTTTGGCAAATTGCCAGGCGTACATGGTTGAGCAGGCCAGATAGCGGATCTTACCGGCCTTGACCATCTCGTTGAGAGTCGACATGGTTTCTTCTACGGGCGTGTCCTGATCAAAAAAATGGAGCATGTACAGATCGACGTAATCGGTCTGCATGCGTCTCAGCGATCCGTGCAGGGCGCTCATGATATGCCGTCTGGAATGGCCTTGATTGTTTTGCCCGGCCCCGATTGGGTAACCGACTTTGGTGCAGATAATCAGCTCGTTTCTTTTGCCGAGCCGATTGATGATGTTGCAGACAACTTCCTCGTTCGCTCCAGTCGAATAAAAATCGGCCAGATCAATGAAGTTGATACCTTTGTCGAGAGCATGTCGAACAATCGGTTCGCATTCTGCTTCGTCATAAATCCACGGTTTCCATTGTTTACTGCCCATATTCATTGTGCCGAGACAAACGCGGGAAACTTTGAGACCAGAATTGCCAAGTTGCATATACTCCATGAGTCACCTCCAGTGTGACGTTGAATTTTCTGACTTTTAGCCTACTCCATCGGTTTTAGGCAAATGAATCTTTTGCATCCATGCCATGCAGTAATGTCATTTGTTATTTGTCGTACAGCACCCTATAGTGACGACCATTGTTCATCAATTTTTTAAGGAGATCATCATGGCTTACGGCTACACGGGGAACATACTGAAGGTCGATCTCTCGACCGAAACACTGACTGTAGAACATCAGAATGAGGAATTCTACCGGATGTATGCCGGGGGAAGCGCCCTGAATATGTATTACCTGCTGAAAGAGATGCCGGCCGGTGTTGATGCACTGGGCCCGGAAAATATTCTCTGCCTTTCAGTAGGCGTGACAACGGGGATTTCAGCGCCCGGCCTCTCCCGCCTGGTCGTCTCCGCCAAATCACCGCTCACCGATCTCGCCGGAGACAGCCAGTCCGGCGGCTTTTTTCCAGCCGAATTGAAATTTGCCGGTTTTGACGCAATTATTATAAAAGGCAAAGCCAGCCGCCCCCTCTATCTGTCGATTGTCAACGGCCAGCCGCAGCTTCACGAAGCTGGACACCTCTGGGGCAGAGATACCGCTGAAGTCCAGCAATGTATTCAGGATGAGCTGAACGAACCGCGGGCGCGGGTGGTCCAATGCGGTGTGGCTGGGGAAAATGGTGTCAGATTCGCCGCCATTATTTCCATGGTCTCACGGGCGAATGGCCGTAATGGAATGGGAGCTGTCATGGGATCAAAAAATCTTCGGGCCATAGCGGTTCGAGGGAAGGAACGCCCGGCGGTATATGACATTGAAAAAATACGAGCCCTTGCTAAAGAAAGCGTCGAGCTTCTCCCCCGACTCGGCGGTCTTGCCCAGTACGGTACCCCTTCGTCGTTGATGGGAAAGCATGCGTCCGGCACTCTGCCGACCAGAAATTTCAGCAGCGGTGTTTTTGCATCTGCCGAGAACATCAGCGGCAAACGGCTGTGGAATGATTTTGCCAGGGGCCGGGAGACCGGCAGCCAGAACAAGGAAGGACGCAATACCTGCTACAGCTGCAATGTGCGGTGCAAGCGAGTGGTAGAGGTAAAAGACGGCAGGTATCCGGTAGATCCTGCCTACGGCGGCCCCGAGTACGAGACCATTGCCGCTTTTGGATCATACTGCGGTGTCGGCGATATGTCGGTGGTGGTTAAGTGCCACGAAATGTGCAACCGGTACGGCATAGATACGCTGTCCGCCGGAGGAACCCTGGCCTGGGCCATGGAGTGTGTGGAAAATGGTCTGTTGACCCCGGAAGAGCTTGACGGCGTCGACCTGCGCTTTGGTAATGCCGAGGCGATGATGATCATGCTCGATAAAATCGCGCGCCGAGAGGGAGCAGGGGACATCCTGGCTGAAGGGAGCGAGCGGGCGGCGAATCGCTGGGGCAAAGGGCATGCCTATCTGACAACGAGCAAAAAACAGGAAACTCCAGGGCATATGCCCCATATAAAGCTCAGTTGCGCCTTGATATATGCGGTCAACCCGTTCGGCAGTGATCATGAGAGCCATGAGCATGATCCGGTCTACGAGGAGGGTGGTTTTGAGCCCTATCAAGACCGCTTAAGTTCCCTTGGGTTGAATAATCCCCAGCCCTATATGAGCCTCAATCCGGAAAAAGTGAGGTTTGCCAGGATAACGCAGTATTTTTATTCGGTGAACGACACCATGAGCTGGTGCATGTTTGTCTGGGGGCCAGCGTGGCATGTTTACGGACCGGACCATTGTGTCCAGCTGGTAAGGGCGGCTACGGGATGGAACGATTTCACAATCGACGAACTCCTCACTCTTGGCGAAAGGCGGGTAAATCTCATGCGGGCTTTCAACGCCAGGGAAGGGGCGGATTATCGACTTGACACCCTGCCGGAGAAGTTCCACACGCAATGCCTTGAGGGCGGTCCGTCGGACGGGGTGAGTATTGACCGGGAGCAACTGCAGACAGCCGTGAGAGAGTACTATCGACAGGCCGGTTGGGATGAGGCAACGGGAAATCCAACCAGGGCAACCTTTCAGCGGCTGGATCTGAAGTGGGTCGCCGATCAACTCGGATTATAAGGCATCGCCTTGGAGGAAGGGGGATGAAAGCATCGCGGGAATGGGCAGAGAAGTGGTTGCGTGAGCCGAAGAAACAATATGTTAACGGGCAATGGGTAAGTGGCACCGGAAAGGAGTGGACGGTCAAAAACCCGGCCGATGGCTCGCTGCTCTGCCGTTTTTCTCTGGCCGGTGATGATCAAATAACAGAGACGGCGCACCACGCACACATGGTTTTTAAAGCCCAGGTCTGGGTGAAAAAGAGCCGCATGGACAAGGCCGGCACATTGCGGCAGATTGCCCGGCTGATTCGCGATAATGTCGAAAAACTGGCGACCCTTGAGACCCTGGCTAACGGCAAACTTTATCGGGAATCGCTGGTTGATGATATCCCGAGCTGTGCAGATATTTTTGATTATTATGCCGGGTGGGTCGACAAATACTATGGTGTGACCTGTCCCGTTGATGCTGGTGGTTTAAACTACACTCTTATTGAGCCCGTTGGTGTCTGCGGCCTGATCGCTCCCTGGAACTTCCCACTTTATCAGGCTTGTCTGAAAATAGCTCCGGCTCTGGCCATGGGCAATTCCGTCATTATCAAACCTTCCGAGTTCACCCCCCTTACTGCGTGGTATCTGGTCGAATTGATCGATAAACATCTCGATATGCCACCGGGACTGGTCAATCTTGTCGTTACTGACGGCGAGACTGCCAACAGCATGACCTTGAGTAATGATATTCACAAGATTTCCTTCACCGGCAGCACGAATGTCGGGAAAAAGATCGTCAGGAATGCCGGGGAGTCAAATCTCAAGGCGGTGACGCTTGAGCTGGGCGGCAAATCTCCCTGTATCTTTTTCGCAGACACACCGGATCTCGAGGCGGCAATTGACCGGGCCTTCACCGTAATGTTCTCGCACAAGGGAGAGAAGTGCTCGGAGCCGACACGGTTTATCATCCACCATGATATCTACGACAAGGTTGTTGCGGCCCTGGTAAAAAAAGCAGAGGCAGTCCGCTGCGGTGATCCTTTTCGGCCAAAGAGCACCCAGGGGGCGCAGTGCAATGCCGGCCAGTTTGACAAAATTCTGCGCTATATTGAAATCGGCAAAACCGAAGCGGAACTGGTGGCCGGAGGTCGTGCCGATACAGATGGTGAGAACAGCAAAGGGTTTTTTATCAGGCCGACGATATTTTCGCATGTCGGCGCACATTGCAGAATAGCCAGGGAAGAGATTTTCGGCCCGGTTCTCTGCTGCACCGGATTCACGACGCCGGAGGAGGCCGTAACGCTTGCCAACAGCACCGACTATGGCCTGGCTGCGGGCATTTATACGGCCAATATCAGCCTGGCCCATAAAATGGCCGAACAGATAGATGCCGGGATGGTCTTTATCAACCGCTATGGCTGTTATGGCTTGAGCAGCCCCTTCGGGGGATTCAAACAAAGCGGCTGGGGAAAAGAGATGGCCTTTCACTCCCTCGCCTCCTACACCAAAGAGAAATCGGTGTGGGTTACCTTTTAATGCATGTGCAGGATGAGACTACTATGGTCTTTGTTATCGAATCAGAGTCATTGTCAGGTAGAGGCAACAGGCTTGTTTCAGCGAGGAGCTTAATGGCGGACGACTTTGTCAAGGCTGGCATTGCCTAATTTTTTTGTTGCTGCGGGGCGCCGTCGGTTTTTTGGAAAAACGGCGGGCCACAAACAACTTTTGAAGGATACACAATGACTGGACCTGTAAGGCATTTGAACGCTTCTGTCGCCGGCCCCCTTTTCATGCTCTCGGCCGCCCTGTTGTTCGCCATGCTCGATATATGCATAAAGCTGCTGGGCAGCCATTTTTCCGCCTGGGACATCGTTTTCTACCAGACCACCGGCGGCATAATTATTCTGCAGCTCATCTTTGGCCGCCGGCGCAACATTTTTAAGGGCAATAACATGAAATTGCTGGTTGCTCGCGGTGCAGTCGGCGCGATAGCCTTCTTGTCAATTGTCACCGCCATTCGCCTGCTGCCGATATCCACGGCTATGTTTATCGTATTCACCTACCCAGCTTTTGCTGCGGTTTTTTCATTTATTCTACTCAAGGAAGGGATCAACAGATACGAAGCCTTCTGCCTGGTGATGGTCCTCGTCGGAGCCGGTGTCTTTTTCGATTTCAGGCTTACCGGCAATCTCGTCGGCCAAAGTGTCGCCCTTCTTGGCGGGGTTTTGTCCGGGCTGGCTATGACCCTCATCCATAAATTGCGGCGCGAAGACGGCTCGGTTATTATTTATCTCTATTTCTGCATCGGCTGCGCCTTGTTGACCGCACCGAAGTTCATCATGAATCCTACCGTCCCCACGACCGTGATCGAATGCATCTTGATTCTCTGCATCATATTTTCTTCCCTTGTCAGCCAGCTGTTGATGAATCAGGGCCTTCTCTATTGTCGTGGTTGGGAAGGGGGCGTTTTCCTCTCATGCGAAGTAATATTTACCGCCATCGTAGGCATCACCTTTCTTGCCGACCCGGTAAGCTGGCGCTTCTGGCTGGGTGGTTCGCTCATTCTCGGCAGCGTCACGCTTATTAACCGTCGGCGGGCTGCGAGGAACAATGCCGAGGCGACTCTGTCGCAGGATTCTGTTGCAATGTAAAACCGCCCGATACGGACGGTGCTGGGTCGAGACGTCCTCTTGAGCCTAGCTCTCAACACCTTCGGGTGTGCATTGCCGGGATGCTCTCTGTGGCAATCATCTCGATATCAGTTCCCTCCCCAATTTTCTTTTTGGTAATGTTTTAAACTTCATAGCAAAATATGTGGAAGAAAATTCAGAAATACCATACCGTATAGGAGACAGAAGTTGCCTGTCGTCTGCATCCCATTGATGGGAAAGCTTGACCAGGGGGCTTCCGGGATGAGGCGATTTTTCTCGAATAACGCAGAACTTGGGAAAAAGGGCATTCTCGGACAGCCTCTCAGGCACCACGAGAGGAGGTTATATGGTATTGCCGAAATGGCAGCGGAAACTGCCTCAAGACAAAACCGTCACCGCCCAGACGGCGTTGGCCTCGATCAAAAACGGCTGCCGTGTTTTCTTAGGTACCGGCTGCGGCGAACCCCAGCATCTGATCCACGCGATGATGGCTGATATGAGTTTTCAGGACATCATGATTTACCAGATGCTCTCCCATACCCTGGCGCAATATGTCGATGCCCCGACCTTCGCCAGGCGCTTTTCCCTCAAACTGTTTTTCATCAGCGAGCCGATGCGTAAGGCGGCTTTTGAGGGGAAAATAGATTATCTGCCGACCTATCTGTCGCAAATCCCCAAATTATTTGACAGCCGGCAAATCGGACTCGATGTTGCCCTGATCCAGGTCAGCCCGCCCGACCATTTCGGCTTTTGCAGTTTGGGGGTTTCCGTTGATATCACCCGTTCCGCCATTGAAAACGCCAAGATGATCATTGCCCAGGTCAATCCGCGCATGCCGCGCACCTGGGGTGACAGTCTGGTACATATGGATAAGGTAGATTTTTTTATTCCGCATGAGGAACCGCTGGTCACATATCAGCCCAATTTACAGGATGATCAGGTGACCCGGCGGATCGGCCATTTTATCTCCCAGCTGGTTCGCGACGGGGATACCCTGCAGATTGGTTTTGGCATGCTGCCCAACGCCATTCTGCCCTACCTGGCAGGTAAGAAAGATCTTGGCCTGCACACCCAGCTTATCACCGATGCCATGCTGCCGCTGTTCAAGCAGCAGGTCGTGACGAATAAACAGAAGTCCCTGCTGCCTCGCCGGGTGGTGGCCTCGCTCTGCATGGGCACGGAAGAACTGTATCGTTTTGTCGACGACAATCCGTTTTTTTACTTTCGCTCCTCGGAATTCGTCAGCGATCCCCTGGTGATCGCCAGAAACGACAATCTTGTTTCCATAAGTTCCGCCCTTGAGGTTGATCTTACCGGCCAGGTCTGTTCGGATTCCCTTGGCTATCGTTTTTTCAGCGGCATCGGCGACCAGGTCGATTTTCTGCGCGGGGCGGCTATGTCCAAAGGCGGCTTCAGCATCGTCGCCCTGCCGTCAACCGCGAAAAATGGCGAGGTTTCGCGAATTGTCTCCCATCTCTCCGAAGGGGCGGGGGTAGCGACGACCCGCGGCGATGTGAATTTTGTTGTGACCGAGTACGGCTATGCCGAACTGCAGGGCAAGGGTATTTATCAGCGAGTCATGGAACTGGCACAGATCGCCCATCCCAAGTTTCGCGCCCAGCTGATCAATGCGGCTAAAAAACACCACTATATCTTCGCCGATCAGCTGCCGCCTCTGGAACAGGATCTCATCTTTCTGGAAAAATACGACTGGCGCATCGATTTGAAAAACGGCCGGACGGCGTTCATTCGCCCCTTATATCCCTCAGATGAATTCGATTACCGAAACTTTTTCTATTCCCTCAAGGAGGAAACCATATATCGGCGGTTTTTTTATAAAATGCGGCTTTTTTCCCATGAAGTTGTCCAGGAGCAATGGGCGGAAGTCGACTATCACGACAACATGTCCCTCATCGGTCGGGTACAGAACGAGGGGCATTCTGAAGTCATCGCCATCGGTTCCTACAGCCTCGATAAAGACGGCTACGCAGAAGTTGCTTTTGTCGTACACGACGATTATCAGGGCCAGGGCATCGCCCGCCATATGCTGGAGTATCTCGAACAGATCGCCAAAGAAAACAGCTTCATCGGTTTTGTGGCGACGGTCATGGGAGACAACCATGCGATGCTCGCTGTTTTCAGCAAGCGCTATCCCCATGCGGCGGTACATCCCACCCCGACCGGGGAGATTGTCGTCACCATGCCTTTTGTCCCCTGAAAAGGGGTCGCGGTGGAACGAAAGAGGCAGCAAGACTTTGCTTGCCTAAGGTGAAACACAAGCACCCACAGGCCGGATCAACACACCAGCGAGCCCAGGACTTTCGCCAGCGTGTCCCGCATATCCTCTAATCGGTAAGGCTTGTGCAGAAAGGCCTGGGGAAGTTCACTTCGTTCCGCATCGATGACTTTTGATTCGTCGTGACCACTGGACAGGATCACCGGGAGTGCCGGTTGAATTTGACGCAGAGCGGCCATTGTCTCCCAGCCATTCATGCGCGGCATGGTCAGGTCCGAAAGGACGACATCGATTTCATCTGAGTGGTTTTGGTAAACTTCCAGCGCCTCAACCCCGTCTTTGGCCGAGAATACTTTGAACCCGAGGCACTTGAGCATCGTTTCGGCTACGGTGCGCATCATTTCCTCATCGTCGATCAGCAAGACTGTGCCACCTGTTTCTGTTGCCGCCGGTGAGGCTGCTGTATGGGTTTGTGGAGCGATTCCTTCAGCTGATATCGGGAAAAAAACTCGGAAGGTACTCCCCTGGCCTTCTTCACTCTCAACAGTGATAAGGCCTCCATGCCCCTTGACAATCCCCAGAACGACAGAGAGGCCAAGACCCCTGCCGCTGAATTTGCTGGAGAAAAATGGATCAAAAAGCTTATCGATATCATCGGATGCGATACCCGCCCCGGTGTCCGTCACCGATAAACATCCGTAGGCTGGATCCTCCGCCTGCCGGCCGATGGGGAAACGATGTGTGGCAGAAATTGCCTCGGGAGAAACTGTTTTCACCGCAAGATCAATCGTGCCATGGGCTGCATGTGTCGTCTCCCAGGCATTGGTGACCAGGTTGGTCAGCAGCTGTCGTATCTGATGGGCACTCGCATTGATGACCGGGGCAGCGGCAGGTAAATCCAAGGCAAGGAGCAGGTTTTTTGGCGCAGCTGCCTGCAGCAGCGGCAGACTTTGCCGGCAGAACGCAGATAAGTCGAGAGGTTTGCGGCTATCGGTGCCTTGTCCAAGATAGGTGACCATCTGGCCACTGATTTCTGCTGCCTTCTGGGCTGCGAGCAGGGCATTGTTCAGATCTTTGCCCGGTGTCAAACCGAACTGCAGATCATCCAGAGCCATCTCCAGGTTGCCGATCACCACTGCCAGCTGGTTATTGAAATGGTGGGCGATCGCCCCGGCCATCACCCCCAGGCTTTCCGCTTTTTGCAGTTGTCTGTTTTTTGCTTCAAGTCTGGCATTCTCTTTCCCGATACGTTTGCGCTCGCTAATATCGTTGATTATTGAGAAAAGCTTCGCCGAGTCTTGTACGGGAATCAGAGTTGAATGAACCTCAACCGTATGGATAGCACCCTCGGCATCCTTATGTTCAGCAACGAAAAAGTTCTTCTGTCCTAAACGAACCTTCTGGAGAATATCTTTGCAATCATCGCCGGAAAACGTATTGATATCCGCGATATTCATATTCAGCAACGTTGTGCGCGAATACTTATAAAAGTTCTCGGCGGCCAGATTCGCATCAACAATTGCTCCCGTCTCGGGCTCAAGCAGCAACATCATCGCGCTATGGCGGCGGAACATGCCGGCGAACCGCTCCTCGCTCGCTTTTAATTCCTCCATTCGCTGTCTCAGGGATTCGTTGATCTGATGAATCTTGACAAATTGCCCTGAAAGCGACCCGCCCATGTCCTGGAAGTTTTTGATCAAATGATGCGTCTCTTTAATAGTGCTCTCCGGCCAGACAATCTCCTCGCCGCCGGTAGTAAGCTTGACCGGTAGAT
Organism: Desulfopila aestuarii DSM 18488; assembly: GCA_945863875.1. GTDB lineage: Bacteria > Desulfobacterota > Desulfobulbia > Desulfobulbales > Desulfocapsaceae > Desulforhopalus_A > Desulforhopalus_A aestuarii_A. The sequence continues at coordinate 147,027 of CAMBBS010000004.1, forward strand.
CACGGGTGATAAGATACAGTTTTTCAAGGGTGGCAATAGCCCTGCGGCTCAACAGTTCAGCCAGCGCCAGTGACCCGAGCAGAATCAGGAAAAGCAGCGTCAACTTCCTGGTATAGTTGTCATAGAGTGTTTTTTGAAAGAGGGCTATCGGCTGCTCCAGTATCAACTGCCATTCCGCCAGATCGCCAATAGCTAACTCCGTAACATACATGGATTGTTTCCAGCGTTCCGAGATTGGCGTATTGTGCGGCACCACCGGCACCCACTGACTGATGCCGTTGTCAAGGCGATGAAGTGTGCCTTTGTCGCGTACAAAAGGGCTCATGATCTTTTGATCCGAGTGGTTGGTTGATATGACATTGTTGTTTTTATCCACCAGGGTGTAGAGCATGGCAATACGATCAAATTCATAATCCAGATGTTTCCAGATCTGCTCAAGATTCAAAGCGCCATAGACATGGCCGGCGTACTTTCCGGCGATAAGCACCGGCTCAAGAACGAGCACTGTTGGATTGTGGAACCCATATTCGCTGCTGACCAATTCAGAAAGCATTGTTTGTCGCTTTTCCTGGAGAAAAAGCACGGAAGGATGTTCAGCAAAACTAACGCCTATGGTACTCCTGCCCATATTGTCAAGCAGGGGGGAAGAGGCGATCGAGACGGCAGCTTTGTCCGCGAGACCTATTTTCAGATAATTGACATCCGATTTCTTTACCTGGTCGATCAGGGCCTGCATTTCCCGTGGGGATTTCGAAACAGCCAGTTCCGCCAGATTGGCCAGGGATGTCCTTCGGTTTAACAGCCAGGTTTCCAGGTGATCCGCGACATCTCCACTGGTATAGGCAAGGTTGGTACGGATCGTGCGGTCGGTTTGGTTGAAATCGCTTCTGCAGCTGATTGCCAACATGATAAGAGCCGGGAACAACACAAAAAAGGCCAAAAGATTATAGACAATATCACTCAGGGATATCAGGGAGGAACGGGAATGAAGGGCAAAAACAGTGAAGAGCAGGCGACCGGTCAAAGCATTGGCGATACCATTTACAGCCTGTTTGGTCATGACGATGTAGGTATTGCTCGGAGGAACATCCATGACAAGGTGGTAGAAAAGGTAGACCAGCGGCATGCCGATAAACAGCCAGAAGAGTGTATCAGCCAGCACCATGCTTGCTTTTCGCCGCTGCATCAACCAGCCGACAAAGAGAACCTCCGCCGTCATTATGATGATGGCATAGGGATGGTTCCAGATGATATAGGTATAGCCGGCAATGATACAGGCTGCCGCAACTCCCCGAGCCAAGCCAAAAAACTGCAATGCCAGCAAGGCGAAAATACTGCCGAAGAGGAAATCGATGTTCAGGAAAATCGGGTACTTGAAATAGTTTCCCGCAAGACCTCCGGCAATCAAACCCAAGAAAAGAAGGGCCCTGGAGGGGGATGGCACAATCTTGGCGGTTGGTGTGGGATGCATGTGTTTCCGGTGTCATATTTATTGGAGGAGAAGTTTCATTGTAAAGCATAAATCTCTGGGGACCTATGAAATTAAATAATGTTGCGGATTTTTATCTATTCTCTGGATCGGGATGGCTTGACAGGACAGAAGGAAAACCGCCAAGTCAACGGTGAGAATAACTCGGCTCATGGATATTCCTTTAAAGATAAAAGTCCCTGGAATTTTTCGTTGATAGCCTGTAGCATTTGTAAATGGGTATTGCGTTATACTCTTTTAATTGTAATCTCTCTGGCCAATAAGCAAATTTTCTCTTGCACGTTGAATTGCCAAAGAGAACAGTAACGCTGTTTGCTTCGCAAAAGTCTTAAGTCAAAAAGACTTGACAAAAGGAATAGTCAGTAGAATGAATCATTCAGGTGCCGTCGGACTAATCAACAATGCCGCCCTCCTCCTTGCCTTATGCCTGTTGTATGACATGCTGGGCCCCCGGCTTCAGGAAAGAAAAACCTTAATTCAGCAGGTTCTTACCGGTATTGTTTTAGGCGCTATCGGCTTGGCAATCATGTCCAATCCCTGGAATTTTGGCCAGGGTGTCGTCTTTGATACGCGGTCGGTGCTTCTGGCCATCTCTGGATTTTTCTTTGGAACCATTCCCGTCTTATTAGCGGTGTTGATGACCGGTTTTTTCCGCTTTCTATCGGGCGGAGCCGGGGTATGGACGGGCCTGGCTGTTATTGTCACCTCCGGCGTCATCGGTCTGCTCTGGCGACATTTCCGTCCCCTTAAGCATCAGAAGCCGTCAATAGCAGAATTATATCTCCTCGGCATAGTCGTCCATATTGCCATGCTGGGATGGTTTTTTCTTCTACCATGGCCGCTTGCCATTGATGTTCTCGGTAAAATCAGTTTGCCGGTGCTGTTTATCTATCCAATCGCCACGGCCATCCTCGGAAACCTTATGGTGATGAGTGAAAAGCGCCGACACGCGGAGCAAGAGCTGAGAGAAAGCGAAGAGCGTTATCGCGAACTGGTTGAAAACGCCAACAGCATTATCCTGCGCATGGATAAAGAGGGACGGATTTCCTTTTTTAATGAGTATGCGCAGGGGTTTTTCGGCTTTCCGGCCCAGGAAATACTCGGCAGAAGCGTAATCGGGACCATAGTGCCCGCGACAGATTCAGCCGGCGTTGACCTGGACACCATGATCAAGGATATAGGCGTGCATCCCCAGTACTATGTAACCAATGACAACGAAAACATGCTCCGTGACGGGACAAGGGTCTGGGTCTCCTGGACGAACAAGCCGATTTTTAACGAGGCGAATGAGGTCAGCGAAATACTCTGTGTCGGCAATGATATTACTGAACGGAAGCACAGTGAAGAATTCCTGCGCGAGAGTGAAGAACGCAACCGCCTCCTGGCTGATCTGACTTTGGAAGGAATCGTCATTCACAAAAACGGCGTTGCCGAAGATTTGAATGCATCCATGGCAAAAATGCTCGGTTTTGCCCGAGATGAATTACTGGGCAGAAATTTTTTTGAATTTATCCATGGGAACGACTGTGCGATTGTTCATCAAAACATCAAAAAAGACTCCGCTTCTCCCTACACTATTCGCATGCTGCGCAAGAACGGGGAACGCTTCTTCGCGGAGATTGAATCGCGAAATATTCACATGCAGGGAGAGGTTCGGCGGGTAAGCGCTGTCCGCGATATTACCGAACGAAAGGAGGCGGAAGAGAGAAAAATTGCCGGTGAAGAACGGCACCGGATGATCCTGAAGACCGCCATGGACGGGTTCTGGGTGGTGGATACCGAGGGGCGTATTCTTGAAGTGAACGAGACGTATTGCTGGATGAGCGGCTATACCGAGCAAGAACTGCTCAGCATGCACATTACCGACCTGGAAGCACAGGAAACGGTAGAGGGCACTGCCGCCCATATGCGTAAAGTCCTTGCCGGTGGTGAGGATCGATTTGAATCTCGACATCGCCGTAAGGACGGCACTTTCTTCGACCTTGAGATCAGGACCCAGTATAGCTCCGCCAATGGTGGCATAGTTGTTGTCTTCCTGCGCGACATAACTGAACATAAGGATTGGGAAGAAAAACTGAAAGAGAGTGAAGAGCGCTTCAAGGCCTTGCATAATGCATCTTTCGGGGGCATTACTATTCACGATAAGGGGTTGATTCTAGACTGCAATCAAGGACTATCCGAGATTAGCGGCTTTGCCGTGGAAGAACTCATCGGCATGGATGGCCTGCTGTTAATAGCGCCGGATTCCCGGGAACTGGTGCGGAACAACATCGTATCGGGCTATGAAAAACCCTATGAGGCCAAAGGAATACGAAAAAATGGAGAAGAATATCCTCTTCGGCTGGAAGCGAGAAATGTTCCATATAAAGGAACAATGGTGCGGTGCGTCGAGTTTAGAGATATTTCAGAACAAAAGATCTCCGAGGCGGAACGAGAGGGTCTGCGGGGGCAGCTGCTTCAGGCGCAAAAGATTGAATCCGTCGGGCGCCTTGCCGGTGGGGTTGCTCATGACTTCAATAATATGCTGAGCGTGATCCTTGGACGCACCGAGATGGCCCAGGAGACTCTTGCGCCCTCCGAACCCATCCAGAAGGATCTCGAGGAGATTCGCAAGGCGGCGGAACGTTCGGCAAATCTCACCCGGCAACTGCTGGCCTTTGCCCGGAAACAGACGATCGCCCCCCAAGTCTTAAATTTCAACAATGCCGTCTCCGGCATGCTGAAAATGATACAGAGACTTATCGGGGAGGATATTGATCTTGTCTGGCTGCCCTTTGCCGATCTCTGGTCAATTAAAATGGATCCTTCACAACTTGATCAAATTCTGGCCAATCTCTGCGTCAACGCCCGGGATGCCATCGCAGGTGTCGGCAAGCTTACCATCGAGACGGAGAATGTCACTTTTGATGATGCCTATTGCGCCAATCATCCAGGTTTTAATTTCGGCGAATATGTGCTGCTCGCCCTCAGCGACAATGGCTGCGGCATGGACAGGGAAACACTGACCCACCTGTACGAGCCTTTTTTCACCACCAAGGAGATGGGCAAAGGTACTGGTCTCGGTCTCGCTACTGTTTATGGCATCGTCAAGCAGAACAATGGATTTATCAATGTTTACAGTGAACCCGGCCAGGGAACGACATTCAAAATCTATTTGCCGCGATATAAGGAAAAGGCCGAAGCTGTTGCACAGACTACCTTGATCAAGCCGGCGGCGCGGGGCCTGGAAACCATTTTGCTGGTGGAAGATGAAGCGGCGATTCTGGCGATGACCAGGACTATGCTTGAGCGTCTGGGCTATACCGTACTGCCGGCAAACAGTCCGGGGGAGGCAATCCAGCTGGCAGAATCACATACCGGTCAAATCAATCTGCTCTTAACCGATGTGGTCATGCCGGAGATGAACGGCCGCGATCTGGCCAGGCATCTGCTGTCACTTTATCCGGATATCAAACCACTGTTCATGTCCGGGTATACCGCCAACGTTATCGCCCATCATGGGGTGTTGGATAAAGGCGTGCAGTTCATCGAAAAGCCATTCGCCAAAAAAGACCTGGCCGCGAAAATCCGAGAGGTGCTGCATCAGAATCTCATGAATTAAGCCGTTGTCTAAAAATAATATGGCCAAAGAAAAACCCGGAACGGTTCCTGTGAGGATTGCGTTATTCGACCAGCATTGCGTCAGGAAATACCCACGTGCCATCCATCAGCTCTTTCCGGGGTTGATACAGGCGCACCACGTAGTTCCAGCCTTTGGTGATGGGCAGGTAGTTCGGGTTTTCAGGGTTGCCGCCAAAGTGCATGGTAATACTGCCGTCTTCGTTTTTTAGGGCCGTTATACTGTTCATCGAATAGGCATCTCGGCTGTTCTTTTCCATGAGGCCCTTGGCGTTGTACACCGTCACCGACCAGAAACCATCGACGGGAACATCCTTCGCCGTCAGCACATACGGCGTTTTGCCGTCATTTCGTGCCGGCACTCCATTTACATATATGGCGGCTTCTTCCGGGATGCCACCCCATTCGAATGCCGTTCCCAGCAGGTGGTCGATTGGGTTCAGCTTTGCTTTGTCGCCAAACATGCCGGCAGCATTGGCTTTCGTCGCCGCCAGCACATTGATGACAACTCTTATCTTGTGAAGAGATGCCTCATCCCAGTCGGGGATTTCGAACGAACCGGCATTGTCCTGCACAGCCTTGATCTGGTCTTGCAGAGCGTTTGCGCTCAGTATGTCCTCCGGATTCGATGCGTCCATGAAGGTGCGGAAGATAACGATCATGTAGCGTGTGCCAATCTTTTCCAGTGTCAGGGTGAACTCGCCGGAGCCGTGCTCCACCGGCTGCATGGAATGATCCTGGTTGATGATCAGCATCGATTGGAAGCGCCCGGCCGGGTCAGGTTTGGTAATCCTGACCGGGTTGGTCAGATCGAAAACGCCAAACGAATACAGGGTGTCCCGGTTCATCCGCCCCACATCCTGCTTGTCGATCGGTACGGGTTGCCGGATATGTACGATTTTGCCGAAGCCACCCTGTGCAACGTAACGTTTCAGCGTTTGATCAGTTTCCGCCCGCACGAAATTGTCGACTGTTACCATCTCGGCTGCCCTCAAGGTGTTCGAGACCAGACAGAGCAAGGAGGCAACAAGCAATGAGGCGATGTATCCGGTTTTCTTCATTTTGGCAGTACCATTAAGTTCATAGAAATTTTGCGGCCAAGGTAACATTCAGCAGCGCATGAATATGTGCACGTTCCGGGGGGGGAGGTGATCCCGGCTCCACCTCCGGCATATGGACCATGGGCAGTATATGCTGAGGAAGTTTCAGTGTATAGACTGTTAATCATAAAAGTGAATGGAATACAATATGATGTCATTATAAACCACCGAATTTTCTTTTCTCCCTGCTGATTTTTGACCAGGGCTGCACCAGGAAGCAGTCCAGTCTACCGTGTTGCCTCATCAAGTACTTTTCTGATAAGGGTGGCGATATCCTTTTTAGCCAGAGGTTTCATCGCAAATCCCTTGATACCAATGGATCTGGCAATTTCTTCCGTAATGAGGCTGCTGTAGCCGGTACAGAGGATAATCGGCATACCGGGACGCACCTGCAAGATGAGTTGGGCGAGATCCATGCCAGTCATGTTAGGCATGGTCTGGTCGGTAATCATCAGGTCAAAAGTTTTTGGATCTTTCTTGAAAATAGCCAGAGCGTCAATGCTGTTTGTGCTGGTCGTCACCCTGTAGCCGAACCTTTCCAACATGGTCTGGCTCATATTGAGAAGCATCTCCTCGTCGTCAATTAACAAAATGTGTGCGGCGCCGATTGTGAGGGGCTCTGTAAATTCGGTTTCCTGAGGAGAATCAGTCTCCACCATCGGCAAAGTAATGCTAAAAACTGTTCCTTGCCCAAGTTGACTTTTGCAGGTTATAAATCCACCATAGCTCTGCACGATACCATGGACCATCGCAAGCCCCATGCCGGTGCCTTTGCCTACGCCCTTTGTGGTGAAATAGGGATCGAATATTTTCTCGCGGATCTCCGGAGCAATGCCCACGCCACTATCCTTGACCGACAATTGAATGAAATTTCCCGGTTGCATATGTTTTTCGCAACCGGGGGCCTTCTCGCACAGCGTTATTTTATGCAAGGAAATAGCCAGGGTTCCCCCTGTCAACTCCATGGCATGGAGAGCATTGGTAGCCAGATTTATCATTATCTGGTGGATTTGGGTCGGATCGGCGAGAATGGCTCCGGTGTCGGGTGCTATATCCTGCTCGATAATAATGGTTGCCGGCAGTGAGGCGCGCAGCATTTTAACGGCCTCTTCGATAATAGCAGCCGGCTGCACCGGCAGTTTGACGGCTTGGGACTGGTGACTGAAGGCAAGTATCTGTTTGACAAGTTCCTTGGCCCTGTTTCCTGCTTTAATGACCTGGCCGATATCGTGGACAACTCTTGAATCAGCTGGACAATCATCCCGGATCATTTCCGCATAGCCGAGGATGGCACCAAGGATATTGTTGAAATCATGGGCGATCCCTCCCGCCAGGGTGCCGACGGCTTCCATCTTCTGTGATTGGATAAGTTGAACCTGAAGCTTCTCTCGCTCTTTTTCTGCCTGCTTACGCTCAGTAATGTCATAACTAAAGCCAAGATATCTTGAGTTGGCAATTTTGACAGCGCTTACCGAAAACCACCGTTTTTTGCCGCTCTTGGTTTGAACACATAGTTCGCCCTGGCTATTTCCTTTATCGATAAGATTTTGAAAATACGGCAGATCTTCCTTGCTGTCCTCCTCAAAGAGCAAATCGGGTAACCCTTTTGCCAAGAGTTCAAATTCTTCATACCCAGTCATGCGGCAAGTGGATGGGTTAACCTGCTGGAAATTGTTCTTTTCGTCTGTCACAAAAACACCATAGGGAGCACTCATGATATAGGTACGATATCGTTTTTCACTCTCCTTTAGGGCGTTTTCTTCGTATTTGCGTGTCGTGATGTCCCTGTCGATGCCCCTAAAGCCGATCAATTCCTTCTTCCTTGCCCCATACATCGGCACCCCAGAGGTGAGCAGGCAAATCATCTGCCCATCTTTGCGGATGTTCCAGTTTTCAAAATCCCGAAAAGATGTGTGCTGTTCCTTCTGTTTATCGAAGAAATCCCTGGCAATTCTTGCCTGTTTGGGTGGCATGAAGTCGAATGGCCTTTTGCCGAGCACTTCTTCAATTGTATAGCCAAGAAGGTCGGAGACATGCTTTGTGCTATAACAGAATTCATTCTTCAGGTTGACTTCCCAGATCCAGTCACTCATGCTCAGGGCGATATCTCGAAAACGAGCTTCGCTGCCCCGCAATTCTTCAGTTCGCAGTTGGACTGTTCTTCTTAAAAACAGAACAAAGCTTAAAAAGAGGAGGGTAGACGAAACTGCGACAATCAGACTGTAAGTAAGCCATAAAGGAATCTTCCGTGTCGAATCAAGATTTCCCATCCAGTGGTTGATGCTTTGGTAATAAAACGATTCCCTGTCTCTTTTCCACCTTGAGAGGTGGGCATCGATATGACTAAGGAGTTCGTGCTGCGTCCCTTTTTTGCTCGAAAAATATATGGAGAAGGGGCTGAACAGAATGGTACTGCCAACAAGATTATATCTTCCGGCATGACGTAGACCGAAATGTTGTGGTGCGACACCGGCATCGGCCTCTTTATTCTTCACCGCGGCAAAGACCTCGGCATGGGTGGCGAAGTATTGAATCTCGACAAATACGCCGAATTTTTCAGCAGTTTCGATAAAATTGCTACCGCTGATATCCTCGCGCATGACAGCGACCTTGCGGCCCGAGAGATCGTTGATGTTGTATGACTTTCCTTCTGGTCTGACAAAAATCTGACCCCAGAGTTCAACCACCGATTCATAGGTATAGTTCATTAATTTTGCCCTCTCCGGAGAATGGGCAACCGAAACCAGCAGGTCGATTTGCTGTTTTTGCAGACGGTCCAGGCCCTCTGCCCAGCTTCCCGGTACGAACTCGATTTTCCACTGCTCATCACGGATGATTTCCCTGAGCAGGTCAGGATTGAGACCTTGGGCAACTCCATTTGCATCGATAAAATTGAAGGGCTCGAAAGGGAAAATACCAACTCGAACTGTTCCCCGCGGCCCTCTTTCATCAGCCTGTACCGGCCAAACACAGATCAACAAGAGGAAGAAGAGGATTTGCAGGGTTTTGTCGGGCAATATCATTGTGTTTGTCGGAGAAAAATTGGATTGGCCTGTGTTCCGGCAGGGAAGCAAGGCCTTCGATCTCTTGTGCTATCGATGTACGGCTGCCTCGGGAAAAAAGCATCCGAACAGAAAATTAATTTTTTAGTTACAAAAACAGGTTCGAGAAACGTCTAATCCTGGTAAACGGCAAGCACGACGGGATAATTACCTTACAGAGTATAGCCCAGCCGTTCAAGTATCAACTGTGATCATGCTGCGAATAATCAATGAATAATCGAGAGTTATCTGCAAAGGAAATCACCCGGCCCGTTGCCCAGCCCTGCAGATCAAATTCGATATCGAAGGTAAATTTTCATCTCACAATGATACCGCACTTCTCAAAGGCACTCAATGTTTGAACAGACTTTCTAGAATATAGATGACGTCCTCTGGAAAGAAGGGGGATGCTCTTCCAAATTGGACCATACCGGGCAGACTTCATGGATGCTCTTCCTCAAGTATCTCGATGACCTCGAAGGATCACGGGCAATTGAAGCGGAACTGCTTGGCAAACATTACGACTTCCTCATTGACGAGAAGCACCACTGGTCCTGATGGGCAGCACCGAAGCGATCTGCTGGTAGCCTTGACCACGATACCGCGCTGACCCGGTGAAGGCCTTCTTGACTACGTTAACGACGAACTCGACACTCTACGGTTAAGAGAAGAAGAGTCCCGCCTATGTGGTCGCGATCATGAACCTGATCCTCCTTTTGGTGGCAAAGATCGGAAAGAGATCGAGCACATCCCGATCAATACCGGAGGGACTGCCTTTCTGCCCAATTCCAAGAATGTTTCCAAGGCACTGTGTCAGGAGCTTCTTGACAGCTGCAACCTGCATACTGTCCTTGATTGTCCCGGCAGAAACGTGGGCAAGAGCAATTGTCCCAATGGTGATGACCTCAAGGAGTTTGTCGAGTTGCAGGCATCCTTTGCCGACAGTGAAAGTCTTGGACAGTCGCGGCTGATCAGATAGGCCAGAGTAGCTTTGATCTGTCGCTGGCGAACTTTAATAACGGTGAAGAGGCACCTTTGCGTGGTCCTCCGGAGACCCTTACGGAGATTGTGGCACTGGATGCTGAGTTGCGGTGGAAATGGTCCGATAGGTCATCGCGCCCGGGCGTATCATCGGCGGCGGAAAACGAAGCAAGGCCGAAATCGAGACGGATAAGCGGTGCGGGGAAGATGATTTCAACCGGGTGATTGAGATCCGTGAACGAGAGGCCTGTCGGGTGAGGCTCTTTCTGGGGCTGATCGCTCAGAAAGAGAAGACCCTGGTGTTCGGTGCAACCCAGGAGCATGCCCTTGCCGTGCGAGACCTCATCAACCAGTACAAATCAGGCACTGATCGGAAACTGCTGTATCCGGGTGACGGCACATGACGGAGAAGAAAGGGAGTGCTGGCTCAGGGTGTTCCAGGATAAGGAGAAGACAATCCCGACAATCCTCACCACCTCGCAGAAACTCACGACAGGCGTGGATGCCCGCAATGTCCGGAACATTGTCCTGATACGCCCGGTGAATTCGATGATCGAGTTTAAACAGATTGTCGGCAGAGGTTTCGTCTGTTGGACGGGAAGAAATACTTCATCATTTACGACTTCGTCAAGGCCTGCCTTCGTTTCAATGATCCTGAGTGGGATGGTGACCCGATAGAGCCTGAACCGTGCAGACAATGCGGCGATTATCCATGTACATGCATGGTCGATCCACCGCTGTCAGGAATGTCCGGTATGCGGTAAGCTCCCCTGTGTATGCGAACCCGAACCGAACGGCGTGGGTGACGAGAGACCCTGCACACGCAAGAAAAAAGCCAAAGCAAAGATCAAGCCGGCGGACGGCAAGGAAAGAACCATCGAGCATATGAAGGCGACCACCTTTTGGAGTCTGAGGGTAAACCCATGTCAGCCGGACACAGTTTATCGAGAAGCTGTTCGGGGAGTTGCCGGCGCGCTTCGAGAATGAGGACGAACTTCGTACCCTGTGGAGCAAAACCGGATACCCGCAGGAAACTCATCTCAGGTTTTAAAGAAAAAGGATATGGCCGGAAACAACTCAGCGAGATCAAGGGTCTCATTGCTGCCGAGAACAGCGAGTTGCCATCAGCGAGGTCGGTATGTATCCCCACTATTCAGGCAAGCAGCAGGAGTCCCTTCATTTCGTCCTGGCGCACTATGCCGCCCAGATCGTCTCCGAGCTTGACAGGGAGAAACTCCCGAACCTGCTTGAATTAAACTACCAATCCGCTGGTGATTCCATGGCGGAACTGGGCAGTGTCGCCGAGATAAGTGAGGTCTTTATTGGCCTCCAGGGGTATCTGTATCTGCGGAAGGATACTGAGTAGGGCCGGGGTCTGAAACCAACCCAACAGGGTTGCAAGTGCATTCATTCTATACACAGAATTTTAATGCTTATTCCAGCCAATGGTTGACGTATGTCGTCATCGTGAAACGATGGAGAGTGTTAATTTACAATAACTATTTTTAAAAAACTGATGCTGGAGTAGAATATTAAATTCGACAGGCTAAACAAAAGACTCACCCTGGAACCGAGATACCAGGTTTTACGCTTCATTAAACGGCGATGTCCCAATAGATTTCTCTTGCTCACACGTTCTGAGTGATTTTTTCACAGGATTTACATCTGGTTACATCTGGAAAATGTGATGAAAAAAAGCAGGCCAGCACTATTTTGAGGAAAATTGTTTTATGACATTTTTACAACAAGCAGGGTGCAGTGACAATGTAGTCGGTCTTTTAAGCCTGAAATTCCGCATTTTGCTGCCGACTATCGCGGCAAGTCTGGTGGTTCTGTTCATCGGCATTTACTTTATCGCCCATATGGAAAATGATCACAAAGATACAGCTGTGTTGCAGGAAGCCCAGGCCATGCAAAGTAATTTTCAGTTATCTCTGGATATCAAGGCCGAGGTGATGGCTGCGAGCCTGCAGTTCATCGCCCAGAACGAGGAACTTGTAGACGCCTTGAGATCCGGGGAGCGCCAGAGGCTTTTGGAACTTGCCGGGCCAATCTACGAACGTCTTCATCGGGACCACAATATCACGCATTTCTATTTTCATAATTCGCAACGCATTAATCTGCTTCGTGTGCACAAACCCCAGCAATATGGTGATATCATTGATCGCTTTACCGCACTCGGCGCTGAGCACACTGTCACGTTGTTCTCTGGCATAGAACTGGGACCGTTGGGAACTTTCACCCTTCGCTCTGTATTACCCATAACTCAGGATGGACAACTGCTCGGCTATATTGAACTGGGACAGGAGATCGATAATCTGATCCAGCAATTGCACAGGATGTCCCAGGTCGAACTCCTCATGTTCGTTGACAAGCGTTTTCTTGTGCAGAGTGAGTGGGAATCCGGCATGCGGATGCTCAAACGGCCTTTCTCCTGGGATCTGTTCCCCCGGGCGGTGTTGCTCTCCCAGAGTCTGCAGGAAGTTTCTTTCGAGCCGCTCAGCCATATGAGTGATGCCTTCGCTCCCTATAACGCATCGAATACCATCAGCATTTATCAAGACATCGCATTACAAGGACATCAATACTGGGCGGCTGTTATCCCTGTGCGGGATGCAGGCAGGCGACCGGTCGCCACTTTGGTCATGCTGCGCGACATGACCGAGACTATCGCCCTCTCGAAAAGATACTTGGCACAGTTTACCGCCATTTTTGCCGCCATAGGATCGACCATACTTGTTCTCATTTACTATATCCTTGGGCGAACGGAAAAAGAACTGGCCAGTGCCGGGCAACGTTTGCTTGCTGAAAGTAAGACTCGCGAGGATATGCAGTCGCACCTCTTTCAGCAACTGCAGGATGAGCATCTGAAGCTGGAAGAAAGCCAGGATAAACTTGAAAAAATCAGTGCTTCGGCACAAGATGCGATCCTCTGCATGGACAATGACGGCAACATTTCCTTTTGGAACAAGGCTGCCGAAAAGATCTTCGGCTACAGCCAGGAAGAGGCTCTTGGCGTGAATCTGCATACCCTGATTGTCCCCGTACGTTTTCATGAGGCCCATCGCAAGGTATTTCCAAAATTCCAAAAGACGGGCGATGGATCTGCAATCGGCAAAACAATCGAATTGACGGCGATTCGCCGGGATGGCTCGGAGATCCCGGTTGAGCTGTCACTTGCAGCCACCCGGATCGGCGGCAAATGGAACGGCATAGGCGTACTGCGGGATATTTCCGAGCGTAAAAAGGCGCAGCAGGAAATTGAACATGCTCTGAACATTCAGCGTGTACTTGATACCATCCTCAATATCTCGCAGCCCCGCTTGAAGTTGCGTGAAGTACTGCTCAAATCTCTTGATGCCGTCCTCTCCATTCCGGTATATTCGCTGCAGAATAAAGGGGCCATTTTTGTAGCCGATGAAGACGATAATACCTTGAGAATGGTAGCCGAACGTAATTTGCCGGAGGCCGTGCAACAGTCCTGTCATCAGCTGCCGTTTGGTCAGTGCCTGTGCGGTAAGGCGGCTCTCACCCACGGGATTGTTTTTTCCAGCGTCCCCATGGAACAACACGAAGTGAAATATGGCGACATGCAGCCACATGGCCATTATTGTGTGCCAATTGTGCTGGAAGGTCGAATGTTAGGGGTTCTCAATACCTATGTTTCGGCCGGCCATGTCTGCGATGAGAGTGAAAAAAGATTTCTCCAAACCGTAGCCGATACCCTGGCTGTCGTTATAGAACGTAAGCAAAATGAAGAAAGACTCCAGCACATGGCCCATCACGATAAACTGACCGGCCTGCCCAACCGGGTATTGTTGTATGACCGAATGGAACAGGCATTGGCACTGGCAAGACGAAACCAACAGCAATTCGCCGTACTGTTCCTTGATCTCGATCATTTCAAGGAAATTAACGATAGCCTCGGTCATGATATGGGTGATGTCCTGCTCAAGGAAACGGCAAAGCGCTTGCTTGCCTGTGTCAGAGCAATGGATACAGTAGCCCGCATGGGCGGTGATGAATTCACTGTTATTGTTACCGAAACAAAAACCCCTGAAACCGCCGCCCACGTCGCAGGCAATATCCTCAAAGTATTACAGGAACCGTTCGAGTTGAACGGGACGTGCTATCATATCAGCTGCAGTATTGGTATCGCCCTGTTCCCGACCCATGGTCTCGACAGGGAGACACTCCTCAAGGCTGCAGATATAGCAATGTACAGCGCCAAAGAACACCGGAATGGTTTCAGCGTCTTCGCCGACGGCCACTCCCCTGTGTCAATGTAAAAATTAGTAATTTTACCACCAGCAAAAAAAGGACTTACGGTAAAGATACCCTAAGTCCTTGAATATGTTTTGCTAGCGGGGGCAGGATTTGAACCTGTGACCTTTGGGTTATGAGTTTAGCGTTGGAAAAACAGCAAGTCGATGATACAGCACGCATTTTCTCTTGATTCAGTGTGTTGCGAGCAGCAAGGATTCATGCGTTGCGTTCAATTCGTTCATTAGATTCAACCAATTCGGATCTTTTTTACACCAAAAATTTTCAGTGGAGATCTTTAGCAACAGGAAAACTTCTGGCGTCGTCCTCATCGCATACCGTCTTTTTGTGGTCGGACAATTCCCATCCAGGAGAGAGCCTCTAGAGCAGCCTCATGCCACAAATAGCAACTTCTTTACGGCGTTCGATAAAATTCTTAACCAACTCCTCCATATATTTGATTTCATTTAAGTCTCTCATACTGTTTATCAAGGTGTTTTCCACATTCAATAAAACTTTCGTCAGACTGGAAACGATATCGTAAAAGTAGATGGTGAATCAGTTCATTACGCTCTGCAGCAATTAAAGCCAAGGGTTGTTTTCTTGTTTCGTAATAAGCTTCATGCAGCCTGTATTTTAAGTCAAAAGAGAAGTGCGGCAATTCCGATTCTGCTCTGTCACCACGATCCTCAGATTCAGACTACAGACCTCGTAAAAACCGACCATCTGACTGAACGTAACTGGTTGATTATGCAACGCATGACTTCATAATTAGACAATCTCAGTCAGGAAGAATTCCCTGCCAGCTGGCACAAGGTTTTTTTATCGACTCTTGTCTTTAGAGTTTGTCGGGGTTTCTCGAAATTGCATGGGAGCAAAAATGTTTAATCGGCAACATGCGCCAGAACATCGAATAGGTCGCTTTTTTCTGCATCAATAATCTTCTGCATTTCCGCGAGATGCTCTTTCGCCAACACTCTACTCTGCGCCTATATCTGCCAATACTTTGTCGGTATAGTTACCCGCAAGGCCATCAATGCTTTCTTCACCGGCAGGATGCTCGTATTGGTCGCTAAAAGTTTCATGATCTATGTTTTCTACACCTTGCTTATCGGTTTGAGCACCCCGGAAAGGGTCTGGCAAAAGGCGCAGCATTCCAGCAAAAATGCTGAGGCAATCTATTATGGCTATATGACTATGCTGCCTAATATCAAGTCGATAGTCACTCGTTGTTCGCTGTTTGTCCTGATAGCCGCCATTCTGCCTTATGGGACTGTCTTTTTAATGGATATGTGGCGGAGAAGTAAAATCAAACGCAACCATGCCAGGATTACTGGTAAATCTTAAAAATCTATCAATCAAATTTATCAATCTATAGGGAGAAGAAATTGGAGAAAGAAATGATGGAAATACCGAATGAAAAAAGGAGATTTACCAAGGAAGAGATTCTGGAGAAAAAAATCTCCATGGTCAAGGAGCGTGGCTCAAGAGTCATGAAAATCAACTCACCGATGGGCAGCATCATGTTCAATGTTCTGCGGCAATTTGACCAGGCGTATGCTCATTTCAAGGGGCAGTTGGGAGAACCGGGGGGGATTTCCCATGA
>CAMBBS010000005.1 GCA_945863875.1 Desulfopila aestuarii DSM 18488
GATATCGGCAGTGTAGCCTGACATGAACAGGCATCTCATTTGGGGATAATCTTCCAGAAGCAGGTCGGCTAGGTCGCGGCCGTTTAAGCCGGGCATAATTACATCGGTCATGAGCATGTCGATTTCGCCAAAAAAATCGGCAGCCCGGCGAATGGCCTCTTCCGGTGAACCGGCGGGCAGGACAGCATAGCCAAGCTTTTTGAGCATGGCCATGGTCATGCTCAGAATAGCCGCCTCGTCTTCAACAAGCAGGATGGTTGCTTTGCCACGCATGACAGGTGGTGGAGCCAATTCCTTGTCCGCCTGTTTGGTATCGCCGTGATAACGGGGCAGGTAAATGGTAAAGCTGGTTCCCAGACCTAATCCACTGGAGACATTGATAAAACCATTGTTTTGTCTCACGGCACCGAATACAGTAGCCAGGCCAAGGCCGGTTCCCTCGCCGACACCTTTGGTGGTGAAGAAAGGTTCAAAAATTTGCGACAAAGTCAGTTTGTCGATGCCGCAGCCGCTGTCGGTCACGGTCATGCGCACATACTCTCCGGGAACACATTCGGTGTGTGCGGCACAGTATTCTTCACTCAAGATGCTGTTTTCTGTTTGTACGGTCATCCGGCCGATGCCGGCAATAGCATCTCGGCCATTGATGCAGAGGTTCACCAATACGAGATCGATCTGCGCTGGGTCAACCTTCACCGGCCATAAATCATCTCCAGGCTGCCAGGTGAGATTGATGTCCTCGCCAATGAGCCGCCGCAGCATTTTGAGCATTCCTTCCACCGTTTCGTTCAGGTTGAGCACCTTCGGTTCAATGGTCTGTTTGCGAGCAAAGGCCAGGAGCTGTCTGGTAATATCAGCGGAGCGAAGAGCGGCTTTTTCGATCTCTTTAAGTTTGTTATAGAGGGGATGAGACTGATCCACCTCCGTCAGGGCAAGTTCCGCATAGCCAAGGATCACTCCGAGCATATTGTTGAAATCGTGCGCCACACCGCCCGCCAACTGGCCGATGGCTTCCATTTTTTGCGTCTGGCGATATTGCTCCTCCAGCTGGGTTTTTTCTGCCAGGGTTTTGGCCATATTATGAAAAGCCTCGGTCAGTATGGCAATCTCTCCGGTTTGCGTTTTCTGCTCGATGCGGGCTTCGAAGTCCCCCTGGGAAAACTTTCTTGTCAACGTAACAAGACGCTGTATTGGAGAAATCAATGTCTTCCTGCCAATCGCCCAGGAGATGAGCAGAGACACCATAGTGGCCAGAATGAGGAGCAGGACATTTCTGGTCAAGGCTGCGTTGGCAGGTCTAATGATATGGTTTTCGGGAATACCAGTCCAGACATACAGATAAGGGGTGTTTTCGTCACTGAGATAAAGTTTTTCATAGGCTAATATTCGGCGCAGGCCATCTGATCCGCTGGCGAAAAAGAGTCCTTCCCTGGCACCGTTACTGGCAATGTTCCATGGCTTGGCCTGAATGGGCTGGCCGATGGGATTGGTGTTTTTTTGTGCGGGATAATAAAACATGCGGATGCCATTATGGTCGGTTACCGCCAAAAACGATTTTTCGGGCAGTGTTGTCACGTCATAGAAACCAGCAAAGACATCGAGCTTGATGGCGGCGGTCAAAAGATTTCTGAGATTGTCTTCCTTGTCAAGAACCGGATAGGCAAAGGTAAACGCTGGATTTGCCGTCCCGACCCTGGTGATAATATATTCGCCAACTGCAAAATCTTTTTTTGCCAGAGCTTCCTTGACGTGCTTGCGATCAGCAAGGTTGATTTCGGTAAAAGTTTTGCCCGAAGCGATGACTTGTCCGCTGAGGTCAACGAGCGCGATATTGTCAAAGTTAGGATTCTGCTCCAGCATAGCTCTGAAGAGAGGATTGCATTCGCTGGCATCTCCGCTTTGAATTGCCGGGAGCAGCGACAGGGTAGAGAGTATCTGTTTTGTCGACTGGGTGATTCCTTTTTGTGCCTCGGCCATGGTCCGGGTCAAGAGCAAAACATCCGATTTGGCCGTTTCGATACGTTCCTGTCGCTGCTCCAGGCCGGAATATAAAAGAATGGCCAGGCAGGGTATAACGGCAAAGAGTATCAGCATCGCCAATTTGTTTTTTATGGAACGTATATGCAAAAAATTCATTTCTATTTGATCAGGCTGTCCGGGATTATAGCTGTTGTCATCAAAGAGGTTGGCTTTCAGCAGCTGTGGTGTTCGTCACGATAAACGTACCTCACCCGTGAAAGCAGGGCAAGGAGATCATGAACCGGTGTCATGGCAATGTCTTGCTTCAACGTTGTTGAGCTGAAAGGAATGATGAACTGGTAAAAAAAGATTGCCGCTTGAAAAAATATCTTTGTTGTGGTCAAGTTTTGCCGTTGAAGCACTTGCACGGCTTTTCTCCACCGAAAACATCGACTTTTTGAAAGTATTCAATATAACTGTAGAAATAACAAAGGATTACTTATGGTTACGCTGCAGATCGATACCATCCGGCAACTTGCCGATTCCCCAGTAATTTATAAACGCGGGGAGTTCCTGCAGAAAAACGGCGCCTTTCGCCGTATCGCGGAACAGTGCGGAGAAGGCCGGTATGTGTATGAGGTTGATGGGAATTATGGCAATTACCGAACCGAGGTTATCTTAAACGGCGGGGTAAGCAGCCATTGTGATTGTCCCTACCCTGGGCCCGGTTGCAAGCATATCGTAGCGATACTGCTGGAGGTATTCGATCACCAGGGTGAGTCTGCAGGGTTGCCGCTTGAATCTTTCGACCAGCAGGTGCAATACCTTTCCTACGAGGAGATCAGACAACAGGCCCTTGACGATCGTCACCGGCGGGCAAAACAAGAGGCCTTGACCGTATCTCAGGGGGATATGCTCAAAGGCGATCACCTGGTAACGACGGCAAAGGGGCGGCAATACCAGGTAACGCTGCATAACCCGGCGACCGGCGCCGGTCACTGTTCCTGTCCTGATTTCTATTCTAATAAACTGTCAACGTGCAAGCATCTGATTTTTCTCAGTACCTGTCTGAAGGGGCAAAAAGGATTTGCTGCTCGGCTTGCTCGGGAGACCTTCCCCTATGTCGATATCTTTTGGGACAGTGCCGCCGGCAAACCACGGCTCTTTCATGAACAGAAAAGTGCCGATAACGGCGAAGAACTGACCGGTCTGCTGACGGAAATATTTGACGGGCAGAACCTCTTTCGCCAAGACGATATTGTCGATTTTATTCCGTATCTGCCCAGGCTGGAGCGCTTTAAACAGGTTCGTGTTCAGGAACCGGTCATGGGCAGGCTGACCAATGCCGCTACGGACAGCGAATTGGCCCTTGCCGCAGCCGGACCGGCCGCGGATATCTCCAGCTGTTTGCGGGTGACGCCCTATGCCTATCAGCAAGAGGGTATTGTCTTCGGACTCTATAAAAAGGCGGTGCTGATCGGCGATGAGATGGGTCTCGGCAAGACCCTGCAGGCCATTGGCCTGTGCATCTGTAAAAAAAATGTCTTTGGTTTTCGAAAGGTTCTGGTTGTCACCATGAGTTCGTTAAAGCAGCAGTGGCAGCGGGAAATCGAGCGGTTCAGCGATGAAAAGGCCTGTATAATCGCCGGTAATGCGCAAAAAAGAAAAGAACAGTATCACACGGATAGCAGCCTGTTTAAGATTACCAATTATGAAGCGGTTCTTCGGGATGTAACGATAATTTCCCGCCTGAAACCGGATGTGATCGTTCTGGATGAAGCACAGCGTATTAAAAATTTTGAGACGAAAACCGCGGAGGCGGTGAAGAGTCTGCCGCGGCAGCATGCAATTATTCTGACCGGTACGCCCCTGGAGAACAAGCTGGAAGACGTCTATTCTCTGGTGCAGTTTCTCGACCCGGAACAACTCAACCCTCTCTGGCAGTTTGCCGCTGACCATTTTCTTCTCAGTCGTCGTAAAAAGGGCGACATTCTCGGTTATGTCAATCTGCATAAACTGCATGAAAAATTAAAAACCCTGGTCATTCGCCGCCGCAAGGAAGAAGTGCTGGAGCAACTGCCCGAGTTGATCGTCAACAATTATTATATCGATCTGCACCAAGAACAGGCGGAAATCCATGCCGGATACTCCAAGTCGCTTCTGCCGTTGTTGAACAAAAAATTTCTCACGCCGATGGATTTGCTGCGTATTCAGGCGCTCCTGCTGAAAATGCGCCAGACCTGTGATTCTACTTACTTGATAGACCGGCAGACAAATATCTCGCCCAAGCTCGATGAACTGGCCACTATCCTTGACGAACTGATCAAGCAAAATGGGCGCAAGGTGGTGATTTTCAGTGAATGGACCACCATGACCATGCTCATCGGCAAACATCTTTCCCGGGCGGCCATCGCCTTTGTAGAGCTGTCCGGCAAGGTACCGGTTGTCAAGCGCCAGGCCCTGATCGATGAATTCAACACGAACCCGGACTGCAAGGTGTTTTTGTCCACCGACGCCGGAGGGACCGGTTTGAATCTGCAGGCCGCCGATTGTGTGGTGAACTTTGAGCTGCCCTGGAATCCGGCCAAGCTGAATCAGCGGATCGGCAGAGTTCACCGAATCGGTCAGAAAAGCACATGTATCAATGTGATCAATCTGATAGCAAAGTACAGCATTGAAGAGCGGATCATGGCCGGGATCAAATTAAAGGGAGAGCTCTTTGATGGTGTTTTTGACGGTGGCGAGGATGAGGTGATGCTCGACCGGCAAAAACGTCAGGAGCTGGTCAACCAGCTGCGCGAGATGATGGGGGAAGAGGCCGGGATGGTCCGGCCGGAGTCGCTGCCTGGCGAAGAACTTACCGAAGATACACCACATTTTCTTAATCCCGAGGTGTTCAAGAATGAGGTTGATTTTGTTGGAGAAGAGCGTGGCGACACCCTGGACGAGCCCTTGCCGGAGGCATCTCCGGCGGAGCCGGACAGCCGGTCGGCCGAGCAGATGGAAGAGGTCTTAAACCAGGGGATGGGCTTTATCAGTGGGCTTCTGGAGATGGCCACCGGCAAGAAGCTGGGTGTTGCCGAAGGCGGCGAGAAAATGGTGACGCTTGATAAAAAAACCGGCGAGGTAACGCTCAAGTTTACCCTGCCGGGTTTTGCCCCGACGAGATAATCCCGAGGCCGCCGAAGGTTCACCAGAAAACACGAAAAGCGGACTACACCGTTCGTATCGGCTGGCCTGCCTTAAAGGCGCGGATGTTTTCCACCGTCTGGCCGATAATTCGCTGCCGTGCTTCGCGACTGGCCCAGGCGATATGCGGCGTGATGATCAGGTTGGGCAGCTTTGCCTCCAGGAGTGGATGGGAATCTTTTGGGGGTTCGACGCTCAAGACATCGATTGCCGCACCGGCGATTTTTTTCGTCTGCAGGGCCTGCAGCAGAGCCGCCTCGTCGACAATGCCGCCCCGGGCACAGTTAATCAGAAAGGACGTCGGTTTCATCAGATCGAAGGCCTCTGCATTTATCAGATTTCTCGTCTGGTTGGTGAGCGGACAATGCAAGGTCAGGACGTCAACCTCGGCAAGCATCTCGGCCAGCGGCGGGCGATCATCCGTTGGATTGCCGGGTCTGCGGGCAATGACAACTCTCATGCCGAATGCCCGGGCGATTGTTGCGATGCCGTGGCCAAGATTGCCGTAGCCGACTATGCCCAGGGTCTTGCCTTTCAGCTCAACGATGGGGTAATCGAGAAAGCAGAACTGACTGGCCGTCTGCCAGCGCCCGGCCTGCACCGCGGCATGGTAGGCAAGCAGGTTGGTGTGCAGGGCGAGCAGCATCGAGAAGACGTGCTGCACAACCGAATCGGTACCGTATGCCTGGCAGTTGCATACGGTGACTCCCAGGTCGGACGCACCGCCCAGATCGACGACATCGGTGCCGGTGGCAACGATGCAGATCAGTCGGACGGAGGGGGCCGCGGCAAGATGCTGCCGGGATATTTTCACCTTGTTGAGGATGACAATATCCGCACCGGTTATTCTTTCGGCAACCTCCCCGGGGGCTGTGGTGGGGAATAACCGCAGTAGACTGCATTCTTTTTCGAGGTGGTCGATGAACAGATCATCAAGCCCTTCGGTGTCGAGAAAAACTGCTTTCATGGTATCTCCTTTCTGCGTGAGTGGGGCATAGTGCAGCTTTTTGGTATTTTTTTGCGGGAATATGTTCGGCTCTATTGAAATTATAGTATTTATTTTATAATATCAACAGAAGTAACCGTTAGGGGAGTGCAGGACGAATGCTGGGCTCAGTCTTTCTTGCTCCCCCCGGTAAACGGGATAAGCTCCTTCACTGAATATTATCCGATGCGCGGAGAACGACTGCTTGAATGACCTGAAAGTGAAAATGGAGTTGCCGGGCACCATTCGCGTGCTTTTCCCGTTGCTGCTCGTCGTCTTTCTCTTTGCTTTCTGCGGGTGCATGAGCAAGAGCACGGTCACCTACTTTCCCCAACAAAAAACTTCCGATAAAAAGTCACAAGCTGAGCAAAACGAACAGGTGACCGCGGCTCTTCGGCAATATTTCGCGAGCTGGCAGGGGACCCGGTACAGCCACGGCGGGCTCTCCCGCAGAGGCGTGGATTGTTCCGGTTTGACCCTGCTTACCTATAAGGAATTGTTCGGAAAAAATCTGCCTCGAACCGTCCAGGAGCAGGCAGAAGAAGGCACAAAGATCTCAAAGGCTGCTTTACAAGCAGGTGACCTTGTCTTTTTTAAGACGGGAGTTTTCCAAAGACATGTAGGAATCTATTTGAAAGAAGATCTTTTTTTTCACGCTTCCCCCACAAAAGGAGTGATGATTTCCAGTCTCAACAATGCCTATTGGCAAAAGAAATTCTGGCAGGCTCAACGCTTAAAATCTGGAACGGATTCTGGAAAGTCATCGACAGCGATAAACCAGCAAACCGTGGCGGCGGATTATTAAGGTAGCGCTGCGGTTCCCCTCTCAAAGATCATCCACACGTTTTGCTCACCCCGGCATACGGGAAACGAGCCGGGACTCTTTTTATCAGCAGCGGGCCCTGTTGCGTCGAATCATCGTTGCATCGTTCGAAAATAGACTTTTCTTTGGTAAAATGCTAAAGAGGCCTGAGATGGGAAGATTGTTATCAGCGCGAGGAGCGCGCATTGCCGAAATTTACTTCTTTTAACGATAGAGAAATATGGAAAGATTCCTTGTTATAACTTTCGCTGCTTTGATTGGAACCGGTTTTTATTACTGGTTTTCCCGGATGGTTCATAAAGAATCCATGCAGGAATTTATAAATTCGCATCTATGGCTGCTGCATCCCAATGCCATCTGCTACTGGCGGACGGCGATGGCGCTGATCGGTTTTGTTCTCTATTTCTTTTCCGGGTACCAAGCCTTTGCCATAATCATATTTACCTTCGCCGCGATCCTGGACGGGGTAGACGGCATCGTGGCGAGAAATTGCGATATGGTCACGGAATGGGGTGAGTGGCTGGATCCATTGTGTGATAAGTTGACCTATCTGCCCCCTTTGCTTGGTTTTGCCTATACCGGGATAGTTTCGATCAAGCTGGTGTGGATTCTGGTGGCGGTGGAACTGTTTGGTCAGTTTTTTGCCAGAAGGATTCTGTCTATTCTGAGCTATTCAGTAGCGGCGAATAATTTCGGCAAAATCAAGGCGATTATCTGCTTTGCCCTGGTCATTTTTTGTGCATTACTCGATGAGAACCCGGGCGTGATCAATATCGGTGACGCGGTTCTACTGGCCAGCATTGTCCTCTCGGCAGCCTCGGTGGTTTTTAAGTTTATCCCCAACTGGCTGTATGCCGATATTCTTTCGACACTCAATTTTATCTGCGGCCTTACCAGCCTCTACTTTACCTATAATCACCGCTATGCCTGGGCCATTTTTGTTATCATACTCGGGCAGTTGTTTGATCTGTTTGATGGCCGGATGGCCGAAAAGCATGGCGGTACCGTCTATGGGCCGTATCTGGACGACATTGCTGATTTTGTCAGCTTCGGGCTTTCTCCCGCCTATATCATATTTCAATCCGGTGGCTCGTTGGCCTGGCTCTTTGGCTTGATTTTCTTCAGCGGTGTTGCCTATCGACTTATCCGGTTTGTTACTGTCGATAAAAAACGAAAAGACCTGCCCGAAGGTATCTTTAACGGTCTTCCCAGTCCGGCAGGTGCATTGATTGTTCTTGGCGCCGCCTTAGTCGTTTCGCCGAATCTGCTCTGGTTGACCACAGCACTGTCCGTCGTATTGATGGTGAGCCACATCCGCTTTGCCCATTTCGGACGCGTTATCCTCAAGCAGATCCCCAGGCCGTTGTTTATTCTGCTCAGTGCAATGATTATCGTCACCATCGCCTTCATCCTGAAGACCAAAAGCGTGCACATGTTTGGCTATCTTATTCTTTGCTCTGTTTTTATTTATTTGATAGCAGGAAGAAAATACTTGAGGCAGGACGTGCCGTCCTGAGCGGCACAGAAAATGGACAGTATCGTTTTTGCCGAAGCGGCAGCTGTGCTGAATTCTCAGACAGGCCCCTGGCTTTTGCGGACAGTCTGCACAACAGTCAAGGCTGCCAGAGATAGCGTGCAGAGATGCGTTTTATGTCTTCGATGATGAGATAGAGGCAGGGGACCAGCGCCAGGGTGATGGCCGTCGCAAAGACGATACCGAACCCAAGGGACAGGGCCATGGGGACCATAAATCTGGCCTGCCGCGACGTCTCAAAGATCATCGGGGCCAGGCCGCCGAAGGTGGTGAGGGTGGTCAGCAGCACCGGCCGAAAGCGACGAACTCCCGCCGCGCGAATTGCCTGGGCCGGAGAATCCCCCTTGCGCTGCTGTTTGTTGGCGAAGTCCACCAGCACCAGCGAGTCGTTGACCACTACCCCGGTCAGGGCAACCATGCCCATCATACTCATGATGCTCAGGTTGTAGCCCATGATCATATGGCCGAACACCGCGCCGATGATACCGAACGGAATGGCGATCATGACCATAATCGGCTGTAGGTAACTGCGAAAAGGAATGGCCAGCAGGAAGTAGATGCCGCCCAGGGCAAAGAGAAACCCGGAAAAGAGGCTGGTCATACTTTCCTGACGATCCGCCTGGCGTCCGGTATAACCGTAACTCAGGCCTGGAAAGGTCGCGGCGAGTTCCGGGAGTACCGTTTTGTTCAGCGCCTCCAGGATGATCGGCGATTCGCCGATGGGGGCGACATCGGCTGATACGGTGACGGTTCGCCGACCGTCGCGCCTGGTGATGCTGGTATAGGCCCGGCCTCGTTCAACGGTGGCTACTTCCTGCAGGGGAACGAAGACTCCTCCGGGGGTGGTGATGAGGAGGGATTCCACGTTGAATTCGCTGATGCGCTGCGCCTCTGCGAGACGGACCCTGACGGTTACTTCATTGTTGCCGCGCTGCTGCCTGAGGGCGACAGCCCCCTGGTAGGCGTTGCGCAGCTGTCTGCCGACCTCGATTGTGGTCAGACCCAGACTTTCTCCCCATTCGTTCACCTTATAGTTAAGCTGGATTTTTCCCGGCGTATAGCCGTCATCGACATCTTTCACCGGAGAAAAATCTTCGAGTCTTGCCGCCAGAAGAGAGCTTGCCTGGTCAAGGGTGGTGATATCACGGTGGCTGAGCTCTATGGCAAGTGACGCCCCGCTGCCGGGACCGCCTCGATCGGATTCATAGCGCAGGGCTTGAATGCCGACTATCGGTCCGGTTGTCTGACGCCAGAGCTGGGTGATGGCCTCGGTACTCAGGGGCCGTATCGCCGGGGGGGTGAGATAGCCGTTGACCTCCACGACGTTGCCGTTGATGAGGGCGTACACGGATTCCAGCAGCTGTTCCTTGTCATTGCCGTCAGCAATTTTGTCAAGACCGTCGAGCAGCTGGTCGCGAACCCGCTCCATTTCCGCGGTCGGGCTGCCGTAGGGCAGCGTTACCGTGGCCACGGTCTGGTCCGATTCAACCCGGGGTGAGAGAATCATGCGGATCCGGCCGCTTTTTACATAGCCGGCGGTGGTGATGAGCACGGCAAGCAGCAGGGCGGCCGTCAGATAGCGAACCTGCAGGGTTTTCTCAAGCAGCGGTCCGTAAATATGATGAATACCATAGAGAACCTTGCGGCCGAACGCCTGCTGCAAACCGCCGAGAAATCTGGTGACCGGGTTATTGCCGTTTTTTCGGCTGTGCGCCAGATGCGCCGGCAGAATGAGCAGTGATTCAAGCCATGAAAAGAGAAAGACCAGTATGACCACCACGGGAATAACACGCCAGACCTTGCCCATGACGCCCGGCACCAGGGCGAGCGGGGCAAAGGCGACGATGTTGGTCAGGATGCTGTAGGCAATCGGCGTCGCCACATCCTTTGCCCCCTGGATGGCGGCATCGATACGGTTCAGGCCCTGCTGCCGATATTCGTAGATATTTTCACCGGCAATAATGGCGTCATCGACGACAATACCGAGGGCGATGATAAAAGCGAACATCGAGATGACATTGATGGAAACATCGAAAAAAGGCAGGAACAGCAAGCAGCCGAGGAAAGAGATGGGGATGCCCATCGTCACCCAGAAGGCCAGTTTCAGTTCGAGAAAGGCGCCGAGAAGGACAAGCACCAGAATGAGACCGAGGAAGGCGTTTTTCAACAGGAGATCGAGGCGCTGTTTATATATTTCCGATTGATCACTGGAGATGGCCCAGCCGACGGTCGGTGGCAGATCAATCTCCATTTCCGCCATTGCCCTGTGGGTGGCCTCGGACACGCCGAGGGGGGTCTGCTCGCCCACCCGGTACACCAGCAACTGCATGGAGGGTTTTCGGTTAAAGGTGGCGAAACGGGTGGCGTCTTCGAAACTTTCCCGCACCTCGGCAATATCTTCCAGATGCACGATCGAGCCGTTCGGCGTGGTCAATACCGGGATTGCGGCAAAGTCCTCAGCCCAGTTTCTGCGGTCTTTCACGCGCAACAGCACTTCTCCGCCGGCTGTTTCCAGTTTTCCGCCGGGGATCTCCACCGATGCCTCGTCAAGTATCCTGGCTACTTGTGCCAGGGTCAGATTGTATTTACGTAAATTCTCCAGAGGAACGGCGACCTCGATTTCGTAGTCACGACCAGCCATCAGGTCGACCTGGGTGATACCTTCCGTCAGCAGGAGCCGGTCCCGCACCTGTTCCACCACTTCACGCAGGGAACGTTCCGGCACGTCGCCGAAGAGGTTGAGGCGGAGAACCTGACGCTTTATGGCGTCAAGCGTGATGATCGGATCTTCGGCATCAACCGGGAAGGTCGTTATCCTGTCTACTTCCTGTTGGATGTCCTGGAAGGCCTTTTGCACGTCGGCGTCGTCACGCAGTTCGGCGACGATGCGGGCACTGCCTTCGTCGGCCGTGGCGTTGACTTCCTTGAGGCCGTCAATGGCGCGGATGGCCTCTTCAACCGCCAGGACGATGCCCTGTTCGACCTCTTCCGGGCTGGAACCGGGATAGGCGACGCTGATGGACACCGTGTTCAGCTGAAATTCGGGAAACACCTCGCGCTTGATCTTCGAGCTCATATAGAAACCGCCAAGGAGCAGCGCGATCATGATGAGGTTTGGCGTGACCCGGTTGTAGACCATCCAGGCAATGATGCCCTGGTCTTTTGCCTGTGTGGCTCCGTTCACTGGGTAACCCCACGTTTTTTTGCCGGCGAATCGTCGGCTACGGTCTGGTCATTGCCCAGGCTTTTTTTGCCCTCCGGCAGTAGTTTTATGGGAATTCCGGCTACCGGCGCGGTAAGGTCGGAGACAATCAGCTTTTCTCCCTCGGCGAGGCCCGAGGTGATAAAAACCTGTTGGCTGGTTTTGGCAACAATGTCAACCTGGCGGATTTCCAGCGTCTGGTCGTCACTGAGGAGCCAGATGCTGTTTCCTTCGCGCAGGTGGTTGCGCTCGATCGGCACGACGTCGGTAAGTTCGGTTCCGGCAATCTCGGCCCGAACAAAAGAGCCGAGCAGGAGTTGCGGTTTTTTCCTGTTGTCCGGCAACCGGTTGAGGGGATCCTTGACGGCCACATAGACGGCAGCCATTCTGCCCTGTTCTTCGATATCGGCGGCCAGGCGGATGACCCGGCCGGTACGAAAGGCATCATCGCCGGTTTTTTCCTGATGAAAGATGCGGACTTCCGAACCCTCTTTGCCGCCGGATGGAAAAGTTATCCAGCGCAGCTGGCTTGTCGGGATGGCCAGTTTCAGCCAGAATTCATCCGTGCCGACCAGTCTGGCCAGGACGGTTGCCTCGGAGACCCTCGCGCCCAGGTTGACCGATCTGGACAGGACGACGCCGTTAAAAGGCGCTTTGACCCGGGTCCGTGTCAGATGCAGTTCCGCCTGGGCCAGTGTCGCCTTGGCCCCGTCCAAAGTGGCTTTCTGGATCTCGAGCTGGGGTTCGCGCAGCATAAGTTTTTTTTCGGTCTCGCTTACTTTCTGACCGAGAATGTCAAATTCCTGCTGCGAGACACGCTGGTTGCCCATCTCCAGTTGAAGAGTGTACCGGGCCTTGGCAACCTCACTTTTCAGCCGCATGATCGTCAGTTGGTAATCGGCAGGATCGAGGCTCACCAGCAACTCGTCCTTGGCAAAAAAGCCTCCGGGAACCATCTTGTCGCTCATCTTGACGATCTCCCCACCGACACCGGGGGTCAGATTGATCTCTTTTGCCGCGAGGATCGTACCCATGCCGCTGAGAATGAGTCGATGGTTGCCGGAGCTGACCTGCTGCACCTCAACCAGCGGCGGGCTTGGCTCGCGTTGGCTCGGTTTCGCCTCGGGACCGGTCTTCACATAGTAGGCGGCAAGGGTCACTGCGCATGCGAGAACGACGATTGAGAGCAAGAACTGCAGAAGAACGGTGAGGAACCGTTTCTTCTTCGGGGCTTCTTCCGGAGCAGGATTGTCTGCCGATTTCATTATTTACTGCCTCATGCTGGAGTGATCGAAGGTTGTCGAGATTTCGAAGCTGTTTATGGCAACCGGTCCCCTGTCGGCAGGAGGAAGACGCCCGCTCAGTGCCCGATAGAGCGATATACGGAAAGTTATCAACTGGCGCCTGCTGGTGAGAATGGAGCGTTGTAAGTTCTGGTGGGACAGGAGGGCCAGCAGAACCCTCTGGTAGTTCTCCACCCCCTGCCGGTAACGGTCCCCTACGTTTTTAATGGTTTCCGCGGCATATTGCAGCTGTGTCTCAAGGCTGCTGAGGATGACCTGCTGTTCCTTTTCCCTGACGAGACTGTTTTCCACCTCGCCGATGGCCTCCAGAATAGTCTGCCCATATCTGTAAAACAGTTGTCCGGCAATCGATTCATTTCTTGCCACCTCCGCTTCGCGCCTCCCCCCGTCAAAAAGGGGGCCGAAGAGGTTGGCTCCAAGGGTAGAGAACCAGTTGTTGAAAAGATCTCCCGAGTTTTCCCCGGTGGCGGACAGGTCCGCCGAGATGCTTAGTCTGGGCAACCGATCGGCCGCCGCAGCGGCCAGGCGATTATCAGCAGCCTGCAGTCTCTGCAGGCTGCTGCCGATATCCGGCCTTTTGGTGAGAAGGTCAAGAGGGACACCGGTTTCGGGCAGAGGCGGCAGGGTGGGTAGCTGAACTCGCTGCACCATTGCCGCGCTTGTCGGGACGACGCCCAGCAGGATGGCCAACTGATTCGCCAAGATGTCACGCTCTGCCCGCAATGCGGCCAGACCACCGATGGTACTTTCCACCAGCTGGCGCTGCTGCAGCACATCAGCGATCCCGACTTTGCCGGCTTTAAATTGAGCAGAAATCAGCTGCAGCACCTTGGCGTTGGTGTCCTGCTGCTCTTTCAGCAGTACCAGCTGCAGGTCAGCTTCCACCAGCTGGTACCAGGTGAGGGCTACCTGCGCGGTCAGGGATATGACCGCGGTATGGTAATCGGCCTCCGTGGCGTTGGTATCAAGGACTGCGGCGTCTCGCTGGCTGCGCACTCTGCCCCAGAGGTCAATTTCGTAGGAGGCGGCCAGGCCAAGGGAAAAAGTTTCCCGGCTGGAATCGGTGGTGTGATCTCTGGTCGAGGCGGCGGAACCCTGGCCATCAAGACCAGGAACAAGCGCGGCTCCCGCTTGTCTGGCGATCGCCTGGGCCTCGTTGATCTTTTCCCGGGTGGCCTGCAGGGAAAAATTATCGCCTATGGCCCTGTCTATGAGCAGAGTGAGGGTGTCATCCTGGAAGTCGAGCCACCACTGGGCCTGTAACGGTACCTCGCCAGGCATGGAAAAATTCGCCGGCAGATCGATCGGCGAAACAGGCCGCCTGGTCACGGGCGTACACGCACAGAGAAGAGTCAAGGATAAAACGATTATTCCTGTCACTGCCGGCGAAGAGAAACCCAGATATGTAGCGGTACGTGCCTTTGTCAAATTAGTCATCACCGGGAAATGGCCGCTGGGGAATGGCTGCCGTATTGCATTTAAGCATAGAGTGAACAACAGTATGTCGTAATTGATTTCATGGCAACCGGCAAGTGCATCGGCGGCCGGAAAAAAGAAAAAGCAGGCACAAAATTTACGGTTGCTTGGTGGCGAAACAACGCGTATCGGACAGAAATATGCAGGCAGTTCAGCCGGAAAAAATAAAGAATTTACGCAGGGTGTAGTTGATCATCACCGCGGTCAACATATTGCTGCCGAAGGCGTAGGTGGTGAGGATGCCGAACCGTTTGATGAGGGCGATCATCAGCAGGGTGCCAAGATAGGTGCTGATGCCGGAGACGGCGTAAAAGAGCAGAATTTCGATGATGACATGGTATCTGCCGCCCTGGAAAACCCAGAGAATGTTGGCGATGTAGGCCACCATGTTGGACACGACAAAGGCGGTGTAGTTGCAGATCATCGAGTTGCGTGCCCGGGTGGCGTCATTGATGGGCACAATGGGCATTTTGAACAAGCGGACGAAATGGTCTTTTTCCTGCAGTGCCGGAAAAATTTTCCAGCCGATGAGGTGAAAGAGGGTGATATGTGTGAGCGCAGCAAGTCCTCCCGCCAGAGCATACTTAAGGAATTGAAGAATTGCCGGGTTATCAAGGTGCATAAATGGAGTAGTGTTGCAAAAGGAAGCGGTAAAGTGTCTGGATATGCCGGACGGCAGCAGAAATCATCAGTCAGACAGTATACAGGCGATGGAAAAAGATACCATGCGAATTTTGCGGTATATCGGGGGAATCCGGCACCGATTCATACTATCCGGTGAATACAGCGGCCACCGCGCCGGCCACTTTGCTAACCTTCAAAAACGATGGGGGAAGGCCGTATGGAAAAATCAGTTTTGCCTGGGTGTTGATGGGCTTTCCTTGCTGAAATGGACGTCAATTCCCTGGGCTATTGACTCTTCGCTACATCCCTGTTTTGCGAAACATGGAAATCTGGTATATTAGTTCTTGAGTGAGCCGGTGGTAGTGTTGGTTATGTTTGTTCCTCATAGACCGTGATCAACCCATGCACTTTTCCAACTTTACTCTGCTGCAGTTATTGAACTGCCACATCAAGGCATCTATGAGATGATCCAGGCGCTTCCATCGTGAAGAAAGGGTTTGACTGGCCAGTATTGCTTGAAAAGAAGAGGGATGTTGTTTCTGCAAAAGTTAATGCACTTCACAAAAGGAGATGGGGAAATGGAGAAAATGAAAGTAGGTGATTTAATGGTTCCGGTAGACAGCTTTCCCAAGATTTCCGTTAATGCCGGGTTCTACGATGCACTGCAGGCGCTGGAGAATGCTCACAACGAATATGTTTCGGGAGAATCCGGAGAAAGAATTCTCCTGGTGGAGAACGAAAATGGAAAGATTATAGGAAAACTCAGTCCCATGGACCTGTTACGGGGGCTGGAAACAAACTACACCAGGGCAGATTCCGAAAAGGTCCTCACCAGTTACGGTTATGCGAATATCTGGAAATCCTTCCAGGAAGATTATAATTTATGGGAAACTCCTTTCAGGGATCTGTGCCGCAAAGCGACACAGGTTCATTTGAAAAGTTTTCTCAAAGGTCCGTCCGAAGGCCAGACGGTAGGCATGCATGACCCGTTGGCCAAGTGCTTTCACCGGTTCGTAATGAATCGGCATGACGCTCTCTTTGTCGTTGAGGGCGATCAGATTGTCGGTCTCCTGAAGTTTTCCGATGTCTATAAAGAGGTTTTGAAAACCATGAAAGAATGCGGTATATAAGTCCACATTCTCACCTGCAGCCGCAATAGTTCTGCCAAAACCAATATCATCCGGAAATGAAAAAGACAACCGGCTGGATTACTTCAACCGGTTGTTGTGTTACGGTTATCCCTCCCTGCCAAAGGCCCTGCCGCAGGATCACCCTTGACGGCTTCGCGTGCTACCGTTTTAATGGGTGCCAGATCTTTTCTCCGATGCTGCGTGCCTTACAGAATCGTCCGGCAGATGTGCGTATGTCCTCGCGGGAATCACTTCGAATGCATCTTTTCCAGGGGGTTTCCAGTACAGTGTCAGGGACGCCGATCCTTTTCGCTGGAAGTACTTGACCATCAGTGCATGCCATCCGGTTTCCTGCACGGCAAGTGTCTCGACGCCGGACAATCGATCCGGGTGAACGTCCGGGTCGATGAGGATGCTTCTGCCGTCAATGAAGACCTCTATCCCATCGTTGGACAGGGCCTGGAACTGGTACAGACCCATCTGGTCGAGGAGGAGATATCCCTTCATCTGCACCCCCACTCCGCGGCTCAGGCCACTGCCAAAAACTTCGTTTTCGCCGAACTGGTTATCGATCACGAGAATGGGTGCACCGGGTCTCCCTTTTTCCAGGATTGCTCGGTCTCCGTCGGGGATCTGCCGAACATTACGAAACATCCCATTGAAATATAACACCCGGAGTCCCGGCTCCAGGCGATCTTCAAGCTCTTTGCCGCCAAGAAGTGTCTGCGGGCCTGTACATCCGGTCAGCATCGTCAGGAACATTACAGTGTGGATAATGGATTTATGCAACATGTCTTCGCCCTCCAATATGAATAGCTGCGCAGTTTTTTGAGCAGTTCTTGTGTTCGAATCGGTCGTTTTGAGAACGCCGGGTAGCTCCCCCAGGAATGCTCTGAATGGTTACAGGTAATACTTCATTAGCTTACTCCTGAAAGTCTGTCAGAAAAACAAGAAAACCAAGAAAACTTTTAATATTGAAAACGTGAAGATACCACCTTCTAAACGCCTTTGACCAGAGCAATGGGCGGGGGGCCGATCGAATCTACTGCCGTCAGATCCTACTGTACCAGACCCTGAAATGGAAGCATATGCGTTATTGAGAATGCATTTTTTGTTGACTTACAGGCTGGTCGGAGCGATAAGTACCGGATAATACGATGCCGTATACATCATGCGGCAATGCAGGCTGGAATGGTCTTCCCGAGTGAAACGGAGTAACTTGATGAAAATATTAATTTATGGCGCTTCCGAGGTCGGCTATATGGCCGCCCTGCGACTGAGCAGGGACCACGATATCACCATACTCGATGAACATGACGGCATCCCGGAAAGATTTGGTCATCTCGATGTGAGTTATGTCAACGGCAGCGGAGCCGATGTTAACGCCCTGGAACAGGCCGAGACAGCGGCCAAGGATCTTTTCATCGCCTGTTCCACCCGTGATGAAGCAAATATCGTCGCCTGCTGGACAGTGAAACGCATTACCGATATTGAAACGATCTGTTTCGTCCGCACGATGGAGCTGTATAACAACCTGATGTTCTATAGCCAGGGCCGTTATCGGGCGCCGTATGATATCGATACGGTGATTTGGCCGGAACAGCTGCTCACCGAGGATATTTTCCGTATCGTCTCGGTGCCCGAGGCGATCGATGTCGAGTTTTTCGTCAAAGGTCGGGCAAAACTGTTCGAATACCGCATCAAAGAAGACTCGACCATTCTCAACAAACGGGTGATGGACTGCGTCTTCCCGCAAAATGTCCTGATTGTCGGCATAATGCGCGATAATAAGCTGTTTATTCCTGATGGCTCGACGGTTATTGCCATAAACGACAAGGTGGTCTTCATGGGGACCGGGATCGCCCTCGACATCCTGGCCGCCCGATTCTTTCAAAAAACCAACAAGATCAGAAAAGTAGCGCTGATCGGCGGCGGCAGTGTCGGTTACCTGCTTGCCGAGAAGCTCGAACAGGCACGCATTCGCGTGACCATTATTGAACACGACAAGGAACGCTGCCTCTTTCTGGCGAACAACCTGAAAAAATCCCTCGTCCTCAATGGCGACGGCACGGACTTCGAGTTGCTGGAGAGCGAGGCCATTGGTGACGCCGACGCGATCATCTGCGTCACCAATAATGACGAAAAAAACCTGCTCTGCTCCCTGCTCGTCAAGCAGCTCAGTAAGGGACGTATTATTACCCGGGTCAGCAACACGCAGACGGCGCTGCTTTTCGACCGGGTCGGCATCGATGTTGTCGTGTCGCCCCGGGAGGCGGCGTTAAAAGAACTTCTCAATCGGGTGCAGGCGCATGATGTCGATATCCTCGCGCTGATTGAAGGCGGGCAGGGGGAGGTCCTGCGCGTCACGGTGCCCGAGGGTTTTCGCGAATCACGGGTCGTTGATCTGACGTTCAGCGCGAAAGCGGTCATCGGGGCCATCCAGCGCGGCAAGCAGGTTATTGTCCCGCACGGGGAGACGACATTAAAGGCCGGCGATCTGCTGCATATCTTTACCATGGCTGCCGATGCGGAAGCCATCAAGAAGATGTTTGCCCTATGAAACGAGAACACATTTACTCATCTCTCGGTATCATCCTCGTTGCCTTTGGCGTGATCCTGCTGAGTCCGATCGTGGTCGCCCTTATTGAGAAGGACTACTTTGCCATTCTGCCATTTTCCGTTGCTTCCGGCAGTTCGGTTATCCTCGGCATGCTGCTCCAGAAAGCCGGTGGTTTTCTGCGCAATTTCGACACACTCAAGCGCAATGAAGGATTTTTGATCGTTTCTCTCGCCTGGATGGTCACCGCAGCGATGGGGGCGATCCCGTATCTTTTTTTCGGCCTCCATCCGCTCGATGCCTATTTTGAATCCGTATCCGGCATCACCACGACCGGGGCGACAATCTTTATAGATTTTTCCCTGTATCCGAAAAGTCTTTTTTTCTGGCGCAGTCTGTCCCAGTGGCTTGGCGGCATGGGCATTATCGTGCTGTTTGTCGCTATTCTGCCTCAGTTCAAGGTGGCGGGCAGACAGATGTTCTTTGCCGAATCTCCCGGCCCGACGGAGGAAAAAGTAACACCCCGCATCACCCAGACGGCAAAAGCCCTCTGGCTGGTCTACTTTGTCCTGACGCTCCTGGAAATAGCCTGCCTGATATGGGCGGGCATGCCGGTATTTGACGCCGTCTGCAATTCTTTGACGACCTTGGCCGCCGGGGGGTTTTCGCCGCATCCGCTATCGATCATGGGCTATAACAGCCCGACCATCACCTGGATAATAACCGGCTTTATGTTTCTGGCCGGTTCCAACTTCGCCTTGCAATACCAGACAGTCGCCCGACGACACCTGGCCACCTTAATAAAAAGAGAGGAATTTCGTGGTTATGCTCTCATTATCCTTGTCGTGTCGATTTTTCTCGCCGTGGCGCTCATTGTAAACGAGAAGAGCAGCTGGTCCGATTCGATCCGCGAGAGCCTCTTTCAGATTGTCTCGATTCTCACCACCACCGGCTTCTCCTCTTCCGATTTCGCCCTGTGGTCAGTTGCCGCCCAGACGCTGATTTTCAGTGTTATGCTCGTTGGCGGCTGTGCCGGTTCGGCCGGGGGTGGCATCAAGGTTATCCGCGTCATTCTCGGCGCAAAATATATGCGCCGGGAGATAGTGCAACTCGTTCATCCCCGTGTGGTCATGCCGATCAAAATCGATGGCAAAACCGTCCCGGATGCCATCCAGTTTCAGGTTCTTGGTTTTCTCTTATTCTATATCGTGCTGATGACCATCTCCGCCTATGCAGTGACCATGATTGAAGGCTCATCCTCCATAGGCCTTGTTGGAACCGCGGCGACCATCGGCAATATCGGCCCCGGATTTGGTGAAATCGGTCCCATGGGCACCTATGGCAACCTCTCCTGGGCGACCAAGGTTGTCTTTATCGTCAATATGATTGTCGGCCGCCTGGAGCTTATCCCCTTCCTGGCCATGCTCCATCCGGATTTCTGGCGCCTGAGAAAATGAAAATAATTTCCAAAGACCGGTCTTCCGTGGCGCGGGTCGGTGCGGAAGGCGCGCTGCTGGTCCTCTCGCCGCTGCCGTTTCTCCTGGCCGGCTTTGGCGCCGCAGAACTGTTTTACCCCTGGCGTATGGGTGTCGCCTGTCTTGCGGCGTTTGCCTGTGTGCTTTGCGGCCTGACGCTTTTTCGTCTGCCGGGATTCGGGAAATTGTGCGGAACTCTATCGAGCTTTGGCTGTTTTATTTTAGCCTGGCCCTTTGTCGCTGCTGATCCTTTTGTGGCACTGGTCAGCACAATCATCCTGATCAGCCTGTTGTACTTTCTCCTTGAGAGCCAAACTGCCTGCCATGAAGCCAGGAAAAGTGATCATTTAGGACGATGTTTCCAAAGGGCCTGGTGGGCTTTGCTGATGGTTCCCCTGCTTGTTTTGCTCAACAAGATTCTTGGAACATCAGGGGCGCCCTTCAGTGTGTATGTGATTGTTACCGCCTCAGGTATTGCCCAGCTGCTCTTTTTTCACTGGGCCCTGGAAAAAAGGGTCAAGGCGCTTTTTTTTCTGCCTGGTGCGGCAATACTCTCGCTCGGACTGGGTATTTTTTTGCCGGCATCGGATACCCTATCCGGTCTTGTTTTCGGGGTGGCGGTATTTCTCAGTGTGCTCGGCCTGTTCCTGCTCTTCCTGTTCAGGGCTGCAGCCGTTTATGAAACAACCGACAGTTGGACTATTCTGCTTGATCACCCCGCACGGCTGTTGCTGTTTACCTTTCTCGCGCTCTGTGCGCTGGGGACATTTTTGCTGGTGCTGCCGGTTTCGACCAGGACCGGGACCATAGATCTTATAGACGCCGCCTTCACGGCGGTGAGTGCCGTTTGCGTCACCGGACTTGTCGTCCTCGATACGCCGTATGATTTCACGGGTGCCGGGCAGTTTTTTATAGTTATTCTCATCCAGCTCGGAGGTCTCGGCATCAT
Organism: Desulfopila aestuarii DSM 18488; assembly: GCA_945863875.1. Classification (GTDB taxonomy): domain Bacteria; phylum Desulfobacterota; class Desulfobulbia; order Desulfobulbales; family Desulfocapsaceae; genus Desulforhopalus_A; species Desulforhopalus_A aestuarii_A. Next base: position 21,208 of record CAMBBS010000005.1, read on the forward strand.
GGGTATAGCCACCGTTGCCCTCTATGCAATGGGCCGTCGCCTGAGCCTGCGGCAGGAGCGGCTGATGTCTTCCATAACCGCTACCGAGCAGAGTGACCTGTTCCAATCCCTGGCCACAATTTTAAAATTTACCTTTCTCGTCGAAGGACTTGGCGCGCTGCTGCTGGCAATTGCTTTTTATCATGCGGGAGATTCACTGGCCTATGCGCTCTGGCGAGGATTGTTCACCGCCGTATCGGCGTTCTGCAACGCCGGATTTGCCCTGCAAAGCGAGAGTCTCATCGCCTATCAGGAAAAGCCAATTATTGTGCAGACAATCGCTGCGCTTATCATCGCCGGCGGTATGGCCCCGGCCATATGCCTGGCAATTCCAGGATGGCTGCGAGGCAGGCGAATTCCGATCCCGGCACAAATAGCTCTGGTCACGTCTGTGGTATTGCTGTTTTCAGGTGCCTTTGTTTTCCTGGCGTTTGAATGGGACGGGGCGCTGGCCGAGCTGTCATTTGGCCACAAAATGCAGAATGCCTGGTTCCAGTCAGTGACCCTGAGAACGGCCGGGTTCAATAGCGTGGATATAGCCGCGGTGACCAGCCCGACCTTTCTCGTCATGCTCTGTTTCATGTTCATCGGCGGCAGTCCCGGAGGGACGGCGGGCGGTGTTAAAACGACTACAATCGGCATTCTGGCCATGACATTCTGGGCGAATGTGACGAATCGTAAAGATGTTATCATCCAGAAAAGGAAAATTGATCCGGCGACCATATACCAGGCCGTCACCGTTGTCGTCTCCGGTATCATCATATGGCTGGCCACCGTTTTTATGCTCGAGGCAACCCAGCAGATTTCGGCCCGCGACCTTATTTTTGAAGCAACGTCCGCCCTGGCAACGGTAGGGCTGTCAACCGGCGCAACGCCAAGACTCGATGAGATTGGCAAGATCATCATTATAATCGCGATGTTTGTTGGCAGAATTGGTCCCATTACCTTGTTCATGCTGTTGAGTGATGAACAGGTGACGACATCGTCACAATACCTGGATGTGAAAATTTCTATAACATAATCGAGGAATCAAGAATATGGCCCAGCAGATACTGATTATTGGTCTTGGTCAATTCGGCATGTCACTGGCCCGGACCTTATCGGAGAAAGGCGCTGAGGTGCTCGCCGTCGACGTGCGGAAAAGTCTTGTCGAAGAAGCGGCATCTTTTGTCACCGAGGCCGTTGTTGCCAATGCCGCCGATGAATCGGAATTAGCCCGTCTTGAACCGGGCAGAAGAGATTCGGCGGTGTGCGCCATCGGCGACGACTCGCGGGAAGCCTCCATAATATGTACCGCCTTACTGCGGCAAATGGGCGTGCCGGTTATTATCTCACGGGCCAATGATATCGTGCATCAGCGGATATTGCAGTTGGTCGGCGCCCATCAAATCATCAACCCGGAATATGAGTTCGGCAAACGGTTTGCCAATCGTCTCCTGTACAAACATGTCATAACCGACACGAATATTGGTGAGAGCCTGCATCTCACGGAGATTCTCGTGCAGCCGTCAATGGTCGGGAAGACGCTTGTCGACCTCGCCCTGCCAAAGCGTTTCGGCGTGCAGGTGGTCGGCGTCCGACGAGGGGGGCAGGGGAAAATTGACCAGCCTTCCCCCGGTGTCCCCCTGCAGGCGGATGAGCAACTGATAATTGTCTCGCGCGAGTCGGCGATTGCAGAATTGATACAGGGTGTCAGAGAATGAAGCTCTTGACCATGGTGCGACTGGGGGCCTTGCTGTTGATTGGTTTGAATGTGCTGATGGGGCTGGGAACGATATGGGTTTTTATGCGGATGGCTCCGGCAATTGAGATCATCATTGAGCGAAATGAGCGCTCTCTTGAAGCATGCGAAAGGATGCTGGTGTCGTTGGCCATAAGCGGCACCGACCGGTCCGAGAGCCGGCAATTGGAGCTCTCTTTCGAAGAGGCGTTGCAGACGGCGCAAAATAACATTACGGAAGCCGAAGAGCCCGCGCCGCTTGCAATGATTGATCGAAATTATCGGGAGGCATTCGAAAACGATTTTCCAGCCAGGAGACAAACGATTACGGCAATCAGCAGGTTGGCGCAGATCAATCGAGAGGCAATGGTGCGCGCGGATAAGAGAGCCAGGCAATTTGGCAATGGTGGCGCCTGGGGTGTTGTTTTTATGGCCTCTGCCGTGTTTCTCGCCGGTCTTCTCTTTATGCGAACGTTGAAAAGAAATCTGGTAAAACCGCTGGAAGAGATCTGTTCGGTCCTCTTGGCGTACAGGCTGGGTGATACCATGCGCAGATGCAGCGGAGCAGATTTGTCACGAGATGTCAAAACTATTTTCGATGGGATGAACGAATTGCTCGATAACACCCGCTCGAAGTCGTGACGAAGAAGCGCCTGGCCGGCGCTTCTTCGTCACGTATTATCTCTCCAGCATATTATTGAACGGACCAATGCCCTTGGCGTGGATATCGTCAATTAATTTTTGTGGATTATTGATAAATGTTTGTTCCACCGGTTTTTCTATGGCCAGATTTGCATTGTAGCTGGAAATGAGGTTTTCGTGGCTCCAGCGTTTCAGGTAATAACTAACCAGTTCGGGCAGGCGGGTGAAGATGCTTTCCTCGGGCATGGGATCGGCAAACGAAGAGTTCTTTAACCGCTCGCAGGAGAGGGTCTGTGGTTTGTAGAAACTGTCCAGAAACATCAGTTCCGGCGGCAGGGTCGCTTTCAGGCCGATTCTTCTGAAGATGCGCAGGAGGATATTCAGGACGTTTTTGCCTGAATTGGCCATCCAGTAGGGAACATAGATTTCCTTGGGCTGGTTCAAACGCAGATAGGATTTGATGGTCAGGATGAGTGTCGCGAGGTCCACCGGATTTTTATCAACGAAATGATACGTTCTGCTGTGGAATTCGGCACGATTTTCCAGCATATGATGGATGAAGTGCGGCAGTTTTCGCGCGTTGGTGTAGGAGTGCAGGGTGTTTTTCTTGGTGAACAGCACCGGCATCGATTCGTCGGCAATGGAGAATAACAGGCGGTGAAAGCCTTGGATCTTGTGATCATGGGCGCCGTACACAATAGCCAGCCGAACACAGGAGAAGTCGAGGCCCTCTTTCTCGGCCATGAGCTTTAAGGTTGCCTCGGCCATGAGTTTAGATTTGGCGTAATTGCTTAAGTCAGGGGAGAGAGGCAGGGTGTCGTCTTCCCGCAGGTTTTCGCCGGGGGGTAATGTCGCCGCGGAGCTGATATGGATGTACGGTATTTTCAGGCTGTTTGCCGCTCGGGCGAGGATAATCGGTCCCTGGTAGTTTACTTCGAAGGCCAGCTGGGCGTCTGAGCCGAGATTGGCCATGGCGGCATTAATGACGAAGTCCGGTTTGACATCGGCCAGGTAGCGGCGAATGTCGTTTTCTTCGCGGATAGAGAATTTTTTGCTGCTTGGCGCGCGGATGTCGACGGTTTCGGGATGATGCGTTTTGTAATAGTTGACAATTGTACCGCCGATCAGGCCGGAGCCGCCGATCAGGACGCCTATTTTTTTTGAAGCCATCAGAACTCCCTTTTGCTGCACTGTTACCTGGTCTTGTTACAAGCGGTGTGCTGCCAGGCAAAACCGGCCGCCTGACTCTATTGGTCTTTTTTTATCTCGCGAACAGTGACATTTGTCCCTCGCGGCGGTTGCACACAGCGCGATTTGTAGAGCACTTCCATCTGAAGAAGCGCGGTATCGATGGCATCGTCTTCCGTGTTTGTCCTGTCCTGATTGTTGATGTTGTTGTCATTTACTGCATCCATTTTCGCACCCTCGCTTCTTTTGTCCCGTTCGAAAAATATCCGTTACTCTGCCTGTAAAAAGAGAGTACGAATTTGCAAATCAGTTATCAACCCTTATTTTCGTCTGGAGGCAATTCGTTTGATCCGGAGAATTTTCAGCCGGCGGCATACTGAGCGGGAAATATATTCAGGATGCCGCCGCTCCCGGCCGCTTTACCCGATATGCCCAATCTCCAGAAGTCAGGGTGCGGAAGATGGCGGCCCGGCCGGCCATATGTCAGGCAACAATGTGTCAAGAACCACCATCTGTTCATTTACCGTTGCACGGTTATTTTGTGCGCAGCAGGTCGTTATATATCTCTGTCAGTTCGATGAAGAGTTCGTGGTCCCCGCCCCGGTCGGGATGGAGTTGCATGGCCTTTTGCCGGTAAAGGCGGTTGAGTTGCTGCCGGCTCATTTTTTTCAATTCTTCACTCGAGGTGGCAAAGATCTTGCTGATCTTTGCGGCGGACCTGGCCGACTTTTTTTCCGGCCAGCGAAAGGTCCGATGGCCGGCCATAAATGTCCTGGCGAAATCTTCGAGAAATGACCGGCGGGCTGGGGTGTAGTCGAAGAACATGAGGAGGTAACGGATCAGGTGGCGGTGCAGCGAGTCGGTGGGTTTTTTTTCCTGCCAGAATATGCAGTCTCTGTTTAACCGGCACAGCTCTTGTTCGAGATGTTCGCCCATTTCATCAAGAGCCAGTGATTCGGGCAGCCACGGGGCAAAGGATTGATGAAAGTATCGCTGCAGATTAAAAATGGCATAGACATATTGCAGATAATGGCCTGGCTCCAGGGCCGACTCCTCGGCGGTAAACCAGTATTCCCGTTCATCGCGGCTCTGGCCAAGCAGGGGACGGCAGCACGTTTCATGCAGGCGGGACAGGCGGCTCTGGTCAACCGCCCCGTAACGCAGATAATAGAGTCGCCGACGATCAAACAGATGGATCTGGTGGTCGATTTTCTGTCGATCTTCCGCCGTTAACCGCCCCCCTGGGTAACCGCTGCGACCCTGGAAAAGGGTGAGCCTCTGCTGTGTCGGCCGGGGTAGAAAATCCCACAGCAGCCGTTCGAGCACCAACTCGGCATCGTCTCTGGTATGGGCTGCGACGGCGGCAACAAGATCGCTGTGAAAGAGAACGATGTCATCACCAAAAGGTTCAATGAAGCGGCCCGGATTGCTGCCGAGCGTATACACCAGCCGATACGCAAATGAGTTCTCCGCAGTTTGGTAAGACTGGCGGATCTGGTATAGTGTGTTGCAACCGTCAAGGAGTTTTGCCAAATACATAACAGGTATCAAAGGAAGAGATTTCCGTCAGGCTGCCAGTGGTGCAAGGGTTGACTTTTTTCAGTGTCTCAAGGTAGCTAATCCCCATTAAAGGGGCATTGAACAAAATCACAGCTGACATTGAAGTACACGCCTACTAATGTATACACTTTTTCTTATTATTCCGATCGATCATGAAATTTTTGCCATCCCAGCTGCTGTTTTTCTTTCAGAATAAAACAGCCAAAAAAAATATGGTTCTCTTGACGAAATTTCTTAGTTTTATTTTCGCCATAATTGCTTTGTACAGTACCCTTTTTCATCTGCTCATGCTCTACGAAGGGCGGGAATACAGCTGGATAACCGGCCTGTACTGGACCCTCACCGTCATGTCCACCCTTGGCTTTGGGGATATTACCTTCTCAACCGATCTGGGATTGGTCTTTACTCTTGCCGTATTGGGTTCTGGTATCATCCTGCTCCTGATTATGCTGCCGTTCACCTTTATTCAATTTTTTTATTCGCCGTGGCTTGAGGCGCAATCAAAGAGCCGCACCCCGCGCGGATTGCCCGAAGGTACCTCCGGTCACATTATTATCACCAATCTGGATCCGATAACGGAAAAGCTGGTCGCTAAATTAAGAAGGCGGAATTTCCAGTATGTCCTTGTCGTCGATGAGTTGCAACGGGCCACGGAGCTCTACGATGCCGGGTATAAGGTTGTTGTTGGAGAGCCCGACGATCCTGAAACCTACCATCGCCTCCGGGTAAAGGATGCTGCCCTGGTGGTCGCGACAAATGATGACCAGATAAATACCTCCGTCGCCTTTACCGTCCGAGAGGTAAGCAGAAAAGTCCCCATTGTCGCCAGTGCCAATAATGAAAATTCCCTCGATATCCTCGAGTTTCCCGGCAATATTCATGTCTTCCAGTTCGCTAAGATGCTCGGCCATGCCCTGGGGAAGCGAACATTTGGTCTGGGCAGACCGGTGAATGTCGTCAGCAGCTTCGACAGATTGCATATTGCAGAGATATCGGCAATACAGACTTCGCTTGGCGGGAAGAGCCTTGCTGAAATAGGGATGCGGGGGAAGACCGGGGTGACGGTCGTCGGACTCTGGGAAAAAGGCCGGTTCGAAGTGCCGCAACCCCACGCGGTGATTAATTCAACGGCACTGCTTCTTTTAGCCGGAACCAATAGGCAGCTGAAGAAATTCGAAGACCATTATGCCACCCCCGGAAGAGCCTATTCTCCCGATGCCCCCGTGCTTATCCTCGGTGGCGGGCGTGTTGGTCTTGCCGCCGCGGAAACCCTCGATGAACATGGCATCAGCTACCGGATTGTCGAAAAACGCACGGTCTTGACGTCCGGAAAAGGCGCCAGTTTTATTGAGGGCGATGCCGCGGATATCAAGGTTTTGGCAAAAGCCGGGATTATGGAAGCCAGAACGGTGATCATCACCACCCATAATGATGCCATGAATATTTATCTGACTTTCTACTGTCGCCAATTACGCTCGGAAATGCAGATTATCAGCCGGGCAACCAGTGAGCGGAGCGTTTCAAAACTGCATATGGCCGGTGCTGATCTGGTTATGTCCTATGCCTCGATGGGGGCAAATACCATTATCAACATTTTGAAGAGCGACGAAATTTCCATGTTTACCGAAGGGTTGAACATCTTTAGTCGACCAACGCCCGTCTCCCTGATCGGCAAAAACCTGGTGGAGAGCAATATCAGGGAAAAATCCGGCTGTTCCGTTATTGCCATGAAGTCTGCGGGCAACCTGATCGTGGGGCCTGATCCTTCTCTTCCCCTCAACGGCAAGGATGACCTGATTCTTATCGGGACAACCGAAGCAGAGCAGAAATTTCTCGAGCTTTTTTAACATGTCTTCAGATGGGGAGATGGCGGCATGCTGGATCGCTGGACAATACAGGCGTTGAGAAAACCCCTGACCCGGATGGCCGGGGGACTGCACCGCCTCGGCTGCCGCCCGGATCAGGTCTCCTGTGTGGCATTTGCCATCGGCATGGTCGCCCTGCCTGCCCTGTATCTGCACATGTACCGGCTGGCGCTGGCCTGTATCGTTCTCAACCGGATTGGCGATGGGCTGGATGGGGCGTTGGCCAGGCTGACAAAACCGAGTGATGCCGGAGCCTTTCTTGATATCGTCCTCGATTTTATCTTCTATTCGTCGGTCGTACTCGGCTTTGCCCTGGCATCTCCTGCAGCCAACAGCCTGGCGGCGGCCGTCCTGCTCTTTAGTTTTGTCGGCACGGGCAGCAGTTTTCTCGCCTTTGCTGTTATGGCCGAGAGGCGGGGAATCGAAAATATCGCCCATCTGCGCAAAGGAATTTATTACCTCGCCGGTCTTGCCGAGGGAACCGAGACCGTGGTTTTTCTCATGCTGTTTTGTATCTTTCCCGGCCAGTTTCCCCTGCTGGCCGCACTTTTTACCGCCATCTGTCTGCTGACGACCGTGACACGGGTGATTGGCGGCTATCTCGCCCTGCGCTGAGCTGCACAGTAAACTTTTGCCCCGCCGCTCGCCACACGATCCCGCGGTTTGCAGCTTCTTCATGTTCCACCCGGATCTTTTCAGGGGGGGGGCTCCAAAAAACCTTGTCTTTTTTGCATTTCGTCGCCACTGTGCATGTAATAGCATATAGCTCACTTTCCCCACCCATTTCGCTATCGCAGGGAGGATTTTTTTTAACCGTAGCGCTGAAGGCGTATCGGGCGAAAGAATGGGTTGCTGGTTGAGGCCAAGGGCCTGCAAATATTGGCACTGGATATCAGTCAGGGGCATAGCCAGGCGACAGATCACGCCGAATCTGACGATCTGAAGGCCCGCAAACATCGCGCTCATCATGCATGCGGTGGGGCGGCGTGTCTTATTGTTGTCCCAACCGGGAAGCTCAACGTTATTCTCGAGCACATGTTGACGCAGAAGGTGCTCGATGAGGTCCCAGATCAGCAGCGCCATCCGTAAAATTGGGCCGAGTACCTCAATTCGTTCCGGTTTCTTAAGGAACATGCCGTTGACGATCAGCGGATCCTTGGGAAAGGAAAAGTTGCGCCCGATGGTGTACTGTTCTTTGTAATGGGCGCAGATTGTCCCCGGTCACCATGGCGGCATCGGCAATAGACAGGAAGGCACCGGGTGCGAGTTCATGCCTTGCCACGTGCTTGGAGATACGGCTCAGCAGGTCGTTGTTGACCGTCTTGTCGCTGGCGTTGCCGTCTATGCATCCTCCCGGGACAGGGATATTTTCGCCGACGCACAGCATCTTGACCAGAAACTGTTTCAAATCCGGCCGCTGGTCCTTGCTGTGGCCGTAGGTGATGTTGATTTTGTCGGAATCAGCGCTGCACTGGTCATAATTTTCCCAGATGTCGACCGAGGTAGTGTCGAAATGCACCTTGCCCATGTCCAAGGGGAACCGCCGGCAAGCCTGGCAGGCGACCCCGCCGAAGAGTTTTTCGGCTCCCACCTCGAGGATGGCATCCATGGCAGGACCTGCGCTCGTATCATTGCAAACCGAGTCGGCGAGCTGGCGGCCAAGTAAAAGTGCAGTGTCCTGGTGCTTGGAAAAATCGGCCTGACGGTACAGCGGACTGCGCCCCGAGAGCGTATCGCGTACCAACGGCCGGAACGGTTGTGCCTGCGTCTGCATCCGTTTCGGTGGGCACGACGCGGTTGATCGTCTCCATCGGCCCTATGCGGCGGCAGTTGACAGATGGTCAAGCCGGGTGACCCTCATGTTCTCAAGGGGCTTGCCGATCTCTTGCATATGTTCCCCCTCGATTTTACTGGCGAAGGGCAAACTTTCCCGGCGCGACCCGACGCACAAGGATGCCCTGATGATCTTTTTTGGCCAAGGCGCTGGAGAGCGAATCTCTATCCGTGAGACGGCCGTGTCGCTCCTTGAGCAACTCGACCAACTCGTCGACATGCACCGGGCGCTGTTCCTGTGTAAGTATGATGACGGACAAATCCACCAGTGACTGACGTTTACGGGCCTTGCGCTGCGGCGGCATTTCACTCTCCTCTTCTCTGCCGCGAAGTTTTCGAACGCTCTTTAGCTGCAGCTCTAACATGGCCTCAAAGGTCTCCAGAATCACCTGACGAATCGCTTGTTTTTCCATATTTTTTCTCCAGGACTGACGTATGTTAACAAATCATGTTTATTGTTATTGTACATACGTTTATTGAGGAGTGCAATGAGTATTTTGTTGAAAGTAAAAAAAGTGCAAATAGTTCAGGAAATGCACACGAGGCAGGGGAGTATGAATGAATTGCAACAGCTGCGCCCTCTCGGTAGCGGCGAATTTAACGAAACGTCTTTTTTACGTAAGTGTAAAAATAGCTCGAATCAACAAATAAGGGTGGGGCATGTGAGCTGTGGAGTGATGAGGAGCCGAAGGGTAATTGATATGTAATTACGGAAATCGTAAAAATATAAGCTTGATTATATTGTATTCGTAATATAATGTCTTTTTGGTGAGTGCTCTGTGTGAATGGCTATTTTGCAGCAAAACTGCTATAACCAAAAGGTGGTGTCCGGGGTGGAGATCGATGAAATAAATCTGGCGATAATCAATCATCTGAAGGATGGGCGGATGCCGTTCAAGAAGATTGCCGATTTACTGGCACTCTCCGAGGGCACGGTCCGGGCCAGGGTGAAGAAACTGAAAGAAGAGGGCATCCTTGACATTACCGCCCTGGTTGACCCGGAGTCCCTGCCGGACCAGAACATCGTCCTGGTCGGGGTACGGCTCAAGGATATGGACCTGGTCAAAAAGGGCGAGGAGTTCAGCAAACTGCGCGGGGTGATCTCCGTCTGTGTCGTCACCGGCCGCTTTGACCTTATTCTCATTGTGCTGCTCACCAAGGATTTTACCATGCTGCAATTCTACACGGAAGAGGTGGCCCGACTGGAAAATGTCAGGGCGGTGGAAACCTTCGTTGTCTATAAAAGTTTTAACCTGAAGGTGCCTCTGACCCTGCCGTAATCAAAGACAGGACAGTCGTGCGGAATATTGGCGCAGAATAACAGATTGAGGGGGGGATAAATGAACACAACAAAAAAGACCGTACTCCATGGCTGGCATGCCGAGAATGGGGCGAATATGGCTCTTTTCGGCAACTACGACATGCCTCTCTGGTATAAGACGGGGGCAAAGGCGGAACATCTGGCCGTTATTCAGGCCGCCGGTATTTTTGATACCAGCCACATGGCCGCGGTATCGGTGCACGGCGCCGGGGCCAGGGCACTTCTGCAGCGTTGTCTGAGTAAGGATATTGATACCTGTATCGGCAAGGAGAAAACACCCCTCGCTGATGGCCGCTGTGCCTATGGCGTTTTTCTCCATGCCGACGGTACGGTCATCGATGATGCCATCGTCTACCAGCTGCAGCCGGAATCCTTCATGGTGGTGGTCAATGCCGGCATGGGCGGAGAGATTGCCGCCCACCTGCAAAAAAATATCGGCGAAAACAGTGCCAGCGTCGAGGATCTGACCGATCGCGTCGGTAAAATGGATATCCAGGGTCCGGAATCAGCCCGGGTTCTGACAAAAATACTGCGAGACCCGGCGGCTGTTTTTGACCGGATGGTCTATTTTTCCTTCAAGGGCGGTTTTGACGGCCTGCAGACCTCCCCGCCGGTGGAGCTTGTCGATGGCACCCCACTGCTTCTTTCCCGGACCGGTTATACCGGAGAATTCGGCTTTGAACTGTTTGTCTCCATCGATAAGCTAGCCGCGCTCTGGTCGATGGTGCTTGGGGCCGGGCGTGACGAGGGCGTTCTCGCCTGCGGGCTGGCCGCCAGGGATTCTCTTCGGGCCGGGGCTGTTCTGCCGCTTTCGCATCAGGATATCGGTCCGTGGCCCTTTTTGCAAAACCCCTGGCCGTTCGCCTTGCCGTGGAATGATGACAACGTTGCCTTCAGCAAGGATTTTATCGGTGGTTCCGCCCTGCTGCAGTCCACATGGTCGAAGCATACCCTGCCCTTTGCCGGATACGATCCGCGCAAGATCGGTGCGGGCGGCGGGAGTTTTGTTACCTCCGAATCCGGGGAGAGGCTCGGGACAATTCTTACCTGTACAACGGATATGGCCATCGGCCGGGTGGCTGGAGCAATCGTCAGTATGGCTCCAAATAGCGACTTTCAGGCGAAGGGACTGTGCTGCGGCTTTGTGCTGCTCGATAAAAAATGCAGTCCTGGGGAACAGGTGATACTGACCGATGGAAAGCGGAAAATAAAGGTTGAAATACGATCGGATGTCCGTCCGAACCGGACGGCGAGAAGCCCGATCGGCAAGATGCTGGCGTGACTGGTGGCTTCGGTCAAAAAATTAAACAGGGAGGTATGGGCCGTGAAAGAATTTAATGAGCTGGCTTTTAAAGATGGGTTGCGCTACTCGAATGATCATGAATGGGTGAGCGAAAAAGGCACTACCCTGAAGGTCGGCGTCAGTGATTACGCCCAGGACCAGATGGGCGATATCGTCTATGTCGAGTTGCCCGAGGTGGGCGCAACCTTTGAGAAAGGTGATGAGTTCGGCACGCTCGAGTCGGTAAAGGCGGTTTCCGAGCTGTATCTGCCGATAAGCGGCGAGGTTGTCGCGGTCAATGAAGACCTAGGTGATGCACCGGAGTTGATCAACCGGGATTGCTATGCAAACTGGATTATCGAGATAAAACCTGCCGACATGAGCGAACTCGAAGATTTGCTCTCCGTCGATGCCTATCGGGAGTTACTAAAAGGATAAAACCATGCGCTATTTGCCACATACTGACCTAGAAATCGGTGCAATGCTCGACGTCGTCGGCAGAAAAAGCCTGGATGAGCTGTTCTGCTCGGTACCCGAAGGGTGCCGCTGCGAAGGACCAATGGATTTACCCGAACCGCTCAACGAGTGGTCGCTGACCGATCATGTCGCGCAGCTTGCCGAAAAAATGACGGTAAACCACCACGACAAGGTGCTGATCGGCGCCGGCAGCTATCACCACAATATTCCGGTAACGATCGCCTCTCTGATGGGCCGGTCGGAGTTTCTCACCGCCTATACCCCCTATCAGCCGGAAATAGCCCAGGGAACCCTGCAGGGCATCTACGAATATCAGACCCTGACCGCCAGGCTGCTCGGCATGGATGTGGCCAACGCCTCGATTTACGATGGCGCCTCCGCCCTGGCCGAGGCCCTGTTGATGGGGCTGAGGATTGGTAAGAAAAAGCCCAAAGTGGCGATCTCCAGAGCCATCCACCCGCATTACCGGGCGGTGGTCAAGACCTATCTTGATCCATCGCAGTATGAGCTGGTCGAGCTGCCGGTGGATGAAGACGGCCGCACCGACCTGAGCGGTCTTGGTGACATCGATGGGCTGGCGGCGGTAGCCATCCAGTCGCCGAATTTTTTTGGTGTGATCGAAGACCTGTCTGCCCTGGGTCAGACTATCCATGGCCATGGCGCCCTGTTTATCAGCTGTTTCACCGAACCCCTCGCCTACGGCCTGGTGAAAAATCCCGGCGAATGCGGTGCGGATATCGTCTGCGGTGAGGGCCAGAGTTTTGGCCTGCCGCGATCTTTTGGCGGACCGGGGCTCGGCATGTTTGCCTGCCGCGACCAGTTTGTCAGGAATATGCCCGGCAGGCTGGTCGGAGAAACCGTTGATCTGGACGGCAAGCGTGGTTTCGTGCTGACGCTGTCCACCCGCGAGCAACATATCAGGCGGGAAAAAGCCACGTCGAATATCTGTTCCAATCAGGGCATCTGTACCCTCACCGCGGCGATGTATATGTCTTCTCTTGGCGGTTCAGGGCTGCGCCAGCTGGCCAGGCTCAATTATGACAAGAGTGAATATTTCAAGGCCCAGCTGATCAAAAATGGCGCGAAGGTCGTCTTTGATTCCCCGACCTTCAATGAGTTTGTCGTAGAATTCAAGGCAGATTTTCGGCCGATCTATACAAGGTTATTAGAAAAGAGAATTGTTGCCGGTCTGGAACTTGGTCGATATTATCCGGAACTTGCCGGAAAATATCTGTTTTGCGTGACGGAAACGGTTGCCAGGGACGTAATCGATGCAGTGGCAGGTGAGGTGTCAACTCCTCCGTCCTGAAGGGCGGAGCTTGTGCAAGCAAGGTCCTCTGTTGACCAACCACGGCCAGGGCGCAAGACGACAAACATTGCCCTGGTGGCAGAGTGTCAGCAGGGGGGATTGGCCGGATACGAAGCCAGAGAATATCTTTGTAAACGGTTCATCGCAATTCTTGCCCGGGCCAAAGCACCGTTACAGGATGGTGGTGCAAGCAACTCGATTCGCTATGCCACCGGCGGCAGGTTGCAGGCATTCGGCCTGCAGGTTTCCTTCTCGTCCGGAGGAAGAACCACGTATAGCCGGACGAACCAAGGCTACGGAAAATCCCATTGGCTTGATGCCGTTTGTGTCGGTGCAACAGGCAGGCGTGTCCATATTCCGCCGGGACGTACGTTGGCAGGGTGTCTGTGCGAAAGCCCGGCAGTTTCAACATCAAGACAGAAGCGGGTACAATGCAGGGGATTGCATGGAGACATTGCTCTCTTTTGCAGCGTACCGATGGTTACAACTACTACTTAGGAGACAGCGTATCCTCCTCCACCTGAAGGAAGAGGTATCCACGCTGTAATTTTAGATGAAAAAGACACCGGGCAGAAGTGGATTGATTTTTGACGAACCCTTGCTCTGGGAAAAAGGCAAGAAGGGCAGGCACGGCATGAGTATTCCGGCAAGCGATGTTCCGGCAGCTGCCTTGCCGGAGGCACTGCAGGGGGCGGGGCCGGATTTTCCCGACCTGAGTGAAATCGATGTGGTGCGCCATTATACCCGCCTGTCCCAATGGAATTACGGCGTGGACAGCGGCATGTATCCCCTGGGCTCCTGCACCATGAAATATAATCCGAAGATCAACGAGAAGGTGGCCGCTACCCCGGAACTGGCGGCGGCCCACCCGATGCTCGGCGATGAATATGTCCAGGGTAACCTGCAGATCATGTTCGAGCTGCAGGAGTATCTGGCCGCCATCACCGGGCTTCCCGGCGTTTCATTGCAGCCGGCGGCCGGAGCCCATGGCGAGCTCACCGGGATGCTGGTTTTTGCCGCCTGTCACCGGGCACGGCATTCAAAGAGAACAAAGATCCTTATCCCTGACACGGCCCACGGCACCAATCCGGCCAGCGCCGCTCTGTGTGGCTATAAGCCGGTACCGATCAAGTCCGGGGCGAACGGCATCCTGCGCGTGGAATCGGTGGCCGAGGTGATGGATGAAGAGACCGCCGGGATCATGATCACCAACCCCAATACCCTCGGCTTGTTTGAAACCAATATTCGTCAGATCGCTGAAATTGTCCATGCCAAGGGTGGTCTGGTCTACGGTGACGGGGCGAATATGAATGCGGTCATGGGGGTCATCAGCGCCGCCAGGTGTGGCGTCGATGTCATGCATCTGAACCTGCACAAGACCTTCTCGACACCCCATGGCGGCGGCGGTCCGGGTGCGGGTCCCCTCTGCGTCACCGGAGAGCTGGAGAAATATCTGCCGATACCACGGGCGGTCAAAGACGGCGACACCTATCGCCTCGATTTTGATTGCCCCGACTCCGTCGGCCGGGTACACGCCTTTCACGGCAACTTTGGCGTGCTGCTCCGGGCCTACAGCTATATCCGGACCATGGGCGCGGAAAATCTGAAAAAGGCCAGCCAGCTGGCGGTGCTCAACGCCGCCTATATTAAAGAAAAGTTAAAGGGTACCCTGCAGCTGGCCTACAACCGGCCGTGTATGCACGAATGTGTCTTTTCCGACGGGCTGCAGCAGGAAGATAAAATAACCACGCTGGATATGGCCAAGCGGCTTATCGATCACGGTTATCATCCGCCCACCATTTATTTCCCCCTGGTGGTGCACGGAGCGATCATGATCGAGCCCACCGAGACCGAATGTAAGGAGGATATCGATCAGTTTATCGAGACGGTGAAGCTGGTGGTGCAAGAGGCGAAAGACAATCCGGAACTGCTGCGGCAGGCGCCGGTGATGGCCAAGATGCGGCGACTGGATGAAACCCGGGCTGCCCGCAATCCCTGTCTCTGCGGCTAATGGTCGTTCCCGTGGCAACGGCGGCGCGCATGGCCGATCTCGGTCTGGTCGACTATGCGGCGGCCTATGCCCTGCAGCTTGGTCTGGTTGAAAAGCGCCGGGGCGGTACGGTTGCCGACGATGTCTTTTTAGTGACCGAGCATCCCGGTACCTTCACCCTCGGCAGGCGCGGCGGACGAGAAAATCTCATGGTCTCCGAACGGTTTCTCCAGGAAAAAAACATCCCCCTGGTGCATATTGAACGTGGCGGTGATATCACCTATCATGGCTGGGGACAGCTGGTTGTCTATCCCATTCTGCACCTGCGCCAGGCCGGGCTGACGGTTTCCGCCTATGTCGCATGTCTCGAAGAGATCATGATCGGTCTGGCCGCCGCCGGTGGCGTGACCGCAGGGCGGGATCCCCGCAACCACGGCGTCTGGGTAGGTGACAAAAAACTCGGCAGCGTCGGGATTGCCGTGCGGCATGGGGTGGCCTTTCATGGGCTGGCCCTGAACGTCAATATCTCCCTTGAGCCGTTCACCTGGGTCAATCCCTGTGGACTGACCGGGGTGCGGATGACCAGTCTCAGTCGTGAAAGCGGCCGGGGGATTAACCTTGACGAGGTCAAAAATTACCTGCCTGCTCTGCTTACGCAGGTCTTTGCCCGTGAATTTGTAGCAATAGAGAGGAAGCATGTCGATGTCAGCATCCATAAACAAGATAACGACGGCCAAACCGAAGTGGCTCAGGCGCAGTTTGCCGACCGGCCCGGAATATGAAAAAATCCGCCAGCTGCTGAAAAGCCACGATCTGACCACCGTCTGTCAAGAAGCCAAGTGCCCGAATCAGTTTGAATGCTACGGCAAAGGGACGGCGACCTTCATGATCCTTGGCGAGCGCTGTACGCGTAACTGCCGCTTCTGTGCCGTCGGCCACCGGCCGGAAAGCCTGCCCGACCCCGAGGAACCGGAACGCGTCGCCGAGGCGGTGGTCCTTCTCGGCCTGCGGTATGCGGTGGTCACCTCGGTGACCCGGGACGATCTTGCCGACGGCGGGGCGTCTCTTTTTGCAGAAACAATCCAGGCGATCCGCCGGCGCAGCCCGAAAGCCCTGGTGGAAGTGCTCATCCCCGACCTGCAGGGGGATCGGTCTGCCCTGCAGGTCCTTCTTGATGCGGCACCGGATGTCCTCAACCATAATATCGAGACGGTTGCTCCCCTCTACCGGGCAGTGCGCCCCCAGGCCGAATATCGTCGCTCCCTGGAACTCCTGCGTCGGGCCAAAGAAATGCATCCCGGGATTCCGACCAAATCGGGCATCATGCTCGGCTTTGGCGAAACCCATGTCGAGCTCCTGCAGACCTGGCAGGATTTGTTGGCGGCGGGGGTCGATATTCTCACCATGGGTCAGTATCTGCAGCCAAGTGGTGAACATCTACCGGTACAGCGCTTTGTGCCGCCGGAGGAATTTGCCGAACTGGCAGCAAAGGCGCTGGCGCTGGGATTTGCCGGCGTGGCTTCCGGCCCCTTTGTCCGGTCCAGCTATCAGGCGGAAAAACTCTATCGCCAGGCCCTCGGGCGGATGCAGGGTTTAACAGACCCCCTCACTTAAGCCAGAAAAAACAGCGGCGTTTTCAGTCCCTGTTTATCGACGGGCCGTCCCTTTGTTACATTTTGCGAATGGTGTCGCGTATTTCCGCGTCTTGCAGAATCTGATTGACGATATCGGTCAACTGGCCATTCAGCATTTTTTCCAGGTCCTTGACAGGAGGGCGGGTGGCCGAATCACGGTTGGCCTGCCTGGAATAGGTCTTGGTGAAAGTGATTGCACTGGTTTTTATGGTCAGGGTGAGCTGGCTCTTGGCGGCACTGGTGTAGAGGATTTTGGTGCGTGTTACCATGGCGACAAGCTCATTAATATCGAGCCGTATACGGACCGGGGCATCGGTGTGAAACGATAAACCCTGTTTCTGAAGGCCATCCGCCAGCCTCTCGGCGACCAGGATATGCGGTGCCACCTCGTTTGGTATCTCTATCTTAGATTTGTCCTTTATTTGGTAAACGACCACTGCACTGTCTTTACGGGCATCATGCCCGGTGAGGGCGGCAGAGAGGGTGTTAGCGTAGATCCCCATGGGTTGACTTCTTGGCGGCAGATTGAGGTTCGTGGTAAGGGGGTATTGAGCCCCGCATCCCGTGAGGAGGAGGGTCAGGGCGAGAAGAAAGATTTTTTTCATTGGTAACTCCTGGTTGATTGAAAGTGTGATGGGGGGACATTGAGTAGCATTATGGCCGGTATCTTCATTGGTGTCCGTTCTGGGTCAAATATACTCCCCCAATGATAAAGACTCCAGCAAAGAGCTGCCAGACGGTAAAGGTTTCTCCAAGAATCAACCAGCCCATGATCGCGGCGAAAATCGGGATAAGGTTGATATAGGACGCTGCAACATTTGCCGGCAGATGCTTGACGCCGTAATTGTAAAGGCCGTAGGCACCAAGGGTGATCACCGCGCCGAGGTAAATGACAGCGATTCCGGGGCCGACATGCCACTGATCGGGGAGCCTGGTTGATGGCAGAAAAAGCAGGGGAAAATAAAAAATACAGCCGATGAATGCCTGCATGGCGGTGAGGAAAAAAGGTGAGTATCGCTCGGTCAAGGACTTGAGGGAGATAGTATACCCTGCGGCGCAGACCATGGCGAGAAATTCTAAAAAGTTGCCGAATAATGGATTGGGCGCATCCATGCTTGGAGTGCTTTCGAGGGTCAGCCAGCAGACTCCGGCAATGGCGATGACCGATCCGAGCCATGATTTAAACCTGATGCGTTCCTTGAGTATGACGGTGGCGGCGACCATAACCAGTATCGGCAGCAGCGCGGTAATCATGCCGGCCTGGGAAGCGGTAGTGTTTTCTACCGCTTTAGCCTCAAAGATAAAATAGAGACAGGGTTCGCAGAAGGCCATCAAAAGAATCAGTTTATAGTCGCCACGGCGATAATGCAGGGCCTCGGTGACTCTGCGGCCGACGGCGAGAAAACAGAGGGAGCCGACGAGCATGCGACCGAATATCACCACCATCGGATCATAGGCCCGAAAGGCGATCTTCAAGGCGATAAAAGAGCTGGACCAGAGAATAACCGCGAGAAGCAGGGCAAAACTCGCCATGCTCATGTTCCTGCAACCGGGCAATGAGACCATATTGATTGTCGAAAAAAGTGGCAACGGGTTAAGGAAAGTTACGGTGTCGGCCCAGCCGTAAAAAGAAGAGATACAGGAGGGCGGACGGGGCTGGGACAAGGAGTAGTTTTTCCGGGCTTCCTCAAAAAGGCTCCTCGCAATGACGTGCCCTCCGGTCTGCTTGGTGCAAGGCTACCCTTTCAGGGGAATTTTGGCAATTATTTTAACGCCAGGCCGAATAATTATGGCTGCGCAGGCTTCGAATTTTACCACCATGGCTCATGTTCCAGCGGCAGCTGCACCACTCTTTCCGATATGCCATGCTTTGCCTATATTTTCCCCAAGAGACCAGTATGTATTGTCCGGCATTGTCAAGGTGAACGGATTGACTTTTTTGATATCCAAGGCGCCATCCGTCATATATTTTTCTTCTGTGAAAACCTCTTTGGGCTCACCTATGTAAAGCGTATTGGACTCCAGTTTGACCGTTTCAAATAAAGAGCATGACATGCAAACCGGACATTCTTCGATAAGCGGGGCTTGGTCCAACTCACCGAAGAATACTTTGAAAAGTGTCGATTTGTCCGTTTTTTTTCCGGAAACGATACCGCAATAATCAGTTTTCTCGATTAATTCAGCATCAGGAATACTGATGCTGAATTGTTTGTTTTCTTCGATGCCTCTCTTGGTGTGATGCGGTCCTAGCGCCACCGCAAACAAAGGCGGCTTGGAATTGACTCTTGCGACCAAGGCGACAGCCATGAAATTTGCTTTTTCCTGAACAATAGCGCCTACCAATACCATCGGCATCGGGTATAAAAAAGCAGCGCCACGGTCAATGGTGATTTTTTTTCATAAATAGCAAGCCGATGTTTCCTGCGCTTTGCCTCAGAGGAATTTGCCGACAAGATTCGTCATGATAACCAGGAAACCAAAAAAACAGCCGATTTTGAGAATTTTAACATGCCTGTCACTTAGATCGTGCCATCGTTTTGGTTTGTACAAACCAGACGACAAAGCGAGAAATATAAGTGCCAATAATGCGTAGGCGACTATAATTCCCATATTTTTATCTCCTTCATATTCCGTCCCCGCAGGATGATCAACATTGCACAACAGATGCCGGCGAGGGGATAGTCATGCCGTGCAGTTAATTCTGTAACTCCCATTGACCGGCACTGTTTCGACAGGCGGTGGTATAGGTTTTTTCCGTTCTGCCGTCGATGGTCGCGAGGATTTCCGCTCTGCGGCAGTAGGTTTGCGGCTGTTGCGGCGGGGTGTATGCCGGCTGTGGCACAACCTGGTAATAGTTGCTGTTGTCGGGGTTTTGCCATGTGGTTGCCTGGCCGGATGGCCCGTATTCGTAGGCCTGATTCAGTTGCTGCCGGTCAAATTTATCCATCTCGTTACCGACTATATAGCCAAGCAGCGTGCCCACCGCCGCGCCGATCAGGGTTGCTTCGGTATTGCTGCCGATGGCCTGGCCAATGAGCGCCCCGCTTGCGCCGCCGATCGCCATACCCTGTTGTCCCTTGGTGTAATTGGCACAGGAGCTGAGGCCGATGGTGACAAGCGGCAGCAGAATTAAAATGAAATTTTTCATGTTCGGTTCTCCCTTGTGGTGTATTTTTGACTGACGACCAGTCAGCCTGGCATTATTTTGTCGGCCATTTTAAACGGTATGCATCTTCGGGAATGATGGCAATTTCCAGAGCAGCGCCGTGGCCGGAACCCTTCTCTTTTTAAAACAGCAGTTCCGCAAAGGTTGCTATTGACGGATACCGGCTGGAAAAATTCACCGGAAGCCGGGAACTGGGCCTGGCGATATGGACCAGATGGCGCATGCCGGAGGTTCTTGCCGAGTGCAGCACCTTTTCGGTGTCGTCGATAAAAAGCGTTCGTTCTTGCTCATAGGGTAAAAGTCCCTGCAGCCTGTCCCAGAATTCCGGCTGTTCTTTGGCGAGTCCAACCTCCTGGGAGCAGATCATCCGTTCAAACCAATATTCCAGACCGACCTCGGCCATTTTTATCTCCAGTGTCTTCGGGTGAGCGTTGGTGATCAGGTAGAGTTTTTTGCCGATTCTCCGCATGTATTCAAAATAATCGATAATATGTGGATGCAGTCGGATCAGGTGGCTGACCTCTCTCTTTAAGGCGGCAATGTCGAGACCCAGACGGTCCGACCAGTAATCCAGATCGGTCCACTGCAGGGTGTTCTCCACACTCCGATAGGTTGTGAGCAGCAGGTGTCGGGCGGTGGCGATATCGACCTGGTTCCGCTCGGCGTAGTTCTCCGGGACAAAATGCTCCCAGAAATAGTCGTCGTAATATTTATCCAGGAGCGTGCCGTCCATATCAAGAAAGACCCGGTCAATCCCCTCCCAGGAAAAGTCGACGGGAATCTGCTGCCGTAGTTCAGGCGCTTGGTTGAACGAGTGCGGTGAGTTCATGAAGAGTGGCGGCGATAGTATCGAAGACATGTTCCATGGAGGACAGGCGGCCGCTGATAACCAGGCGACTGTCCGGAGTTAGTTTTGGGGCAATGTGGTTTTTTCTGCCGCTGTTTTTCTGCAGATAGCGCAGCAGCATCTCCGGAGTCAGCGGCGTGTCGTCGAGAAAGGTGAAAACGAGACTGTCCCGGCCCTGTTCCAGTTTACTGATACGCAGGGCACCGAGATCCTTTTTCAGACGAATGATGCGGAACAGGGTGACGGTCTCCACCGGCAGCGGTCCGTAACGGTCAACGAGCTCATCCTCGAGATCGAGCTGCATTTCCGCCGGGGCGGTGTTCAGGGCGGCCATTCTTTTATAGGTGATATAGCGCTGGCTGATATCGGGGATGTACCTTTCCGGGATATAGGCGGAAAGCTGCAGGTTGACCTCCGGGTCAACATCATCGGTGCTGCTCTCCTGCTCGGTTTGTGCCGCCTGGGCCTTCAGGTCGGCCACGGTTTTTTGCAGCAGATCAAGATAGAGCTCGTAACCGATGGCGGCGATATTGCCGCTCTGGGAGACACCGAGAAGATTGCCGCCGCCGCGTATCTGCAGGTCACTCATCGCCAGTTTGAAGCCGCCGCCCAGTTCGTTGCAGTCCATGAGGGCGCGGAGTCTTTCCCGCGAATCCTTGCTGAGGCTGTCCAGAGAGGGGACCAGCAGATAGGCAAACGATTGCGTGCTGGAACGGCCGACCCGGCCGCGCAGCTGATAGATTTCCGCCAGGCCGAGCATGTCGGCCCGGTTGATGACGATGGTGTTGGCCGAGGGGATGTCCAGCCCGGATTCAATAATAGTCGTGCTGACCAGGACGTTGATCTTTTTCTGGACGAAGGAGACCATGATCTCTTCGAGTTCCTTGCCGGCCATCTGGCCATGGGCCACGGCTATTTTTGCCTCGGGCACCAGCTTCTGAATCAGGGCGGCCATCTGGTGGATCGATTTAACGCGGTTGTGTACGAAAAAGATCTGCCCGCCCCGCCGCAGTTCTTTGTTGATGGCCTCCTTGATGACCAGCTCATCATAGCGGGCAACAAAGGTCTTTACCGGTTGGCGATGCTCCGGCGGGGTGGAAATGACCGACAGATCCCGAATGGACAACAGTGACATCTGCAGGGTGCGCGGGATCGGCGTGGCGGTGAGGGTGAGGATATCCACCTCGGCGCGCATTTTTTTCAGCTTTTCCTTGTGGGCGACGCCGAAACGGTGTTCCTCGTCAACGACCAGCAGGCCGAGATTGTGGAAGGTGACGTCTTTCGAGAGCAGCCGATGCGTGCCGATAACGATATCCACCCGGCCGCTGTGCAGATCTTTCAGCATGGTTCGCTGCTCGGCGGTAGTGCGGAACCGGTTCAGGCAGCCGATGGTGACCGGAAAGCCCTGCAACCGCTCGGCGAAGGTCTTGGCATGCTGCTCGGCGAGTACGGTGGTCGGGACTAAAATGGCCACCTGGTAGCCGTCCTCGACCACCTTGAATGCCGCCCGCACGGCGACTTCCGTCTTGCCGTAGCCGACATCGCCGCAGACCAGACGGTCCATGGGCCGGTCACTGGTCAGGTCCTGGATGACATCGTTGATCGATTTTTCCTGTCCGGGCGTCTCATCAAAGGCAAAAGATTCTTCCAGTTCATGGAACATCTGTCCGGGCGGGGAAAAGCGCCTCCCTTCCCTGATCTCTCTTTTGGCATAGATATCAAGTAGTTCCTGGGCGACCTTCCAGACCTCTTCCTTCACCTTGGCCTTGGTCGTCTTCCAGTTCTGCGTGCCGAGTTTGTCGATTTTCGGCTCGCGGTCGGACAGCCCCTGGTATTTGCTGATCAGGTTGAGCCGGTCCACCGGCAGGTAGAGCTTGTCGCCGTCGCGATACTCGATGAGGACGAAGTCGTTGATCACCGATTGAAATTCAATGGTGCTCAGCCCCCGGTACATACCCAGGCCATGATCGCGGTGGACGACAATGTCGCCGTCATTGAGCTCGCTGAAACGAAGAGGTTCGCCCTGCTGTTTCTTCTTGGCCTTTCCGCCTAGTCGCATCTCGCCGAACAGTTCACTCTCGGACAGGAGATGAATTTTGTCCTGCACGAGCGTAAAACCGGCCGACAGGGGATGGTCGCAGAGGTAGAGTGTCTCGGCATCGAGTTTTGGCCCAAGGTGATCGAGGTCGAGAGGCGACGGCAGAACTTCGATCTGATGCCCATGTTTGCCGAGAAGCTCGGCCAGGTTCCTGGTATGGCGCGAGGAACGGCAGCAGGCGATCACCGTTTCGCCGGTTTTTTGCCACTGAAAAATCTGCTCGGACAGGGGCGCGAGGAGGCCTGTTTTCGTCCTTTTCAGGGAAATGTCCTGTTTGAGGAGCTGATGATTGCTCGACGAAACGGTGAGGAGGCGTTCCTTGCCCCGGGGGAAATCGGTGACCAGCAGTTGCCTGAAGCCGTCAAGCTGTCGTTCCAGCTCTTCTCTGCCGACAAAAAGCTGTTCGGGCAGCAGGGCAGGCGTGGAGGTGGAGGTGGCGGTCTGGTAATTGGAAAAAATACGCTCGTAGGTGAGGTCCATGCTCTGCCGGATACTTTCCGGGTCGAGGAGCAGCACGACGGTGTCCCTGGGCAGGAAATCGAGCACCGAGGAACTAGGCGGGCTGTGGTCGTGGAAAAAGAGCGGCAGGAAAAATTCCATGCCGGCAAATCGCCGTCCGCTGTTCGTCAGTTCCATGAGGCGGGCGGTTTCTTCGCTGTTCCAATTGCACGTCTCACCCTGCCGGGCGAAAAGTTTTGCCAGCTTTTTACGGCTCGCCTCCGAGCTGGAGTCAAAGAGCAGATCGGTGACCGGCAGCAGCGTTGCCTCGCTGATGTCTCCGGTGGAACGTTGGCTAAACGGATCAAAAGCACGCAGGGATTCGATGGTGTCGCCGAAAAAATCAAGTCGAATCGGCCCCTCATGCAGCGTGCCGGTTTCTGTGGTGAAAGGCGGCGGATAAATATCGATGATGCCGCCCCGGACGGAAAAATCGCCGACCGACTGCACCAGGGCAACCTTGTCATAGCCGAGGTAGGCGAGCTTTTTCAGCAGGTCGTCCTGGTCGCAATCCTCGCCGGCCATCAGGTACTCGGCAACACTGGTGAGCAGGTTCGCCGGCATGATGCGGCGCAGCAGGGCCTCGATCGAGGTGACCATGATGCCGCCCGGGCCCTGTTTTAAGCGATAGAGTGCCGAAAGCCTGGCGGCGGTGGTCCGCTGGTCCGGCGACAAGGGGGTATAGGGCGGAATTTCGTGACCGGGGTAGGGGAGAACCTGTCTGTCGGTAAAAAGGAGCAGGTCCTGCTCAAAAATTGCCAGTAAATGCTCGTCCGGAACAATGCAGCAACAGCTGTGCTGCCTGGCGACGGTTGCCGCAAGCCATGCCGGGCTTGCTCCGCGGAGTCCTGTGACCGTGATGCTCCCCGTGTCGTGCAAGAGCGATGTGAGTGTCTTGAATGTCATGAAAAAAAGTGCCGGTTATGGCGAACATAACCGGCAGAAAAAAATTATTGGCCGCAACAAATCAGAAGGTGCCACCGACGCTGAAATCCCACACCGAATCGTCTTCATCGTCGAGGGGGTCAAGATTGAATCCCCAGACAACGCTGAGCGGGCCCATAGGTGAGAGCCATTGTATGCCAAGGCCGACCGCGTTTTTGATATTGTCGTTGACCTCGCCCCAATTTTCGTCATCGTCCATCACCTGCCCGGAATCATAGAAGAACAGACCGTGCAGACCCTGGGTTTCCAGCAGGGGGAAAATAAACTCCACATTGGTATACCACATCTTGTCGCCACCGATCCGCTCACCGGTGTCCGGATCAATAGGGCTGATCTTGCCGAACTCAAAGCCACGGACGGAGTTGAGTCCTCCGAGATAAAAACGTTCATAAACCGGGAGCTTGCCGGCTTCGTTTTCAAAGACCTGCCCGGCTGAGCCTTCGACATGAAAAACGGTTTTGAAGGGAATGGGGAAATACCAGCCGGAAGAGCCTTCCACCTTGGTAAACTGGGCATCGCCCCCCAGTGGGCCGCCGCCATATTTGACACTGACCACATTCCTCGAACCTTCCGAGGCACCGTAGAGTTTATTCCGGGTGTCCCGGACGAGGGACATCTTGATGGCGCTGGTGATATGCAGATCAACGGACTCCTGGATAATATAGGAGGCGTTCTCCGAGACATCGGTCAGATCGGTATCGGTATAGCTGTAGTTGCCGAAGATCTTCCATTTGCCGAATAACGGATAGCCGATACGAACACCACCTCCCACGGAATCCTTGGTGTAGTCGTCGTATTCACGTTCGGTACTGAACAGGTCCAGCCCCCAGGAAAGGGCGGAATCATTGAGATGGGGATTGGTGTACCCCAGATTGTACCTCGAGCTTGAGCTGCTGACATTGCCGCTGAGCGACAGGGTGTCACCCCGGCCGAGGAAGTTGTTCTCGGAAATCTGTCCCATGAGAATGAGATTATCCGCTGAACTGAAGCCGGCGCCGATACTGAAATTCCCGGTACTCTTCTCCTTGACCTCGACGATGACGTTCATGCGGTCGGGATTGAGAGAGGGTTCAGGGATGATGTTCACCTCTTCAAAATAGGTCAGCCGCTGCAGGGCCTGGGTGGACTCGCGTAAGGCCTTCGAGTCGAAGACGCCGCCCTCGGCGATGAGTAATTCCCGCCGGATGACGTTGTCCCGGGTGCGGCTGTTCCCCCTGATGCTTATCCGTTCGATGTAGACGAGATTGTTCTTGCGGATATCAAAGGTAACATCCATGTGATCCCCGGCCGGGGTCTTTTTGACAATCGGCCTGATGTCCGCAAAAGCAAAACCGGCCTCGGAGTAGGAGTCGGTCAATTTGAGAATATCGTCTCGAATGGCCTGTCGGCTGAGATATTCTTTATCCTGGATGGTCAGCAGCTTCATCAACTCGTCTTTTCCTGTCAGCAGGTCACCGGTAAAATCGACTGTTCCGAGTTTAAACCGGGTGCCTTCTTCGACGACGAATTTGACGTAGAGCCATTCTTCTTCCTGTTTTATTTCCGGCTCGCCGATTTTCGCTTCCAGAAAACCCTGGTCATTATAGTAGGTGACAATCCGCGCGGCGTCCTGCTGTACCATGTTCATATCAAGCAGGCCGCCTTCCGTCAGCCATGACATAAACCATTTTTCACTTGTTTCGATCTGATCCAGGAGTTCATCGTCATCAAAGGTCGTGTTCCCCTCAACGCTGATCTCCTTAATGTACATTTTTACCCCTTCGTCGATGGTGAACTCAACAACGGCTCCCTGGTTGTCGGGGTAAGAGATTTTCGAGGTAACCTTGCTGTTATAAAATCCTTTCGTCTTATAGAGCTGGCGGATCGCTTCTTCGGCGACAGTGATCTTGGCCGGGTTGAGAATAAAGTGTTCCTTGATGTTGGCCGCCCCTTTGACATCCTCTTCCTTTACTTCATCCATTCCTGTATAGATAACGGATTTTATCACCGGTTTCTCGACGACCCGGAATATGACTTTTTTTCCTTTCGGGGTATCACTGACGTCAATCTGCACATCATTGAAATAGCCCATGGAATAGATTTCTTTCAGATCCTTTCTGAGGGTCGCCTGGTCATACGCGTCACCCACTTTCGTTGTTATCTTTCGCAGGATTGCCCCGGAATCGATCCGCTTGTTGCCTTCTGGAGCAAGAGAAGCGATGCGGAAATCCCTCTCGGTATAACGCGTTATTTCGGAGACAATGGTGTCAAAGGCTGCCCGCAGCCCATCGGGGGAGTCGACCGTTTGATAATAGTAGGTTGGATTTCCGGGCGAGAGAAGATCAAAAAGTTTAATATCCACGCTGATCTGGCTGCCGATCTGGGTAAGCGTGCCGGTGACGAGATTATCGGAATCGGTCTTTGCCGCTATCTCCTGCATCACCTTTCCCACCGGTGGCCAGCTCCCCTGGTAGTTTGCCAGTTTCTCCGCCTCACTGCGCGCAAGGAAGAGGATGTCCGTTTGGCCGAGGGCTCCCTGCAGGTCGCGGTCCGCTTTTTCCTGCAGGTTGCTGATCTCGCCACCACTTTTAATGCTCAAAGGGAGAAAAGTGGTCTTGGCATTTCCTGCCTGGACAGGAGAGGCTGCAAGCAGGAGAAAAAACGACAAGGTCAGACAAAAAATCGGTGCAAGCTTTGCCTCTGTTTGAAAAAAAATCTTCCTGAATATCGTCATACAAACCTTCCTGTTAATGAAATCACAGCCAGACGGAGGGGGCAAAGCCTGCCTTCTCCGATATGCACTGTTACCCTTTGATGAGCCGACATGATTAAAAGCGTCAGCATTATGCCATGTTTCCTCTTAATTGCAAAGGATCCAAACGACTAGAGGGGAAAAATATGGGAATTGCCGGGGAGAGTGCACCGTCAATGCGTGCCGAAGTCCGTGGTAGCCGAGGCGGGATGCCCTGTCAGAGATGCGGCAACTGGAAAAAGCAATACATGAAAAAGGGGAAGTGTGCGCCTGTCCGGTGATGAGCCGGGCTGTTTTTTGCAAACAGGCGGAGTCTCAGCAAGGCGGATTGGCTGGTAAGCGCAGGAGATACTGTGCCGCGCAGGCGAAACCAGGCCGGATTGCCCGCTGGAGAAATTTGCGAGGGGCGTTTGACGCACGGGCGACGAGCAATTTTCAAGGTGCGGGGGTTTGTCTCGTTGACGATGTTTTACCACCGGTACAACCGTCGGGGAGTGCGGCCGGGTGATCCTGCAAAAGGGTGCAGTTGCAGTGAAGGAACTTGCCTGGGCAACAGTCGATAATTCGCACCGGGGCAGGCCCTGGCCGTGGTAAAAAAAATTAAACTATTCGAAAAAAAAGTGTCTCAGCTGAAACCCGCGATATGACTAAGCTGTGACACGATGACATTGGAAAAGTTGAGGTATATTGAGTAATTTTTACTAAAATGGAGATATATCAAGTTGTGTATTTTTGTGTAACTGTTGATAACTTTGTGGATAAGCACCTAAGGGTGCTAGATATCGCAAGAAAAGAGTACTGGAATGGAAGGCTCGCAAACCGTGGACCTTGCGCTCTTTGAAATCGTAGATGCTCCTAAAATCAATGAGTTGTTGGTGGTGTGGAGAACCCGGCGAAGTCGTCTGAAAATATCTGAAAATCGTCTTTGACGGAAAAAAAAAAGTAGAGTTTATTCCCTCACATAAACTTCACATCGGGTGATTCCCATTCGATGTTTCTACTAAATGCTTTGTAAAAGCTGAAAGTTGCTTCATTTTAGGTATGCGAATTGCCACAGAGTGATTGTCTGGGGCATTGTTCCGGCTGGGCGAACGAAGTTTTGTTCGTCAATAATTTATAGTGTCACGAGGGATGAAGGATTCTTTTATGGTCTGGTCGAAAATTAAAGAAAGTCTTAAAGAGACTCTTGCGGATAATATTTTTCAACTCTGGATAGAGCCACTCCAGTTTGAGCGTTTGCAGGGAGATAAATTCTACCTGTCGGGACCGGATAGATATTTCAGCGCCTATGTTAAGCAGAACTTTTCATCGGTGATCGAAGACAAATTACAGGAAAATGGCCTGCTCGCGGCGCAGATTGTTTTTTGTGAAAAAAATCGAAACGATGCACCTGTTTTTTCGACCAAAAAGAGTGTGTCCGGAACCCAGATGCGGCTGCCGAGTGTCCCTGTCAACAATTCAAAATTCCGCGCCCTGCACCCGCGTTATACCTTTGATGAGTTCATGGTCGGCGACTGCAATATTCTTGCCGAGTCCGCCTGCAGGTCAATGGTCGCCGAGGATGGGCTGGTTGGACCTTGCCTCTATATTAATAGTGGCACCGGTCTCGGCAAAAGTCATCTGACCCATGCCGTGGCCCATAAAGTGTATACGGAATCGCCGATGACCAGGCTGTACTACCTGACCGCCAAACAGTTCGCAGCGGAGATGATCCGTGGCATTCAGACGAAGACCATGGATGATTTCAAGCGCAAATACCAGGAAAACTGTGATATCCTTCTGGTCGAGGACATCCATTCTCTGACCGGCAAGAAAAAAACCCAGGAGGAGCTCAATGACATTCTCGATACCCTGATTAAATCGGGCAAGAGAATTATCCTGACCTCTAATAGCACCCCGGGCGATTTGGTCGGTATCGACAACGAATTTCGCTCGAGGATGACCTCCGGGCTGGTTACCACCATGAAAGCTCCGGATGTCGAGACACGCTACCGGATTGTTGAAAAGAAGGCCCTGCAGCAGCAGCTCTTTCTCGACGAGGAGCTGGTCGGCTATCTGGCCAACCATATTCGTGGTGATGTCCGGAAAATCGAATCAGCGCTCATTGCCGTTCGTGCCAGGGCGCGACTGACCGGCGGTCACGTGGACATGGATCTTGTCCGGGAAGTGGTGGCGTCGATCATCGGTGTGAACCAGACACTTACCGCGGCGATGATCGGCGAGCTGGTCAGCGGCCAGTTCAAGGTAAGCGTCAAGGACCTGCAGTCAAAGTCGAGGAAAAAGGCCGTTACTACCCCGCGGCAGATTGCCATGTACCTGGCCCGCAAGTACACCGAGGAATCCCTGGTCGACATAGGTAAAACCTTCAACCGGGATCATTCAACGGTTCTGCACTCCATCAAGGTTGTCTCCACCAAGCTGGTCCGGGACACCTCGGTCAATGCGCAGCTGGAAATATTGAGCAACAAGGTCAAGCAGCTCTAACTAAAACGCTGCAGGACAAAACGTCTGCCGCCTGATTTTTCCTTGTCCGGGCAGAAAGCTTCAAACAGCAGCAGGGCCTGGTCGTCATGACGACCAGGCCCTGTTTTATTGGTGCATGCCGCCAAGGTGCTGTCAAAAATAGACGCCCTTGAGGTCCGCTCCCTGCTGCGTGCCGGCCGATGCGGTAACAATTGCGCCAGCCGCGCGGCTGGCGCATTTCATCATATCGTTCAGGCCAATACCCTCCCAGCCGAAGCCGACAATCTGCAGTCCGGGATGGGTTGCCAGGAATTTTTCCCGCCATGCCAGCAGTCGCGGATAGTTTTTCTCCAGTTGCGGGATGCCGCCGCTGGACCGCAGAACGGTGGTATAGGCTGGTTCTCCTTTCAACTGGAGGATGTCCCGCACGTCGTTCAGGGCCTTTTGTGTCAGGGTCTGGTCATCGAAGGCAAGTCGCTCGGGATGCCTTCTGCCGCCGACCAGGGTTTCAAAGACCACATGACCTTTGGGTGCGCGTCCGGGGAACATGTTCGAGGAAAAGAGCGAGCCGAGGGTGAATCGCTGTGCGCATTCCGGCGTGAGGTAGCCAAAACCGGGCGGGAGTTTGCTGTCATCGGTAAAACCGAAGACAACGCTGGCGATCCAGGTCTCGGGGATGGATTTTTCCGGCAGGCTCGGGTCGATGTGGTCAAGGAGCTGCAGCGCACCATTGGCCGGCAGGGCGAAGACGACATTTTTTGCCTGGAACAGCCCCCTGGAGGTGTGCACCTGCCAGCCGCCGTTATCGGCATCGACAGAGGTGACCGTGGTGTGCAGGTGGAGATCCCGGCCGCGGATCAGGTTTTCGCTGAGCCGCTCAGGTAATCGCTGCATGCCCGAGGGAAAACTGGTCATCGCCGGCATGGTGAAGGTGGCCTTTTCCTTCCCCTGTCGTTTTTTCTGCCACATCCTGGCCGCAAGACCGCGCAGTACCGAGCCGTATTCTTTTTCCAGCGCCCGTGCTCCGGGCATGACACTGTCGATGGTCAGCCGGTTGACATCGCCGGCATAGGTTCCGGTGTAGACGGCGTCAAGAAAAGGGAGCAGGGCCGGGCCGAAACGATGGTTAACCCATTTGGCCACCGTCGGTTCCCCGTCCAGGGGCGGTTGCCATAATTCCGCCAGAACCCGCAATTTGGCCGGCCATGGAATGAGTGGCGCCCTGAGAATCTTGCCGGGGGTCTGCGGGATGAGGTTGAGTTTGCCGTTCAGATAGACATATCGGACGAAATCGATCAGCGGCGCTTTAATGCATTCGCGGTCGAGTCCGGTTTCCGCCAGGATCTCTCTACTTTCGGCGCAGTTGTCTAAAAAACCATGCGGGCCGATTTCGGTGATATAGCCCTGGTCATGGTGTGTGCGAATGACACCGCCTGTATGGCCGCTTTTTTCCAGGATGCAAAAACGGTGGTTGGGTTTGTGCAGCCGCAATTTATGGGCGACGGTGAGGCCGGACAGACCTCCGCCTAAGATAAGAGTTTGATATTGCCTGTTCATTGAAGGGTTATTTCGAGTTGAGATTGACTGACAGTAATGGTTACCCAGCCGCCTTGCCTGAGCATGCCGTGATTATAGACAGGCGTGCTGCAAATCATGTCACGCCCTTTTGCTTCATGGATATGGCCGGTAATACAGAGATCCGGCCGGTAGTGTTCAATGGCCGTGCGGATGGCTTTTGAGCCAACGTGCTTGCCGTTGGATAATCTGTCGACCGCGGTATGAAAGGGTGGCACATGGGAAATGAGGATGAGCGGGATTTTTCGCTTATGCAGGGGCTGGGCCAGGGCGATGTATTCCTGCCCCTGGCGAAAGGCCCTGCCGGCCAGGGCGGCAAGCTCTTTTTCCGGGAATTCCGACGGGGTGCGAAAGGGCGTAAAGTTCGAGCCGCCGACCCCGACCAGGCACACCTCGCCCCGGACCAGCCTGGCTTGCCCGTGCAGGTTGATGTCCAGCTGCTCCAGATAGTCGTTGACCTCGCGCCTATCGAGGTTGCCGAATTGGCCGAGCACGTTTGGATTGATTTTGAGGATGTCATCAAGAACGGTTTTCGTCTCCTTTGCACCACCGTAGTTTGTCAGGTCTCCACTGAGAAGCACCAGGTCGGCCTCTTTGATGCCGGGTATTCTCTCGACCCCGGCGGTGGCCATATGTATATCCCCAAAGGCGATTATTTTCATAGGGTTTTACCTGGTGCAAAGGGCGGGCGACGAGGGTTTACAGGCTCTTGACAGTTGAGCATCGATGCTTACCATTTTGGCCGACTTTCTCCAAAAAATCAATGGAGAGGGAAAAGGCTTTTTCCCTCTCCAGCCCCGATAAACGGGATGAGTATCTGCACGAAAAACTGTTCTGCTAAAAAATACGGGAGAGTCTTTCGCAGGTATCCACGTACTCCATTATGTGAGGTAAAACATGACTAGTGAAAAAGCAACCTATGAATTCAAGGCGGAAACGAAGAAACTCCTCGATATTGTCATCAACTCCCTCTATACCGAACGGGATGTTTTTGTCCGGGAGTTGATCTCGAATGCGGCCGATGCCCTGGAGAAATTTCGCCATGCCAGCATTACCGAGACAGAGGTCTTTGACGGCCATATGCCCCTGGAAATTACCATCGAGCTCGATGAAGAAAAAAATTTCCTGACGATTACCGATACCGGCATAGGCATGACGAAAGGTGAACTGGAGCACAATCTGGGAACGATTGCCCATTCCGGTTCGAACACCTACCTGGCCAACCTTGTCGAAGCGGCCAAGAAAGATGTCAGCCTCATCGGCCAGTTCGGCGTCGGCTTC
Source organism: Desulfopila aestuarii DSM 18488 (assembly GCA_945863875.1). Classification (GTDB taxonomy): domain Bacteria; phylum Desulfobacterota; class Desulfobulbia; order Desulfobulbales; family Desulfocapsaceae; genus Desulforhopalus_A; species Desulforhopalus_A aestuarii_A. The sequence goes on from CAMBBS010000005.1 coordinate 53,672, forward strand.
TACTCGGCGTTTATGGCCGGCAAGACCGTCCGGGTGCAGACTCGGTCCTGGGACAAGAGCGAAGGGCACGAATGGGTGTCCGACGGCGCAGGTTCCTTTACCATAACCGAGATGACCGGGCTCCACCGCGGCACAAAAGTCATTATCGAACTGAAAGACGATGCCAAGGATTATGCCCAGAAATGGAAAATCAACTCGATTATTAAGCAGTATTCGTCCTTTGTCTCTTTTCCCATCAAGATCGATGGCGAGACCATCAATACCGTGCAGGCCCTCTGGACGAAAAATAAAAATGATGTCAGTGACGAAGAATATAACGAATTTTATAAATTTATCGGCAACGCGGCAACCGATCCGATGTACCGCCTGCATTTTTCGGCGGACGCCCCCCTCGCCATCAATGCGCTGCTCTTCGTCCCGGCGGAAAATTTTGAGGTTTTTGGCTTCGGCAAGGTCGATCCCGGGGTCAATCTCTATTGCCAGCGCATTCTTATTGATCAACATTCAAAGAATATCCTGCCCGATTGGCTGCGTTTTCTCAAAGGCGTGGTCGACAGTGAAGATCTGCCGCTGAATATCTCCAGGCAGGCCCTGCAGGACAATGCCCTGGTCGCCAAACTGCGCCGGGTGATCACCAAGCGGTTGTTAAAGTATCTTGATGAAGAGGCGACGCGGGAGCCGGAAAAATATCTGAAATTCTGGTCGACCTTCGGCATCTATCTCAAGGAAGGGGTGACCTCCGATTATGAATACCAGAAGGAGCTCGGCCGGCTGCTCCGCTTTGAGTCGTCGAAATCCGCCGACGGCACCCCCATTGCCCTGGCCGATTATCTCCTGCGCATGAATCCGGATCAGGAGGAGATCTATTACATAAACGGCCCGAACCGGGCGGCAATCGAGGCCGGACCGTATGTGGAGATGTTTACCAAAAAGGATATCGAAATTCTCTATACCATGGAACCGATCGATGACTTCGTCCTCAGTCATCTCGGTGAGTTCGACGGAAAAAAACTGGTGTCCGCCGACAGTGCTGAGCTTTCTCTCAATAAAGGTGAGGAGGAGATCAAGGACGAAAAGAGTGTCGGGGAGGGTAGCCGGCTGGATAAGGACGCCTTGGACCAACTGACCAAATGGATGCAGAAGGTGCTTGAGAAGACCGTCTCGGAGGTGGTTGTTTCCAAACGACTGGTTGACGCCCCGGCGATGATTGTCAATCCGGGCGGTCACATGACCTCGACCATGGAGCGCATTCTGTCCGCCGGCAGGAAAGAACACGGCATCCCCGGCATGGAGGGTGCGAAGAAAAAACTGGAGATCAATGCTAAGAATCCGCTTATCGTCAAACTGGCCGAACTGCATAAAAAAGACGACCTCTTCGCCGGTGAGGTGGCCAAGCAGATTCATGATAATGCCATGATTCAGGCGGGTCTTGTCGTCGATCCCCTGGAAATGGTCGAGAGGAATTACAGGATACTTAACCGCGTTGTCGAGAACTGATCCCGACCCGTGTCTCGCCTCTGCCCCATGCCGGTTTTGTCCGGCATGGGGCACTCCTTTCTGCCCCAAAGCTCTTTTTCTGCGGTGAAAATTCCTCTTATTTCCCGTTGGTCGGGGTTAATCGTTGAAAAATAAATACCCACAGGCTATAGAGTTGTTGATGTTTAACAACAATCTGCTCTTTGGAGAATTGTATGGTTTTGCGAACGAATTTTGTCCTGCTGCTGCTCCTTGCTCTGGTGGCCATTTCCGGTTGTTACAACACGCCGGTTCGTCATCTCGCCGCCGATGTCGCCCTGCTGAAGGTTGGCGAGTCGACCGAGGAAGATGTCTTGATCTTTCTCGGCGCCCCGGATAAACAGCAGGAACTTGATGCAGGGGTGGAAAAGTGGCTGTACAATGACAAGCACATGACCTTTTTAGAAAAGGCGCCCCTTGTCGGCAAACGCCTGGGGGCCCCGGAATACCGTCAGGTTGTCGTCACGCTACAGAACAAGATCGTCACCGGGGTTACCTACTCCTCTTCCGATGCCGACGATCTCGGCTGGTCGGATGACTTTTCCTGGCAAGAGAAAAAAGAGTGATGGATCAGTACCGAACCGGGCGCGAACGAATGGTCCTGGAACAGCTCCGGAGCCGTGATATTGTCGACGAAGGTCTTCTGGCCGTCATGGCCGAGGTGCCGCGGCACTGTTTCGTCGATGACGCCATGCGTGGCCGGGCCTATGGCGATCATCCTTTACCGATCGGCGCCGGCCAGACCATTTCACAGCCCTATATTGTCGCCTTTATGACCCAGGCGCTGCACTTGACCGGTCAGGAAAAGGTTCTTGAGATAGGCACCGGCAGTGGGTACCAGACCGCGGTTCTCTGCCGTCTGTGCAGCCAGGTATATACGGTGGAGCGAATTAACTCACTTTTAGCCGGGGCCAGGAAGGTCTTTGATCAGCTGCGCTACTATAATATCAGGTCGAAACTGGACGACGGGACCGTTGGCTGGCCGGAAAATGGACCCTATGATGCAATTATGGTCACCGCCGGCGGTCCGGAGATCCCCGAACCGCTGATAGAACAGCTTGCCGATCCCGGCCGGTTGATTATTCCGGTCGGCACGCAGCATGTGCAGGAGTTGCAGCTGCTTGAGAAAAAAGAAGGGCAGGTCGAGGTGACTAATCTTGCCAGTGTCCGTTTTGTCGACCTGGTGGGAGAACATGGCTGGGGTAAGTGAAACGATGGGTGCGCCGGGGCTGATCCGCCGCCTTTATGACCGGTGCATGGAGTGGATCAGCGGGCGGCATGGGGAATGGGTGCTGTTTCTCATCGCCATTGTCGAATCCTCGTTTTTCCCCATTCCTCCCGATGTCTTTCTTATTGCCATGTGTGTGGTCCGACCTGGCAGATCTTTTCGCTACGCGTTGATCTGCTCCGTAGGGTCGGTTCTGGGCGGCGGGCTGGGCTATGGGCTCGGCTACTGGTTTATGGACGGTATCGGTATGTCCATTATCGACTGGTACGGCCTGTCGGAGAGATATGGTCTGGTCCAGCAATATTTCAAGGCATATGATGTCTGGATAGTCGGCACGGCCGGGTTTACGCCCATTCCTTACAAGCTTTTCACCATCACTGCCGGTTTTGTCCAGTCGAACTTTTTTACCTTTATGCTCGTCTCGCTGCTCGCCCGTTCCGCCCGCTTCTTCCTCGTTGCCGGGCTTATCTGGCGATTTGGCCCGCAGATCAGGCGGTTTATTGACCGCTACTTCAATATCCTGTCCATCACCTTTGTTGTCTTGTTGATCGGCGGTTTTGTGCTGATAAAAACCATCCTCTAAAGAGAACAGGGTGGTGGCCCCCCAGGGGAAATACGGCGCATCGGAAGGACGGTTTAGGTACTTTTGACGAAAAGCCACTCGGTCGCGTTTGAATTTTCAGGACTGAAACAATAGCCGTCGACTCGGAATTCCCGCAGCCTGGCCGCCTTGTCGATATGGTGGGTGATGGCAAAATCGATCATCATCCCCCGTGCTCTCTTGGCATGAATGGGAATCGTGCGCAGTCGACCATTGTGCACTTGTTGAAAGGTGATATGCACCATCTCCGCCTGCAGTTTCTTCTCGTCAACGACCTTGGAATATTCCTTGGAGGCAAGATTGACCAGCACGCTGTCCCCGTTTTCTGCGAAGGTTTCGTTGAGGCTCGCCGTAATTTTTTCCCGCCAGAACTGATAGAGGTTATCGACCCCTGCCACCGACAGGGAACAGCCCATTTCCAGCCGGTACGGCTGCATCAGATCAAGTGGCCTGAGCAGGCCATAGAGACCGGAGAGGATAAAGAGATGCTCCTGGGCATAGCGTAGTTGCTCCGGGCTGTAGTCTGCCGCCGCTATGGCACTGTAGGCATCTCCCTGAAAGGTAAAAAGCGCCTGTTTGGCATTGTCCGGGGAGAAGGGGGTGGTGAACGCGTGGATGCGCTGGTAGCTTGATTCGGTCAGCCGTTCGCTGGTCCGCATCAGCCGACCGAGTTCGTCCCGGTCGAGCAGCTTGAGGAAGTCGATGAGGATTTTCGCGTGGTCGAGCAGCAGGGGCTGGGTGTACTGTGCATGTATTCGTTTGTTATATTGCTGGGTCTTTGAAGGAGCGGTGAGTATCTGCATGAAATTTCCTGGAAGAATAAGCTGAAATTACTTAAAGAATGTTCACTCTTGCGGTAAGGTATACCTTTTCCATGATACCACATAAATGATGGCTGAAGATTCAATTTTGTCAAATTGACAATGGAGGAGAGAAATGGATGCTGCACAGACCGCTGCCCAGGAAATCGAATCTTTTCTTAACAGTTGGCCGGGTGAGGTACAGCCGATGCGTGACTGGTTCGGGAGATTTTATAGGGAGTTGGCTTCGCTTGAGGGCGTGACCTTTACCTTTGCCGCGCGGCCGGGGGTGAGCTATTCGATGCGACCGGTGCATAAGCATCAGAAGGAAAAGGCTCTCTTTGCCATCGTCGATGTCATTGATGACGATCCCGGCGAGAGATGGCTGTCGGTATGTTTTTATGAAGACATGATCACCGATCCCGCCGGGCGTGGAGAAATCATTCCCGGCGGCCTGTCCGGCCAGGACGGCTACTGTTTTGACATGTACGAAAATGATGAGGAACTGGCTGGGTATCTGCTTGGCCGTTTGCAGGAGGCCGCCGCCGCCGCGGCCGGCGACTGACATCATTGTAGCCACGCCCCGGTCACGGGGAGCACAAGTGCTCGGGGCGTGTTTTATGCGTGGTGAAAAAAACGGGGTCAGTTCTTAAAACTGTGGATCGGCGCCGGCATTCTGCCGCCCCAGGCGATGAACCTGCTCGACTTGCCGATGTTTCTTACCGGCATAATCGGGCTTGCGCCGAAAAGGCCGCCGAAACTGACAGAGTCACCGACCTCCTTGCCAGGCACCGGGATGAGGCGCGCGGCGGTGGTCTTGGCGTTGATCAGGCCAAGAGCCATCTCGTCGGCGATGATTGCCGAGATGGTATCGGCATCGACCGACCCGGGAATGGCGATCATATCCAGGCCGACGGAACAGACGCAGGTCATCGCCTCGAGTTTTTCCAGACAGAGCGAGCCGTCACCCACCGCTTCGGCGAGCATGGCGTCTTCCATGACCGGGATAAAAGCACCGCTCAGACCGCCCACTGTTTTACTGGCAAAGATGCCGCCTTTTTTCACGGCGTCGTTGAGCATGGCGAGAATGGCAGTGGTACCGGGGGCACCGATGGCGTCCACCCCGAGAATCTTGAAAATTTCGCCGACGCTGTCGCCGATGGTCGGCGTCGGGGCCAGGGACAGATCGACCACGCCGAAGTCTATGCCCAGGGATTTGGAGACGACGCGGCCGATAAGCTCGCCGCAGCGGGTAACCCGGAAGGTGGTCTGTTTGATCTCCTCGGCCAGTTCATCGAGCTGCAGGCTGCCCGGCTCCGGATGTTTCTCGATAAGCCGCTCCAGGGCCCGGGCTATGACCCCTGGTCCACTGACACCGACGTTGAGGACTGCATCCGCTTCTTCCACGCCATGAATGGCGCCGGCCATGAACGGATTGTCGCCGGGCTGATTGCAGAAGACGACAAACTTTGCCGCCCCAAAGCCGCCCTGATCGGCGGTCCTTGCCGCCAGCTCTTTAATGGTGTGGCCCATCATCGCCAGGGCGTCCATATTGATGCCTTTCTGGGTGGTGCCGATATTTATCGAGGAACAGACCTTTTCGGTCTGCGCCAGAGCCTCCGGGATCGAGGCGATAAATTCCCGGTCGGTTCTGGTCATCCCCTTCTCCACCTGGGCGGAAAAGCCGCCGAGGATATCAACGCCGACGGCTGTTGCCGCCTGGTCGAGGGTTCTGGCGATGCGGACAAAATCATCGCGAAGAAAACCGGCCCCGACAAAGGCTATCGGGGTTACGGCAATACGCTTATTGACGATGGGAATACCATATTTTTTACTTATTGTATCGCAGGTTGCCACGAAATTCCCGGCATAGCCGACTATTTTCTCATGAATTTTCTGGCATGTTTGTTCGACATCGCCTCCTCGGCAATCGAGAAGACTGATGCCCATGGTCACTGTACGGACATCGAGATTTTCTTTTTGAATCATCTCGACGGTGGCAAGAATCTGGTCGGAACGTAGCATGGTCGTTGTTTCTCCTGTCCCGTAACAATGCGTGATGCGGGAATAAAAATGATCGGCTTTCTTCAGTGCAGGGTGACTTCGTTGGTTACCTGAAAAATGTCATTATGCTGCATCATGATGGTCAGCCCGCTTTGCCGTGAGTATTCTTCAAGCTCCTGCTGCAGGGTGTCAAGTGATGTGGTGCAGTGTTTCAGATCCAGCTGCAGGGCCATGGTGTACTGGTCGTTTTTCAGGGTGGTCGCCAGGTCGAAGATGTTGATATTGTGGTTGTAACAGAACAGGCTGATACCGTGGACGATGCCGCTCTTGTTCGGTCCCTGCACGGTGAGAATATACGTCTCTTCGGGTGGGCCCATATTTTCTTCTTGCTGGTCGGCGGTAAGCTCCTTGATCGACACTTCAAATTTACAGCTGGTTTTGATATGGGAAATGGCGGCGAGGAGATCTTCTTTGGTCACTTCCGGGGGAAAGGAAGCACTGAGAATCATCGTCAAATAGCCGCAGAGAACCGTCTGGTTTAAATCGGCGACATCGCCGCCAAGTTGGTAGATGGCCCCGGTAATGTCGGCAATTATTCCCGGTCTGTCCTTGGACATCACCGAAATGATCATCTGTTTCCTCATGCTCTTTACTCCTGGTTGCAGGCGGCAAGTTCCCGGGGAGATTCTTTTCAGCTTGTTAAAAGAATCTCGTCAGGGTGTTTGCACCGACTTGTTTTCCCTCTCTCGGGGGTAGTTTTTATGGTGACGGCAGGTTTTGCAGCTGTTGGCTATGCCCAGCGAAATCCGGCATTATCGCACTGATTATAAAAATCAGCAAGCAGGAAAATCGTATTTTCCAGGCAGTGACCGGCTGTTTTGCCGCCTTTGCCGTGAATTAATGAGTATTTTTGGGCTATTCCTTGTATACTTCAGCCTTTTTATGATTTTATGACTGGACGGAGAACCTGGCAGGCCGGTGAGAAGGACAGAAGACACGACCAGGGCCTGGGGGAATTCTGCACCGTGAGTGGGAAGAGATGATGGAAAAAAAATTATTTGTCGATGGGCTGAAAGAAGGTGACCGGTTTGAAGACCTCTTTCTGGTTAAAAACGTCAAACTTGGCGAGACCCGGGCGGGCAAGCCGTATCTGGTGTTGACCGTCATGGACAAGAGCGGCGAAGTATCCGGGCCGGTCTGGGATAATGTCCCGGCACTGCAGGAAATTTGTCAGACTGGAACAGTGGTGCGGCTGACGGGGATGGTGCAGTCGTATCGTGACGCCCTGCAGCTGCGTATTGATGGGGTCAGCCGGGTTGCCGAGGCGGACGTTGACCTGGGCCATTTCTATCCTGCCTCGCCGAGAAACATCCAGGAAATGGCCGATGGGCTGCAGGCCCTTGTCCTCGGAGTGAGCAATCCTTTTTTAAAGAAACTGCTCAACCATTTTTTTAAAAAAGGTGAGTGGTGGTCGTGCTTCCAGGCGGCCCCTGCCGCCAAGGGCATTCACCATGCCTATATCGGCGGCCTGCTCGAACATTCCCTGTCGGTGGCCGGAGTTGCTGATTTTCTGGCGAAACACTATGCAGGGGTTGACCGGTCGCTGCTTATCGCCGGCGCTTTGCTGCACGATATTGGTAAACTCGAAGAGCTGAAGATGGAAGGGGGAATCGTCGAATATACCGTGCGCGGCAGGCTGAAAGGGCATCTGGTTATCGGCAGTGAAATGGTGGCTCAGGCGGCCGGAAAAATAGATAATTTCCCCGAAGAGCTGCTGGAACAGCTGCAGCATCTCATCCTTAGTCATCATGGCCGGCAGGAATTCGGTTCGCCGACCGTGCCGATGACCGTGGAGGCATTCATGCTCAGTTTTCTGGATGACCTCGATGCCAAAATGAATATTACCGAACAGCTGAGAAGGAAAATGGACAAAAAGGAAAGAAGCTGGACCGATTACCAGCGCAGTCTTGAGCGTTATCTCTATCTGGGCGGCTTTGGCGAAAAAGGGCAGGATAACGAGACCGCTCAGTCGGCCAACAGCCGGCAGCCCTCTCTTTTTTAACTGACGGGAGTGTTGGACGGATGACGGGCATGGCGGTTTCCTCTTTTTGCTGTTTCACCCAGCTCTTTGGCCAGGAGAAGGCCAAGCGGATGCTCAGCCGCTCTCTTGCCGCCGGTCGTGTGCCGCATGCCTATATCTTCAAGGGGCCGGAAGGGGTCGGCAAAAGGCTGTTTGCCAGGGGGGTCGCCGCCGCGGTAAACTGTCGGGATAAAGAACGGATCGGGGCCTGCGGGGTCTGTGTCTCGTGTAAAAAGTTCCGTTCGATGAATCACCCTGATTTTCAGGTGGTCAGTCCGGAGAAAGGGGTGATCAAAATTGATCAGATCCGGCGGCTGACGAAGGAACTCAGCTACCCGCCCTATGAATCGACCATGCGCGTCGTGGTGCTGGAAGATGTCCAGACCATGCGCCGTGAGGCGGCCAACAGCCTGCTGAAGACCCTGGAAGAACCGCCGGAAAACAACCTGCTTATCCTCACCGCCGAGGCCTCGCAGGAGATTCTGCCGACCCTGACCTCAAGATGCCAGGTGGTGCCGTTTAGCCAATTGAGTGTTGATGATACGGTGACTATTCTTGTGCAGCAGGGGGTTGAACGCGAAGCCGCCCTCCTTCTGGCGCGGCTTTCCGAGGGGAGTCCCGGCAAGGCCCTGCTGTTTCATAAAACGGCCATGATCGGTCTGTGGCGAAAAACGGTGTCGTTTTTATCGGATAAGGCGATGGATGCCGATCGCGATGTTGGAGAACTCTTGCATTTAGCGGAAAATATGGCAAGTCTGAAAGAAGAGCTGCCATCTCTTCTGGGGCTGCTTAAAATCTGGTTAAGGGATCTTCTCCTCGGAGGCGCCGCAGACGGGTCCGGGGCGATTACCGGCACCATTTCGGGGAAGAGTTGGCATTCGAGTGAACTTTTTGTTAAATTACAGGCTATTGATCGGGCGGAGAGGGAACTTGCCCGTAACTGTACCCGAAGCCTCGTCTGTGAGGTTCTTTTGTTCAAGTTGCAGTGCTAACGAGCTGAAGCACTAAAGGATACATGCTCTATGTCAGTCAGTGAAAACGAAATTTATGTCGATGAAGCACCTGCGCAGGAACCGGTGTACTATCGGTTTCAGTTTCGCCAAGGTGGGCAGCAGTTTACCGGTGCCGGCCCCTTTCCCGGGCTCGTCGCCGGCACCGTGGTGATGGTCAAGACGGATCATGGCCTTGAGCCAGCGCGTATAGCGGGCTATTCCCCGATATGCGGATGCCATGGACCGAAGGGGCAGGCCAACCATGAACTTGAACGGGTGGCCCAGGGAGTTGAGCTGGAAAAATTCGTCAACCTGGCGGAAACTGAAGAAATTGCTTTTAAGGTGTGCCGTTCCTTGATAGAAAAACATAGTCTTGGCATGCATCTTGTCAGGGTGGAACGTTTTTTCAACGGCAGCAAAATGATTTTCTATTTTACCGCCGACAGCAGGGTCGACTTCAGGATGCTGGTAAAAGACCTCGTCCAGGAGTTTCGCACCAGAGTGGAAATGCGTCAGGTCGGGGTGCGCCATGAAACGAAAATGATCGGTGGTATCGGCACCTGCGGGCGCGAGCTGTGCTGTTCTTCGTATATTAAAAATTTTGAATCGGTGTCGATTAAAATGGCCAAAGAGCAAGATCTTCCGCTCAACCCGACGAAAATATCCGGGGTGTGCAATCGGCTGCTCTGCTGTTTGACCTATGAGTACGAAACCTACAAAAAACAACGCAAGAACATGCCGAAGACGGGTAAAAAGGTCAAGGTCGACGGCGAACAGTATCTCGTTAAACGGCAGATGCCGCTGCAGGATGCGGTCATTGCCGAAAACAGCGCCGGTGACGATGTCGTGCTGAAAAAAGACCAGTGGGAGTTGTCGCAGCCTTTAAAAAAAGACAATCCCGAGAAGAAAAGAGAAAAGAAAAAAGGCAAGTAGGCAACTTTGTTGGGCGACAACGGCCGGATAAAAAGCTTCCTGGCATCGTTTTTACTGCACTCAGAATAATGGAACTATGACAACCTATATTACCACACCGATATATTATGTGAATGCCCAGCCCCATCTTGGTCACGCCTATACGACCATAGTTGCCGACACCTACAGTCGCTTCAGGCGGCTGTGTGGGGAGAAGGTGCGTTTTCAGACCGGCACCGACGAGCACGGGGACAAGATTGTCAAGGCGGCGGAAAATGACCATGTCCCACCGCAGGACTATGTTGACAAGATAAGCGCTCTCTTTCGACAGACCTGGCCGCTGCTGCAGGTGGAACCGGATCATTTCATCAGAACGACGGACGCTGAGCACGTCGCGGTGGTACAGAGGATTCTTCAGAAGGTCTATGACAGCGGCGATATCTATTTCGATGAGTATACCGGTCTCTACTGCCAGGGCTGTGAGCGCTATCTCACCGGCAAGGAGCTTGTCGACGGCAACTGCCCCGATCACCAGAAACCGCCCGAGGAAATTGCCGAACAGAACTATTTTTTTCGCATGTCCCGCTACCAGCAGCAGCTCCTCGACCATATCCATACCCATCCGGAATTTATCACCCCGGAACGATATCGTAATGAAGTCCTGTCGTTTTTGAGTGAGCCGCTGGAGGATCTGTGCATTTCACGTCCGAAGTCCCGGCTCACCTGGGGCATCGAGCTGCCCTTTGATGATAAATTCGTCACCTATGTATGGTTTGATGCCTTGATTAACTATCTCACCGGCGTGGGCTATCCGGATGGTCCGCAGTTTGCCGAGTACTGGCCGGTGGCGGAACATGTCATCGCCAAGGATATTCTGAAACCCCATGCCATCTACTGGCCGACCATGCTGCTGGCGATGGGCGCGCCGCTGTATCAGAAGCTGCATGTGCACGGCTACTGGAATATCGACGACACGAAAATGTCCAAGAGCATCGGTAACGTCGTCCGGCCAAAGGAGTTGGTGCAGGAGTATGGCGTTGATACCGTACGATATTTTCTTCTGCGCGAGATGTCGTTTGGCCTGGACTCGTCGTTTAGTTCCGAGGCGATTGTCGCCCGGCAGAATGCCGATCTGGCCAATGACCTGGGCAACCTGTTCAGCCGGGCAACCGCCATGGTTCGCAAATATCGGCAGGGAAAGGTACCGGCACCGGCACAATTCACCGAGGCGGACCGGGAGCTGGTGGCTGGTGCAGAGAACATGCTCCGGGACTACCGGCAGCTGATGGCCGAGTTTCTTTTTCACCGCGGCCTGCAGGCCGTCTGGGAATTTGTCGGTATGGCCAACAGATATATCGTCACCAATGAACCGTGGGCCCTGGCCAGGGACCCGCAGAATGCGCCGAGGCTGGACACTGTTCTGTACAATATCCTTGAGTGCCTGCGCCTGCTCACCCTGGTGCTGCAGCCGGTGATGCCCGGCGCGGCCGGCAGGATGGCCACCAGTCTCGGCCTGGCCGAAGATGACGAACGGATATGCTCGCTGGATCAGGGCGGGCAGTGGAATATGCTCCCTCCCGGTACCGAACTGCAGGCGATCGATAACCTTTTTCCACGCCTGGATGATGGCGGCAAAGGGGCGGAAAAGGATGCCGCCGCCCAACGGAAGAAGGAAAAAAAGGAACCGCCGGCGGTGGCCGGGGCGACTCTGCTGCCCTATGAGCATTTTCAGCTGCTTGATCTGCGTGTCGCGGAAATCGTCGCCGTCGAACCGATCAAAAAATCAACCAGGTTACTGAAACTGACGGTGCGCGCTCCGGAAGAAAGGACGATTGTGGCCGGCATCGCCGAGCATTATACTGCCGATAAACTGATCGGCAAACAGGTGCTCATCGTCGCCAATCTGCAACCGGTCAAGATAATGGGCGTCAGCTCCCAGGGCATGGTTTTGGCTGCCAGAACAGAAGAAAATGGACAGGAACGGCTGGTTCTTTCCGCGGTGAGTAGTCCGGTCGTCCCAGGCAGCAAAGTTGCCTGACAGAAAATGAGAATATGAGAAAAGGAGAGGCGTATGTTTGTGGTAAATAATTTTATGATGGCGATTGCCCAGCTGCTCGACTTTGTGCTGACCGCCTATATGTGGATCATAATCGGGCGGGCGGTGATTTCATGGGTGAATGCCGATCCGCACAACCCCATCGTCAGGTTTTTGTACGAGGCCACGGAACCGGTACTGAGCCGTATTCGCCGATATTTACCGATAAGCTTTGGCGGAATAGATTTTTCGCCGATGATCCTTATCATCGGCATAATGTTTCTGCAGAGTTTTGTCGTCCAGACCTTGAAGCAAATTGCCACGGGAATTTGATAGGCGAGGGGTGATGTTTTTACCCCGGCTTGCCTGCCGGTTTCCGGGGTTATATAATTTTGACGGACTGAAGTACGTCGCAATTCTATGAAAATTGCCCAGAGGGGGCACGTCCTTTGGGCGAATAACGAAGCCGATGAAGAGTTTTTACGACGCCATCAAGGTGTATATCTTACAAGGGAGCTGGACATGCTGACACCGCAATCTATCAAGGACCAGGAATTCCAGACGAAGTTCAGGGGCTATGAACCGATCGAGGTAAGGGCTTACCTGGAGCTGCTCGCTGAAGATTTCTTTGAATTGACCGAGCAGAATCGTCTGCAGGCGGAAGAAATCGAGTCTCTTCTGGCCGCACAGGAATCTTTGCAGAGAAGCAGGGATACCCTTGCCGCTGAAGTGAAGATAAGTCAAGAGAACGTCGAGGGCATTCAAGAAGAAATTCAGGACGGCTATAAACGGAAGGATCAGGAAATAGCCGAGCTGACCGAAAAACTGGCAGCCGTATCGGCGTCGCTTGTTGATCTGGAAGAGCAGAACGCCGCGTATCGTGATAAGATAGCAGCAATGGAGACACAACTTGCCGCCGGTCCGGGGGCAAGTCTCCAGGAGCAGGTACAGCTTGAAAAACTTCGCGGCCGCATCGAGCTGCTCGAGGAACAGAACAGGGAGCTGAAACAGGAAGGGATGGATTTTAAAACCACCATCCTTACCGCGCAGAAATTTGCCGACGAGTTGCGCCGGAACAGCCAGGAGGATGCCAAAAAAATTATCGAGGAGGCCCGTGCGGAAATTGACCGATTCCGCATGGAGGCGGAGGCGGAACTCGCCCGGCTGCCGCTGGAAATAAAAGAGCTGCACGGGCAGAAAATGAAGGTGCGCAAAGAGCTGGAAACGACCCTCTATACCTACCTTGAAGCGCTTGAAGCCCTTGATGCCCCAGCGGTTACGGCGAACGGCGAGAAAGAGGATGATCTTGCCGATCTTTTTCAAAGTATCCAGCTGCCGGACGATGAGAGTGTGGAGCAGGTTGACATCGACCGGATCAACATGGATCTCACTTGATTGGTTGCCCCGAGGCCGGAGGAAAGGATGCACCGGAAAGGGCCTATCTCTCGACTTTATCCGACGGCACGGTATTGCTTAGTCTGCACGTCCAGCCGAAGGCGTCGAAGAGCAGAGTCGTCGGTCTGCATGACGGTTGCCTGAAGGTAGCCGTGGCCGCTCCTCCCATCGAGGGCAGAGCTAATAAAGAAGTAGTAAAGCTTGTGGCCGGAATTCTCGGCATTGCCGCGCGGCAGGTGACGGTAAAAACCGGCGCCTTGTCCAGGAAAAAACTGCTTGTCATCACAGCCTTGCCTGAAGCAGCAATACGTGCGGTGGTTGAAAAGACATTGCAAAAATGTCAAAAATAATTTCAGCCTCGCGCGGTCTAGGTGTTGTCCGGCACCGGCCGGTTCCGGCTGGAGGGAGAAAAATATGGTACGCTATGTCATCGGTAACTGGAAGAGCCATAAATCAAGTGATGCGGGACGTGGCTGGTTGGACAGGTTTGCCGCAATCTATCGACCGCACCCGGATGTCCGGGTGATCATCGCCCCGTCCATGGTCAGCCTGGAAAGCATTGCCCTGCATCTGAAGGGACTGGAACTCGACAATGTGTTCCTCGCAGCCCAGGACATTTCTCCCTTTCCCAAAGGCAGTTACACCGGCGCGGTCGCCGCGGACCTGGTGAAAACCCTCGCCGCCTACGCGATCATTGGCCATTCCGAGCGCCGTCGTTATTTTCATGAAACCAGTCAGGATGTGGTGAATAAGGTGACCGAGGCCGCCGACAGCGGCTTGGTGCCCATTGTCTGTGTCGACAGTTCCAACGCCCATGCCCAGCTGGCGGCCCTGACCTCTGTCGAGTGTGACCGGCTGCTGGTCGCCTATACTCCCGTCGATGCCCTGAATTTCAATATCCCCGAGTCACCAGCAAAGGTGGCGGAAACGGTCCTGCAGCTCCGGCAGATGTTCCCCGCCTATCCGGTGGTCTATGGCGGCGCCCTGTTTCCCGGCAATGTTCGGGCCTATCTGCAGCTCTCCGCGCTTGCCGGCGTTTTTATCGGCTCATCGAGCCTGGAACCTGAACCGTTCGGCGATATCTGCGCCCAGGCGGCCTTGTCCGCATAGATTATTCCCAGGTGGGATGGTTTTAACCGTCGGCACCTCAGCTGCGCATCGGCCCTTGTCAAGCTCAGCCGCTTTTTTTTCTCGGCAGCAGGTAGGAAATTATAAAACCCGCGGTATTGATCCCGGCCAGGATCAGGCCGATGATGCCCAGAGTACCGATAAATCCGGGTTGCCTGGCCATGCGGTCGGCCAGGATGAGAATGGACGAACCGACTATAAGCGCGGCAATGATCATGGCAATGCCCAGGATCCGACTTGAGGTGTCGATGCGCTCCGAGAGATGTTCTATGCGTTTGAGCTCAAGATTGAGGGTGAAACGGCTATGCCGGGCGTGGTCGAGAAACCGTTGCAGATCCTGGGGCAGATCCTCAAGCAGTTCGAGGGAACTGGTCAGGGTTTTATACATCCGCTCTTTTATCGCGCGCATGCTGTATCTGTCCTGGACGATTTCCTGGATCTGCGGTTCAACATGGGCGAGGACGTCAAAGGTTGGATCGAAATATTCCGCGACACCCTCAATGGTCGTCAGCGCCTTGGTGAGGAGCATCAGATCGCCGGGACACTGGATGTGGTAGCGCTGCAGCATGCTAAAGAAGTCCGAGAGCAGACCGGTGATGTTCAGGTGTTTCAGGTCGGTGTTTTGGAAATGGCCGGTGAGATGCTGCAGCTCGAGGCGAAAATCACGGCTGTCCGTCACCGCCGGATTGACTTCGGTGAGTTCGATAACCACCCGGCAGAGTCGATCAATATCTCCCTTGACCACTCCTGCGACCAGATTGATGAGCTGGTCGGTCGTTTTTTTGTCCAGTTGCCCGGTCATGCCGCAATCGATAAAACAGAGTTTCCCGCCGGTGAGCAGGAAGATATTGCCCGGGTGGGGATCGGCATGAAAAAAGCCAAAACGAAGACACTGCTTGAATACCGCATCGGTACCGTTGGCAACAATGGTTCTCCTCTCGCCCTGGCTCAGCTCTTCCGGCCGGATCGTCGACAGGAGCCGGCCCTGCACTTCCTGCATCGTCAGCACGTTTCGCGTGGTCGCTGACCAGTAGACCTTGGGGAAGCTGATATTGGCGTCATCATCGAAATAGCGCCGCAGCCGTTCGGTCGATTGCCCTTCAATGACAAGATTGATCTCTTTCAGCAGTTCGCGGGAAAATTCCTTGACCACGGCCGACGGACTGTAGCCGAGATCGGAAAAATATTGTTCCAGCAGCTGGGCCAGGCTTTCGACCAGATCCATGTCCTCTTCAACCAGTTGCCTTGAGCCGGGCCGGAGAACCTTTATGACGACCGCGGTGCCGTCTTTCATGGTCGCCCGGTGCACCTGGGCGATGGAAGCAGCTGCCAGCGGCGTTTCTTCGATGGAGGCAAAGAGCTGGTCCAGCCTGCCGGGAAACTCGAAAATGAGAATTTTATAAATTTCCCCAAAGGAAACCTCCTGGCAGCGATCCTGTAATTTTTTGAATTCGCTCGCCCATTCCGGGGGAATAAGATCGGGACGGGTGGACAGGACCTGGCCGAGCTTGATGAAGGTCGGACCGAGCTCTTCAAGCACCATGCGGACCCGGACGGGTCGAGGCAGACTCTCGGCGTTGTCGCCGGGGGAGGCGTTGAGCGCTTCTTTTGCGGAATCGAGCAAACGGTGCAGGCCGGTGTCGAGCACCAGCTGACGAAAGCCGAATGCGGACAGTACCTTGACGATTTCGGCCAGTCTTCTGGTATTTCTAATGGTCCGTTTAATGGAGGTTATCTTCATCTGTACCCAGGGTACTTACACCGGCTTATTTCCCGTTTACCGGGGTTATGAAGAAAAGGCACTGAGTATTTCCTGATTGTTTTCACGTTGTTGTTGCAAAAGATTAAACCAGTGACCAAAGTTTTCCGTCTTCCAGGTGAGATTGTTTTTCTGCCATAGGGCTGAGGTCTCCGGGAGAAAATCGGCAAAAATTTTCTCCACGTCACAACTTTCGATACAATCCGAATGGCAGTACATGAGTGACAGGATATCGGCCACCTGGACGATGAGGGGGTATTCTTTAAAATGTGGCGCCTTTTCTGGAGAGTGGTGATAGCCGATGGCCATGGCCAGTTTTTCCGGGAGGAGCCATCTGTTGGCGAGTTGCAGGCCGATCATGTCGTGGCTGGTGGCAAATCTGGTGTTTTCTTCTGTTAAATCGTCGGCATTGGCGGGATTGGACAGTTCCCGCAGGATCGGATAATCGTTTGGAAAGGCCATGAGCATGGCCAGCTTGCCGATATCGTGAATAAGTCCGGCAATGAACAGTTCGCTGGGTGGCAGATGCAGGTGTTCGCCGATAATTTTTGCGGCCAGTCCGCAGGTAAAGGCGTGTTCCCAGAACAGACTGATGGTATTTCTGTTTTCTTTGCTGAGCTTTGGAAAAGAAGAGAAGATGGCTTTGCCGATGACAATATTTCTGATCTCCTCAAAGCCCAGCACAACCACTGCCCGTTCCATGGTGCTCACTCCGCGCGGAATGCCAAAAAAAGCGGAATTAGCGACTTTCAAGATGGTGCTGCACATCGTCTGATCCGGTAGAATGACCCGCATCAGTTCGTTGGCGGTACTCTCCGGATTGGCTGTGACGGCCATAACCTTTGTGACAATTGCCGGCAGGGCGGGAAGGGATTCTATCTGGCTGTTTATGGCGCTAAGATATGGATGTGTCATGATATCAATTTTGGAAAAATGTTGACAAGGTTCTGCTGGGTTTGTTCGAGAAAATCGGCATCGACATGCAACAGGTTGTTCTTCCTGATTACCGCCAGGATCTGCAGTACAAGATAGGGATCAAACTGTTTGCCGGCCTCTTTTTTCAGTTCCTCGATAATCTCCGTCGGCGTAAGTTTTCTCCGATAGGGGCGTTCGGAGTTCATCGCCGCCAGTGAGTCGACAATGGTGAAAATGCGTGATCCAAGAGAAATTTCGTCGCCTTTCAGACCCAAGGGATAGCCTGTGCCGTCATATCGTTCATTGTGGCCGAGCAGAACATTGCGTTCTTCGGTAAAATAGTCAAACATATCGGTGAGTTCGTTTAACTTAAACGGCAAATCCTCGATAGTCTTCTGTTCCTCGCGGGTCAATCGCTCCGGTTTGGACAGGAGGTCATGGTGCAGAAGGAAACGGAAGCTGTTGTAGAGAGTGATGGAATTTTGAAAGGTCCGGGTATGTTGTTCCGGCAGACCGAGCTGCTGTCCAAGCAAGGCGACGTAGTGAGAAACTTTGTCGATATGCGACTGGTGGGCGGAACCGGCAATGTTTTTTGCCAGCAGCTGCAAAGAGGCCAGGGCCGAGGTTTTTGTTTTTTCAAGAATGCGCTGCAGATTGTCGCGCAAACAGGCCAGGGAATTCTCCAGGGAGATTTCTTTTGGATCATGGTGCGGGATGTACACCTGCAGCCTGTTTCTGCCTTCGGCTTTCGCCATAAAAAGTGCTGTTTCGGCCATGCAGATAAAGGCGTTGTCATTGTCCGGCAGATGATCCTGCAGGGAGGCAATGCCCACCGAGATGGTCAGGGATGTAATGGTGTTTCCGTCGGTAAATGGTTTTTCTGCACAGACCTTGCGTATTTTTGCGGCTGTGGTGCAGGCCTGCTGCAGGTCTGCCCCCGGCAGCAAAACGACAAAATCCTCGCCGGAGAATCGGTAACAGGTGGCCTCTTTCTCGATCGTCTGGGTGAGTCGGGCAGCCAATTCATTGAGAATGGCATCGCCGAATTCCAGTCCCGACGTCTTGTTGATGGAATTGAAATAATCGATGTTTAAAAGCAACAGTGACAGGTCGCGGTGTTCCGCCTGGGCAATTTTAAGAATCTGGGTCAGGCGGTTGGTAAAGTGGCGCCTGTTGAACAGTCCGGTCAGGCCGTCACGGGTGGTGAGAAGGTTGAGTTGCCGGTTGAGGGTCGTCCTGTGCACATAATGTTCCGCACTGATCTTTTGTACTTGCGAGAGAAGGGCTATTCTGTGCAGGAACATTGGTATTGAGGAGGGCAGAGGCAGATAATCTATTACCCTGGCTGGGCGAAAATTTTCTATGGCCTCCGGCATGCTGTCGCCCTCACTCAGATAAAGAATCGGGGTATATTCAGCCAGTTGATCGTTTTGCAAAAGAGAGAGGATGTGCTGCGGACCGCCACTGGTGACGACAAGCACGCATCTTTGCAGTTCCTCTGGCGCAAGCAGAGTGCCGGGAAAAAAACAAAGTACATGGGGTGTCTTCTCCTCGAGCAGCCGCCTGATGGTATCGCTTTCGCCGAGGTCCGAGGCCGTGAGGTAGTTTTTCTCTGTCATAGGGTATCAAATCGTCTGCTGTGTCGGTGATAGCTGGCAGGGCAGGACGGCTGGTCTGTTAAAATTGGAGTATCTTCGAAAAGTATATAAGTGCAGGGACTTGAATTGCAATACTCATAACCAAATATTAATCTTCATCGACAACATATTAGGCCTGACCATACGCCTTGTATGTCGTTCATTCTCGTTAAATAACAACATATACCTGTATTTAGCGCCTGCCGGTACCCGGCCGGGGGAGATATCTTTAAAACGGACGTCTCTTGGGCTCGGAATGGTCAAAAAGAGGAAAGGCCTGCTTGAGTAAGCCGTCTAAGGTAGCTTTTGCTTCCTGTAAGGGTGGGGGTTGAACGAGGGAATGCATCCTGGTGGTGACCGGGGGGGGCGGTTGCATGCGCAGCTCCGCGTCCATGTCGCGGCCGGCAAGACTGGCTCTGTCTGCCTGGAGGATTCCGCTATGGAAACCACCTGGGTTGTCGATTTCGCGAAGAAAATTGAGAATACCGGAAAGATCATTTTTGCGATAAAAGCTATCAATTTCCCTACAGATATCCTCCTGCTCTTCTTCGAGTCGGGTAAAGATATCCCGGTAAGCAGCGATCTTGTCGGCGAGTGAGGAATAGATATGGTAGACGAGATTCCGATATCGTCTTCTGCGGGTCAAGCCGTTACCTTTCAGACCGGCAAAGAGCAGCTGCCACTGTGACGGGCATTGCGGATTGACGGTACGGCAGGCCATGGAACAGGCCATGGAAGATGCTAATACGTCAGGCAACCGGATGAAATCAATAAAGGATCGAAAGAGGTCGTCTTTTCTCAGAAGGCAGTGCATCCGTTCCACCTCGGCAATGATCTCGGCAGTTTTTTCCTTTGCTCCAGCCTGCAGTTTGTCCAGGTACTCGTTCGATGCTGTTTCAATCCGTTTACGAAAACCAAAGTAGCGATCGGCGATATCTTTTTTAATCTCAAACGTCAGAGCTTTGGTCAGGTCTTCCATGCCACGCCGCCTTGCAGAGTTGGAAAGGGAGTCGAACCCCGGGAAACGGGCCACCGGTAAAGCAATGGCGGCCGATGAAAATGAGTAGTATAGTATGGAAGCCGGGAAGAAGCACCTCTCTTTTTAAACGTACGCATTTTCAGTGAGAATAATATCAAGCAGAGTCCCTGCAACAGAGGATGGCATGGAATATGGTTATGGGTGAGTCACGAGACGCCATTACGGCGAGGATAAAGGAAGAAGCCGATATCGTCCAGATTATCGGGGAGTGTGTCGATTTGAAAAAGAGTGGCACACGATTCCTTGGTCTGTGTCCGTTCCATGGCGAAAAGACCCCCTCTTTTTCCGTGCATGGCGGACAGCAGTTCTTTCATTGTTTTGGCTGCGGCGAATCTGGCGATGTCTTTAATTTTGTCATGAAATACCATAACCTTGATTTCCCCGAGGCGGTAAAGACACTGGCAGACAGGTACCACATTCAGCTGCCGGAACGCCGTCGTTCTCAGGAGGAAGAACTGCTCGAGCAAAAAAGACACCTGCTTTTCGCCGTGAATGAAAAAGCGGCCACGATGTTTAGTCAATACCTGCGAGAGTCGAGCGGAGCGAAGGCCGCAGCGGCTTATCTGCAGAAAAGAGGTGTGACCGGCGATACCCTGGAAAAATTTCGCATTGGCTATGCCCCGGCGGTGGAGGTCGAAGGATGGAATTATCTCGGAGGACAATATACCGGTGCTGAATCAAAAGCGGCGATCGAGGCTGGACTGCTTGTGGAAAAGGAAAAAGGCGGCACCTACGATCGCTTTCGCGATCGCATTGTCTTCCCCATCTGCGATATAAGCGGCCGCGTTTGCGGTTTTGGCGGCAGAATTGTCGGTGCAGGACAACCGAAATACCTCAATTCGCCGGAGAGCCCGGTCTTTACTAAAAGCAAACTGCTGCTTGGACTGTACCAGCAAAAAGAAGATATCCGGCAAAAGAATGAAGCCGTTCTGGTCGAAGGCAATTTCGACCTCATCTCTCTTGTCGCCGGCGGCTGCACGAATGTCGTGGCCCCTTTGGGCACCGCCTTGACCCGGGAACAGCTCAGGCTGCTCAAACGGTTCACCGAACGGGTGACGCTTCTGTTTGACGGAGATGCGGCCGGCGCCAAGGCCGCCGCACGAGCGGTGCCCTTTTTCCTCGCCGAACAGCTTGCCGGCCGGGTGGCACTGCTGCCTGACGGGCATGATCCAGATACCTTTATTCGGCAAAAGGGACTGGCCGCATTACAGCGGCTCCTTCTGCAGGCGGAGTCATTGCCTGAATTCTATCTCAATCGATTGATTGAGGCATATGGTCTGACCCTCGATGGAAAACGCCGGATCGTCGAGGAGCTGCAGCCACTGGTCAAGGCCGCGGTGTCCCCCTTGCAGCGTTCGGTCTTCGTTTCCCATTTCGCCGAAAAACTCGGTATGCCCATGGAACAGCTCAATGGGCATCTCGATTTCTCCCCGGACAGCCGCCCGGTTTCCCCGTCTCCGCCTGTGCCGAAGGGCAGAGTGGAACGAGTCACTCCCCTGTCAATATCGCAGAGGCAACTGGTGGAGTTCATGGTTCTCCAGCCGAAATTCTTTACTCGCCTGGAGGAAGGCGGTATACGGCAATGCCTGGCCGGGGGGGTTGGCGAGATTCTGTTTCTGCAGCTCAAGGCTTTGTTGGCCAAAAAACCGGAAGCGGAACCGGAAGAGCTGCTGACAGTCCTGCCGGAAGGTGCCGAACGATCTCTGGTTGCCGATCTTCTGCTGCGGGCGTCGAATTGCCGCGAGTCGAGAGACGAAGAGGGTTCCCGGGCCGAATTTTCCGACCTGTTTGACTATCTCGAAAAATACCATCTCAAAAAGAGTTCCGAGGAATTGATGGTACGTATGCAGCGTGCGCAGCAGGAGGGTGATGTTGGACTGCTGCAGACGCTTATGGTGCAGAAAATCGCCCTTACCAGGAAACTCCATGGGGAGCAGGTTTGATTCGTCTTCTAACGATTACCTGTGGCGGCGACGGCGAATTCACCAGGGGGCGGATGAATTTTCTTGACATTTTCGTCGGTTTCGTTTGATTGGAGAATGGGTCTGGGTTGGTAGTGGTTGTAATATCAGAATAATTGGCAGATGGTTACATGCAGCCGATGCACTGCAGGAACCTCTGTATGGCGGGCATGCCATATTTTGATACAAGGAGCGGTGCGTGACGATGACGGGGAATGGAGACGAAATGGGCAGGGATGTTGATGAAACAATGATGGACCGTGGCATGGAAAAAGATTCCTCCTCTTACAACCTGAATGAAAATTCTGTTGATGAGGCCGTTTCTTTTGAAGATTTTTCCGATATGAACGATGACGGGCGGAGTGACCGACAAGAGCGCCGTAACAATCCGTTTGCTGACAGAAGAAAACAGGACAGGCGCCGGGCCTCGCGCCACACGGAAGATTCGGATAAGGCTGCCCGATCCCAGACGTTCATTGATCCGATGAATATCTACCTCAGGGAAATGGGTACCCTCACCCTGCTGAGCCATGAGGAAGAGTTGAAGCTGGCGAAGTTGATGGAGGAGGGGAAACGACGGGTACAGAATGTCGTCTTGAAAACCCCTCTGGCCATACCGGCACTTCTTGAGGTTGTCAAAGGACTCAACAACAACAATGATAAAATCTGTCAGATTATATCCGGAATAACAGAAAATACCCCGAGCGTCATAAAAAAAGAGAGTAAGCAGTTCCTAGAGCATGTTGCACGGGCTATCGAACTCAACAAAGACCGGGAAGAGCTGTTGGCGCAGTATCTGAAGCTCGATGCTCAAACCGTGGAAGCCGAAAACAAACTGGCGGAAATTGAAAAAATCGGCGCAACGGTTGCCGGACTTTTTGCAGAAAAAAACATTTGTTCCGAATGTATCAAGGCGATAGCCGTCGGTCTTGAGGAACTCTCCAAACGGTTTAGAAAAGTTTTTGTCGAGGTTATGGGCGAGCATGTCGTCAAGGCTGCCGGCTCTGCCGTTGAGGTGGCGCCGGAGATAATAGCCCGGCTGGTGAATCGACAAATGCTCGAAGAATCCGGTGTTGATGAGCGACAGTTGCGGCTTATTCTCCAGGAAGTCGATACCGGATGGGAACAGTATAAACTTGGCAAAGAGGGGCTGGTACGGGCCAATCTTCGCCTGGTCATCTCCGTATCGAAAAAATTTGTCAATCGTGGCCTGCAGTTTTCCGACCTGATCCAGGAAGGCAATATCGGCCTGATGAAGGCCGTGGAAAAATTTGATTATCATCGAGGGTACAAATTCAGTACCTATGCCACGTGGTGGATCAGACAGGCTATCACCCGGGGCATTGCCGATCAGGGGAGAACCATCCGTCTGCCGGTGCATATGATTGAAACGATCAATCGACTGCTGCGGGTCTCGAAGGATTTTATGCTCGAGGAACATCGGGAGCCGACGCCCGAGGAGATGGCCGAGCAGCTCGGCACAGATGTGACCAAGGTGAAGTCGGCACTGAAAATTGCCAAAGACGCCATTTCGCTCGACACCCCTGTCGGCGATGACGGCGAGACTTTTTTAGGGGATTTTATCGAGGACAAAGAGAAACTGGGACCGGATGAAATATCAATGGTGGCAAGTCTTCGAGAGTGTCTCAACCAGGTCATGTCATCGCTGTCCCCGCGTGAGGCCAAGGTCTTGAAAATGCGCTATGGTATTGATGTCGACTGTGATCATACCCTGGAAGAGGTGGGGCAATGTTTTGCGGTGACCAGAGAACGTATTCGACAGATTGAGGCGCAGGCTATAATGAAACTGAAGCATCCGTCCCGCGTCGAAGAATTGCGCGTGTTTATGACCGACTGAAACATGTTTTCTTGGTCATCTGGGGCCGGGGTCATTTTTTTTGACGGCGGCAACGGCAGTGCCGGGCTTTTTGACCAGTTGAGCCGAGCCGTCCTGTCCAGTTGTCTCATACCTACCTTTGGCATCCGCAGTGCAATCATTGCCGGTTTCCTGCCGCAGCAGCACTATTTCTCCTGCAGTCCGGAGGGGTCGATGGCTTCAAGCCTCGACTGGATAAACCTGAGTTCTGTTCCCGGCAGAACCGGTCCCCTTGTCGACAGATCGCCCATTACCGCGCAGGTGGCCCTTGATTTTGGCCGGGAAGTATTCGCCGTGCGCGGACGGGTCGATTCCTGCTGCAAAAGTGCAGGGCGCGCACTGGCCGTTGCGGCAAGGGGCAAGACTGGCGCAGCGGCTGGACGGCATTGTCATCGAACTGGATTGGTCGTACGGCAAGGGCCACGCACAAAAAAATGTCGCCGCCCGGAAGACCATTTGGACCTCGAGCCCGAGGCCTTGGCACTGCCTGCCTGCATGGAACCCTACCCGCGGTTACGCCGGGTTTTACAGAGGAATACTGCCGAAAAAACGATAGCCATAAAGGAGAAGCATGAGCAGGAAAATACAGATAGCGCCGTCAATTTTGTCCGCTGATTTTGGTCGATTGGGCGAGGAGATAGGCGCTGTCGCCAGCGCCGGTTGCGATGTTATTCACATAGATGTCATGGATGGTCATTTTGTGCCGAACATTACCATCGGCCCTCTCGTCGTCGAGGCCGCCCGGGCGGCTACCAGGAAGGAACTGGACGTGCATCTGATGATCACCGATGCGGACAAATATGTTGACGCCTTTGCCGCTGCCGGGGCCGATTGGATTACCGTGCACGTGGAAGCCTGCGATCATCTGCATCGAACCGTGTCGAGAATAAAGGAACTGGGCAAAAAAGCCGGGGTGGTGCTTAATCCGGCGACATCTCTTGCGACCCTGGATTATATTCTCACCGAGGTCGATCTGGTCATGCTGATGTCGGTCAATCCGGGCTTTGGCGGTCAGTCGTTTATTCCCTCAACACTGGCCAAGATCCGCCGGCTCAGACAACGCATTGATGCCCTGGATCTTGCGGTGGAAATTGAGATCGACGGCGGCATAACCGTCAATACCATCGGCGACGTGGCTGAGGCCGGGGCGAACATCTTCGTTGCCGGCTCGGCGATATACGGCAGCAAGGATTATGCGCAGACGATAACTTCTCTGAAGGAAAACGCCGGGGCGGGCGCTGCACGGTATAGATAACTAATGAGAGAGGAGAGACCAATGGCAGCTGCTTTTACGTCACTGACGGAAACCCGGGCGTATCAGGAACTCATCCTGTTGGCGAGACACCCCTACGATCTCACCGGCAAGCAGGCCCTGCAGGCTGATAATCGTCTGGAACGCTATGTGTGCCGGACCGAACTGCTTGATCTGCATTACGCCACGGAAAGAGTGGATGACCAGGTACTGACTCTGCTCCAGGAACTCGCCGATGAGTTGCGGGTGGTTGAACAGTTCCAGATGATGCGGCGGGGTGCGGTGCTGAACAGGATTGACGGCTTTGCCAGTGAGAATCGACAGGTGCTGCATACGGCCTGCCGCGATCTGTTTTCACCGGAGCCCGTTGAACCACTTGCCACCGGCCAGGCCAAAAAAGAGCTGGCTAAGCTGCGGACCTTTTTAGGAAAAATTGATAGCGGAGAACTGTGCAATCAGAAGGAGGCGCGTTTCGACACCCTCATTCATGTCGGCATAGGCGGCTCGGACCTCGGGCCACGGTGCATGTTTGAAGCCCTTCGGGCCTACGCGCTGCCGGGAAGACAGGTGCATTTTATCGCCAATGTCGATCCCGATGACGGTGCGCGGGTGTTGTCCGGGGTAAACCTGGCCAGGACCCTGGTCTGCATCGTCTCAAAGAGCGGCACCACCCTGGAGACCCTGACCAATGAAAAGCTCGTCTGCCGGGCGTTGGTGGAAGCGGGCCTGGATCCGGCAAAACACTGCATTGCCGTGACCGGGGAAAAGAGTCCCCTCGATGATCCGGCCAAGTATCTCGAATCGTTTTACATGGATGATTACATCGGCGGTCGATTTAGTTCGACGTCGATGGTTGGGGCGGTCATGCTCGGTTTTGCCCTCGGCATGGACCGGGTCATGGACTTTCTCCAAGGGGCTTCGGACATTGACCGGCTTGCCGAAGAAAAAAATATCCGGCGGAATATGCCGCTCCTCTTGGCCCTGATCGGCGTATGGAATCATAATTTTCTCGGTTATCCAACCCTTGCCGTCCTGCCGTATAGTCAGGCACTGCATCGTTTTCCTGCGCATCTGCAGCAGTGTGACATGGAGAGTAATGGCAAGTCGATTGACCGGCAGGGCAGGGCGGTGACCAGCCGGACCGGGCCGATAATCTGGGGGGAACCCGGCACTAATGGGCAGCATGCCTTTTATCAGCTGTTACACCAGGGGACAGAGATCGTGCCGGCCGAATTCATCGGCTTTAAGCAGTCGCAGATGGCCATTGATCTGCTGGTCCAGGAAACGACGTCACAGCAGAAGCTGCTCGCCAATCTGCTGGCCCAGGTGGTCGCCATGGCGACGGGCCAATCCTCCGATAACCCGAATAGGAATTTCCCCGGCAATCGGCCTTCCTGCCTGTTGCTCGCCGAGAAGCTGACGCCCCGAGTGATGGGGGCGCTCCTTGCCGCCTACGAGGCAAAGATAGTTTTTCAGGGCTTTATCTGGAATATTAATTCCTTTGATCAGGAAGGGGTGCAACTGGGTAAGGTTCTTGCGGGCAGATTCCTGCAGGCCTTAAAAGATCCCTCCGGTTCCGGCGAAAATTTTGAAGGGGTGTTCTTGAACCAGCTGTAAGAGAAGGGTGAACGGGGATGTTTCTCAACTGAATGGCTGTTCAGTTGCCGGTGGGAAATCTATTGGATTTTTGTTGACAAAATCGCGTAGCAAAGATATTCTCACACGCTGAATGAGAATTCATAATCACTACCTGCCGTTGGACTTTAGGCGTTGAATCCGGCAGGGGAGTGGTTGGGTACGTCAATTCTAAAGATAAACCGAAAGTCGATGAGAGTGTCTTAGAGATGGTTATCCCGTAAGCGCACCCCGGACAAGGGGCTCTTTTAAAGAACCTCGTTGTGCGGGGTTGGATTTTCAGTTTAGAGTATGAGTATGGTTAAAGCCGAAGTATAAACAGTAATTCAAAGGAGGAAATCATGGCAAAGCATGAGACGCCCTTGTTGGACCAATTGGAGAGTGGCCCGTGGCCAAGCTTCGTGACCGACTTGAAGCGCCAGGCCGAAAAAAAGCCTGAGTGTTGGGATATTCTAGGTGTCCTGGAGTTATCCTATAAAGACAGGATTACCCACTGGAAGCATGGCGGTATCGTAGGTGTTTTTGGTTACGGTGGTGGTATCGTCGGGCGATATGTCGATCTCCCGAAGCAGTTCCCTGGAGTTGAGCATTTTCACACTATTCGTGTTGCCCAGCCGTCATCCAAATACTATTCCACCTCAAATCTTCGTCAGTTGATGGACCTATGGGAAAAACATGGTTCTGGAATGACCAACTTTCATGGCTCGACTGGTGATATCATTCTTCTTGGTACGCGTACCGAGAACCTTGAACCTTTTTTCTGGGATCTGACCCATGACATGGAACAGGATCTTGGTGGTTCCGGGTCTAACCTGCGTACTCCGGCCAACTGCGTCGGTCAGTCTCGTTGTGAATGGTCTTGCTATGACACGGAAGAAGCCTGTTACCATCTGACCATGCACTATCAGGATGAGATCCATCGTCCGGCATTTCCTTACAAATTCAAGTTTAAATTTTCCGGTTGTCCGAACGACTGTGTTGCCGCTATTGCCCGTTCCGACGTCTCCGTTATCGGCACCTGGAGAGATGAGATTCGCATCGACCAGGCTGCCGTGAAAGAGTATGTTGCCGGTAATTATCCTCCCAATGGGGGGGCTCATGCCGGTAAAGACTGGGGTCCCTTTGATCTTCAGAAAGAGGTCATTGATATCTGTCCGACCGAGTGTATGTGGATGGAAGGCGATGAGCTGAAAATTGACGATACTGAGTGTACCCGTTGTATGCATTGCATCAATGTTATGCCCCGCGCTCTACGCCCGGGTGCAGACCAAGGTGCTTCGATCTGTGTTGGTGCAAAAGCGCCTATTCTTGATGGTGCCCAGTTCTCTACCCTCATCGTACCGTTCATGAAGGTGTCCAAGGACAATGAATTCGAAGAACTCATTGAGTTCATCGAGACTATTTGGGACTGGTGGATGGAAGTTGGTAAAAACCGTGAGCGTGTTGGGGAGACCATGCAGCGTGTTGGCCTGCCGACATTCCTGCAGGTTATGGGGATTGACCCGATTCCACAGCATGTAAAAGAACCACGGTCCAATCCTTACGTATTCTGGAAAGAGGAAGAAGTACCAGGTGGTTTTGAGCGTGATGTCGTTGAATTCCGTGCTAAACACGCAGCCTAATTAACGCTTTTTAATTTGAGCTAAAAATTCATATTAAATATAAGGAGATTTACCATGGGTTATGATCCAAAAAAACCAATGGAAGGACGTATATCAGATCTTGGTCCCCCAAATTACGAACAGTTTTTTCCACCGGTCATTAAAGCGAACAAGGGTAAATGGTTGTGGCATGAAATTATTCAGCCCGGCGTATTGATGCACAAATCCGAAACGGGTGACGAGGTTTATACCGTCCGTTGCGGCACCTGTCGTCTCGTTTCTGTTGAATATATCCGTGAAGTGTGTGATATCGCTGACAAGCATTGTGATGGCTTTATGCGATGGACCACCCGTAACAACGTCGAGTTCATGGTTGATTCCAAAGAAAAGGTTCAGCCCCTTCTTGACACTCTCGCCAGCATGGGGAACAGGTTTCCCGTTGGTGGAACCGGCGCCGGTGTGACCAATATCGTTCACACCCAGGGTTGGGTGCACTGTCATACCCCGGCAACCGATGCCTCCGGTGTGGTCAAGGCGGTCATGGATGAATTGTTCGACTACTTCACATCCATGAAACTGCCGGCGCAGGTCCGTATTGCCTTGGCATGCTGCTTGAACATGTGTGGTGCGGTGCATGCATCCGATATCGCCATCCTTGGTATTCACCGTAAGCCACCGATGATCGATCACAGCCGCATCAGTGGTGTATGTGAGTTGCCACTGGCGATAGCCTCTTGTCCTCTTGGTGCGGTGAAGCCGGCGAAAGTCACGGTTGATGGTAAAGAGATCAAGACCGTCAAGGTAAACAATGAGCGTTGTATGTTCTGCGGTAACTGTTACACCATGTGTCCGGCGATGCCGCTGGCCGATCCGGAAGGTGACGGCATAGCTATTCTGGTCGGTGGCAAGGTTTCCAACAGAATCAGTGCACCGAAGTTCTCCAAGCTGGTGATTCCGTTCCTGCCGAATACCACCCCACGCTGGCCTGAAACCGTTCAGGCGGTCAAGCAAATTCTCGAAGCATATGCCGCTGACGCGAAGAAGTATGAGCGTGTCGGGGAGTGGGCGGAAAGAATTGGCTGGGAAAAATTCTTTGAGAAATGTGACATTCCGTTCACCATGAAGAGCATCGACGACTACCGTCTTGCTTATGACACCTGGCGCACTACAACACAGTTCAAGTACACCAGCCATATCAAATAGTAAGGCTAGAGAGTAGTGTCTGACGATCAGGTGGTTGTAGACCACCTGATCGTCAGATGCTTTCTTCTTCAAAAACTATACCAGGAGTATACTTATGGCACTCAGTACAGAAGAACTTAAAAACGCCATCGAGGAGAAAGCTACCACATCTCCAAAGCCGCAGCTGTACATCAAGGATTTCTATGCATGTGATCCTGATTCTAAGCCGCGAGTAATTAAGAATGTAGCAAACGAGATGGTACGGGAGGGCAGGCTGATGTTCTGGTCCTCCGGATCTACCACCATGTATGGTATTCCATCACGTATTCAGGACGAAGAAGTATCGGAATAGTTTGTTCCGTCTGTTTTACCGTTGTACGTTCAAAGGCACCGAGATGTATTTCTCAGTGCCTTTTTTTATTGCCCGGTGCGCCGGTTAGACCATGTGACGACTATAACGGCCATATTCGATCAACTGGTAAAAAACTTCATCTGCGGAACGTTATATACAATATGAAAATTGCACCCCAGGGGCTGCTTTCTTCAGGCGGACAACGGGGCAGATGAAGAGTTTTTCCTTGGGTATCAATATCGGTAATAGTCAGGTTTGTACGGTCCATCTACCCCGACACCGATGTAGTCGGCCTGTTCTTTATTCAGTTTTGTCAGGTGTGCGCCTATTTTATCCAGATGCAGCCGAGCGACCATTTCATCGAGGGTTTTGGGCAGAAAATAGACTTTGTTCTCATACTTTTCGGAATTCTGCCAAAGCTCGATCTGCGCCAGGATTTGATTGGTAAAAGAATTACTCATGACAAAACTCGGATGGCCGGTGGCACAGCCGAGATTGACCAACCGCCCTTCGGCCAGCACAATAATGCGCTTTCCGTCCGGAAAAATGACATGGTCAACCTGCGGTTTAATGTTTTCCCACTGAAGATCGCGGATACCGGCTATGTCTATTTCCGAATCAAAATGACCGATGTTACAGACGATCGCCTGATTCGGCATTTTTTCCATATCCTGCCGGCTGATGACGCGCAGATTACCGGTGCAGGTGACGAAAATATTACCGATAGCGGCTACTTCATCCATGGTTACCACGCGGTACCCTTCCATGGCGGCCTGCAATGCGCAAATCGGATCGATCTCGGTAATGTAGACAGTCGCTCCCATGCCCCGGAGAGCTTGGGCGCAGCCCTTGCCGACGTCGCCGTAGCCGATCACCACGGCATTTTTCCCGGCGATCATCACGTCGGTAGCACGTTTTATGCCGTCTATCAGCGATTCCCGGCAGCCATAAAGGTTGTCGAATTTTGACTTGGTGACGGAGTCGTTGACATTAAAGGCCGGGCAGGCGAGCGTGCCTTCGGCGGCCATCTCGTTGAGTCGATGGACTCCGGTGGTCGTTTCTTCACTGATACCGCGAATATTGGCCAGCTCCTTGGTATATTTCTCATGGAGTACCAGGGTAAGGTCGCCACCATCGTCGAGGACCATGTTCGGATACCAGCCATCCGGACCAAAAATAGTCTGGTCAATGCACCACCAGAAGTCCTCTTCCGTCTCCCCTTTCCAGGCAAAGGTCGGGATACCTGCCGCGGCCATGGCTGCTGCGGCGTGATCCTGGGTGGAAAATATATTGCAGCTGGACCAGCGCACTTCGGCACCAAGGGCGACCAGGGTCTCCATGAGTACGGCGGTCTGGATAGTCATATGCAGGCAACCGGCGACGTGCGCCCCTTTGAGAGGGGCCTGGTCCCGGTATTTTTCGCGAAGTGCCATGAGACCGGGCATTTCGGTTTCGGCAATGGCTATTTCTTTGCGGCCCCATGCCGCAAGGCTCATATCGGCAACTTTGTAATCTTTAAAGGTTTCAGTCATATCGGTATTCCATGTAAAATTGTGGTATTTTAATATCGAAGGGGACGACGGCGGTGGCTCAGCGAAGATTGGCCTCATCCCGAAGCAGATCTGCCCTATCGGTTTTTTCCCAGGTAAAATTTTCCAGCTCCCGGCCAAAGTGACCATAGGCGGCGGTCTGCAGATAAATAGGCCGCAGCAGATTGAGCTGCTGCACAATGGCTTTCGGCCTGAGATCGAAGTGTTCGGTGATCAGCCTTTTGATTTCACTGTCGGAGATTTTGCCGGTACCGAAACTGTTAACATTTATTGATACCGGTTGAGAAATGCCGATGGCGTAGGCCACCTGAACTTCAAATTCGTCGGCAATGCCGGCGGCAACGATGTTTTTGGCAACGTAGCGGCCGTAATAGGAGCTGGACCGGTCAACTTTGGAGGGATCTTTGCCGGAAAAGGCGCCTCCCCCGTGGGATCCCTTGCCGCCATAGGTGTCCACGATGATTTTTCGACCGGTGACGCCGCAGTCGCCCACCGGCCCACCGATGACAAAGCGGCCGGTGGGATTAATAAAAAACTTGGTCTTTGCATCGAGCATGTGTGCCGGCAGCACATGTTTGATAATCACCTCCATGACCCCCTCTTTCAGATCTTCATAACTGACCGAGGTATCATGCTGGGTGGAAAGGACCACCGCGTCGATTCTTTTCGGGACATTATTGACATACTCTATGGTTACCTGGCTCTTGGCATCCGGTCTGAGCCAGGGCAGGATGTTCGCTTTTCGGACTTCAGCCTGCCGTTTGGTCAGCAGGTGAGCAAAGGTGATGGGCATCGGCATAAGGACATCGGTGTCGCGACAGGCATAGCCGAACATCAATCCCTGGTCACCGGCCCCCTGGTCGAGGTCGAGGCCGGACCCTTCGTTGACCCCCTGGGCAATATCCGGAGATTGTTTGTCGATGGACGTCAAGACCGCACAGGATTGCCAGTCAAAACCCATGTCAGATGAGTTATAGCCGATTTCCTTGATTGTCTGCCGGACAACTTCGGGCATATCCACCCAGGCGGTGGTGGTGATTTCCCCGGCGATAACGGCCATACCTGTGGTGACCAGGGTTTCACAGGCCACCCTTGCGGCCGGGTCTTGTTCGAGTATTGAATCGAGAATAGCATCTGAAATTTGGTCGGCCACCTTGTCAGGATGGCCTTCGGATACCGATTCCGAGGTAAAGAGATAGTCTGACATATAAACTCCAAAAGAGAGAATTGAAACAGTTTCTTGGAAGAAAATACAGCTGCTAAATACAGCTGCGGAAAAACCTGTTATTTTACACCATGTGGAGAAAAATGCGACAAAAAGCAGGGGTAGGTGGAAAAAGAGTGATGAATAATCACCACGGTGAAACTCGGCTCTGTCCTGGCGTGCAGGGCATCGTCGGCAGGGGGGAAGGGCGCATGGCCATCGATGGGAGTTGCCTGGTCGTAAAAAAATGATTACCGTGGGCTGTCTACGGGTGGGTGCGAGGAGATTCGCAGCAAAAAGGCCAGGTGTTTGCTTTCTTTTGTCGGCAGATTATCAGCGATTTTATATGAGGGGATGTGGCAGGATGTCTATTGAGGCAGCAAAGGAAGTTTTAAGAATTGAAGAACAGGGGCTGGCTGCGGTACGCGAGCGAATAGGCGAGGAATTTGTCCGGGCCGTAGAGGCCGTCTTGTCCTGCCCCGGGCGACTGGTGATAACCGGAATAGGCAAATCCGGCATCATCGGGCAGAAGATATCGGCAACCTTGAACAGTACCGGCACACCATCGTTTTTTCTCCATCCGGTTGAGGCGATGCATGGGGATCTGGGCATGGTCATGGCGGGCGATGTTATTTTGGCTATCTCCTATTCAGGAGAGACCGCCGAGCTGAACGGATTGCTGGTCAGTTTAAAGGAGAGAGGCAACAAAATAGTGGCCATGACCGGTGGGAGTAACTCCTCGCTGGCGATGGCGGCCGATATTGTCCTGGATATCAGAGTGCCCAAAGAAGCATGTCCCCTGGGGCTGGCACCGACAGCGAGTACTACGGCGACGCTGGCCATGGGCGACGCTCTCTCCGTTGTTCTGCTCAATCGAAAGAAATTTCAGGCGAAAGACTTCCGGCTGAATCACCCCGGAGGTAGCCTTGGGCAAAGGCTCAAGGTAAAGGTTACCGAAGTCATGCTGTCCGGCGGGGATATTCCCGTCGTCTCGCCGGAGGATTCTGCCGCGGATGCAATTCGGGTGCTTAATGAGAAAAATAATGGCGCCGTGTTGGTTGTAGGGCTGGACAATACGGTGCTGGGGATCATCACCGATGGTGATGTTCGCCGCGCGGTTGTCAATTTGCAGGGTTTTTCCGTCCTCACTGCGGCGCAGTTAATGACGGGCAATCCAATCTGCATCGACGGGGAGCGACTGGCGGCGGATGCCTTGAGTATCATGCAGCAGCATGAAATAACCGCATTACCGATCGTTGATGGGGTGAAAAAGCTTGTCGGCTTGCTTCATCTCCATAACTTACTTGGGAAGGGGGAGTTTCGCTTCCTCGTCTAGTGCGTGTGGCAGGGCGAGCCGCAGACCTGTCATAACCGGCGGTCAACTTTCGGAAAACAGGCTCCATTTGCTCGTTTTTATGTCGTAGGCGTAAAACATGACCAAGGTCAGTGGCCGCCCCCCGCCGGTTTCCGTGCATTGCATGCGGAAAATTAATTTTGATTCGGTCTTTTTCGTATTGCTGATAACCGGGTTGCTAAGGTTTTCCGGGATAGCCGACGAATAGTTGGCAACAAAAAGTGTTTGGAAATTGTTTTTCAGGTATTCTTCCTTTTCCGTCATAAATATTTTCTCATCAAGGGCGCGTATGGCGCTGTTCATTTCCTTTTCTGTCTCGTTAAATTCTTCTTCTGCCCGCAAAGAACTCGCGATAATATTCGCTAAAATTTGCCGATACAGACCCTTGGCCTTCACTAACTCGTCCTTTTCAATGTGGGTTTGTGCGGTTTGGCGATCTCGAATGATAGACGCCTGAAGAATAATTCTCGACAGTTTCAGGATGTTGATGCCCGAGTCCGCTGTACTTGATACAGCCCCGGTTTCGCTCAGGAGGTTGCTTGCCTGGTTGTATGCGGCAATGGCATCGTCCCAGGATCCCGAGGCAAAGGCCTTGTTGCCCTTGTTGATGGTGGTGTAGAGTTCTGCCCGTTTTATATTATTTCGAATGGCGTCTATTGATTCAGGGGACAGGGCCGCTTCCTGTCCCCTGGTCAGCGCAAGATTGTAGGCAGCTATGGCGCTGAGCCAGTCTGCGCCGGTAAAAGACAGGTCGCCCTGCTCTTTAAGATTGGCAAACTGGCACTTGTGCAGCGCCTCCTGCAGTTGTGCCGAATACCGCTCACGCTCCGTTTCCGGAAGAGACATGAGCACCTTCTGGGCCTGGAAGAGTTTTTCTATGGCGTCTTCCCATTGACGGTCGTGCATGGAAATTTGCGCCGGGTCGTAAGACATTCTAAACTCGGCTATGCGGCGTTTATGCTGCATGTCTTCGATAACCGGCCGCTCAACATCGGTGCTGTTCTCGGTTTGCCTGAGGATGGTTGTGAAAAGCTGTTCCGCCGCCGGCCATTTTTCATCGAGAAAAAGTGCATTTGCTTCCTTGAGTTGTCCTTGTATTGACAGGAGTTTTTTAGCCTCGTTTGCTGGGATGTATCTGCCGTCATATAAAATATTGCCGGCCAGGCCGTGGGTGAGTCTTGCCGATTGCAGGGTCTGTCGGAGAGACTGTTCCAGCTGTTGCGCTTCGTCCTGCTGGATAAACTTTACCTGATCAACCAGGTGTAAGGCCCGAGTGCATAAACGTTCAGCGTTCTTGAATTGATTGTCAGCAAGAGATGCGGAACATTCTGCCGAGGCCGTCTGAGCCTCCCGCAGGGTATTTTTTGCGGCCTGCCAGAAATAGCCGCTGCCTCCCATGGAGATGGCCAATACCCCAAGGAACAGCAGAAAAAAGATCCTGTTTTTATTGTGCGCCTTGGCAGGAATGAGGTCCTGTTGATTATTTTTTGCTGATCGCGACCGCTCTGCGGTTTTTGCAGTCGCCGTTTTATGCGGAGGCGCTGCGTTGTTAGCGGAATCCGGGGCTTGAGCGGAAGCGTAAGGGTCAAAAATGTCCGTGCCCTTTTCAGGGTGGATAGCATCGACACCCGACAGGGTCTGTTGTATGCGATGAATATCAGCGTCTATCGCCGGAAAATCGGCGACAATCAAGGTAATCTGCTGGTATTTTTCAAAAGCAATCCGGGCCTCGCCTTTCTTCTCGAATTTTTTGGCGTCCCCGTGCAGTTTTTCGACCAGTGCTATTTTGTCCCTTGCTTTGAGACATAACTTCTGCACCGCTTCAGTGGAGTAACCGCAGTTTTCGGCGGTTTTCACCAGGGTATAATATTTTTTCTGCTTATCGTGCCGATTGAAGAGTTCAAGGTCAATGACGCTTGAGGAATCTACCTCGGGAAAAGAGGTGTTCAGGGTAATTTCTTCATCCTGTCCCTTGTTCTCCAAGGCAAGAAAATCAAATTCGCTTTTTAAATCGGCTTCATCCAGGGTGTCGATAGGGTGGAGGTGGGCGTCGTCGGCGGGTGGTAGTGAGCCCTTCGCGGTTTGCCAGCGTATCCGTGCAAGGGGGAACCTGGTCGAATGGTCCAGGTACCATGCCGCCGCCTCTTCATTGAAGGCGTTGCTCGTCGAGTAAAATTCGCCATTGATCATTTGTCCGATATGGATGATAAGATCGGAGAGAGAACGATCCTGGCGCCAGAAATCCCCGAGGCATATCGCGGCAGGATCAAAGTCAGGATGGAAAATGTCACATTTCGGCTTGCAACTCGGCGGAAAATGTGGAAAACCAAAGGGGATGGCCAGTTCAACCTGGGGATTGACCGATTCGACGATTTTTCCTTCGCCAGTTTTGCAGAGCCCATGGAGCGTGTAGACAATTTTGTATTGCTCAGGGGGATCGCCCTTCGTCGGAATAACGGAAATCACCGGATGAGAAAGGAAATGTTCCTGGAGCTGTTTGCAGATTTCGTCTAACTGGTTGGGAGAAGAAGGCATGTGTATTTATGGTCTGAGTTGGTAAATTGATGACTGTTTTAGTCAGTATAGCAAGGATATTTGAGCAACACCAAAAGAAAGTTCGACAGGGGCCAGATTTGTGCTGAAAAGGGTGTGTGGTGCATACAGGACGGCAATTGACCGGCGGTTACTCTTCTCCCATTGTGTATGAAAAATCTTAGCGCATTT
This sequence comes from Desulfopila aestuarii DSM 18488, assembly GCA_945863875.1. Classification (GTDB taxonomy): domain Bacteria; phylum Desulfobacterota; class Desulfobulbia; order Desulfobulbales; family Desulfocapsaceae; genus Desulforhopalus_A; species Desulforhopalus_A aestuarii_A. The sequence goes on from CAMBBS010000005.1 coordinate 90,403, forward strand.
TTTAGGATCATAAAAGACCAGAATTGTCCGTTGTACAAGGTGGATGAGCGACTCTTTCTCTCGGAAAAGACCCTGTCCTGTCCGCCAGGAAAAGAGATGTGTCTCATTCTGATCCGCGATCTGACCGAGTTGTTGTTCAAACTTTTACAGGAGCGGCCGCCTGACCTGGAGAGCTACTCCGACACCATCTTTAATTGCAGCGGCTGCACCGGCTTGATTAAGTTTTCCCTGGTGCGGGCCGACGCACAGGAAGATACTTTGTCAAGTGGCAAGGCGGGAACAGGCGCAGCGCCACACGTTGTTGCGACTGTCCTGCAACTATTTGAAAAATTATCTGATTGCGCCCTGCTGCAGGCTATTCCCACTGAGCAGAGAGCGCTGCTGCTCAATCATTTTCGGCAAATCACCCTCGAAGAGGGGGCAGTCCTTATCCGGCAGGGGGAAAACAATCTCAATTTGTATATTGTTGTTGATGGGGAACTCGTTATCGAGAATGGCGGCGTGCGCCTGGCAACTCTTGCACATGGACAAATATGTGGGGAAATGAGCTACCTGGGCGCCGATATTGCTGTCGCAACGGTGACGGCGACAAAGAAAAGCCAGGTATTGGCCATTGCGGGAAATATTTTTGGCAGTCTGCTCGAAAACAATCGGGCGGTGCAGTCCTACATGGCGCAGATGCTCGCCGCAATGTTGCGCAAAACAAATGAGGCCAGGGCACGTGACTTTGCCTCCTGTATGAGTGGCCGGATTGATGAGATCGTTCCCGCGGAACTCTTCCAGATTTTCCACATGCACCAGAAGACCGGGGTACTGTCTCTGGAACTGCCCGATGGAAAAGCAAAGGTGGCCTTCCGGGAAGGGTGTATAATCAATGCCGCTTACAGCGAGCTGGCTAATGAAGAGGCGATATTTAAAATCCTCGCGGAAAAAAAAGGTCTTTACCGCTTTACCTCAGGTCTTTCACCCCATGAAATGCGCGCCGCGGAGATCGGAGATTTTATGATGCTGCTCATGGAAGGTGTCAAGCGGGTAGATGAGGAGCAGGAACGATCCGGATAACGCTGCAGCCGCCCTTGTCGCAGAGTCCGTATCGAGCAGAAAATTCTCTGCCATGGCTGGATGAGGCCGGCCAGAGAGGTTACAGCTAGGGCTGGACCCGCTGAAAGGGTGGCAGGGTGAGGATCTCTAGAAAGCTGTTGACGTGATATGCCGCCTGAAGGTTGGGGCTTTTGAATGCAATCAGCGGTACGTCGCAGCTTTTGGAGTGCTCCTCATCCACGATCGAATCGCCGATGAACACCGCTTCCGCCGCTTGGCAGCTGTAGAAGGCAAGGATCTCGAGAAGTCCATCCGGGGCGGGTTTTGGCCGTCTGGCTGTAGCCGCCGTCACCACCTTGCCGAAATACGCTTGGAGCTTATAGCGTTCGAGCAGGGGAATCATGGTGTTTGTCCGGTTGGTTGAGATCGCCAGATGGTAGCTCCGCCTGGTGATTTCGAGAAAGTCCACCAGGTCTTTTTCGATCTCCATATGCTGCAAAAACGGTTCGTAGCCGCACAACTCCTTGAAGGCATGAATTTCTTCGAGCGTTGGCCGGGCATAATGACGGAAGATATGTTGGATTGCATCGGCGACGTTGCTCATATGCACATAATCCTCTTCACTCTGGCTCATCGGGGCAAGGCCGAAATGAGCCAGCAGGTGGTTGTAGTACATGCAGTTGGCCTTTTTAGAGTCAAACATGACTCCGTCGCAGTCGAATACAATGAGTTTCAGCATGGGGTAGCTCTGTAGAAGATGGTGAAAAAGGCGGAAGGTCAAAATGGTGCAAACAGTTGCCGGCTCAGCCAGTCCACTGCAAAGAGTAACAGTTCCTCATCCTGCACCAGACAATTTTTCTCAGCCGGCGTCAAAGCGACTGCATCGAGTTGGTCGTTTTGCGCTAATTCCCTGAAGCTATCGATATTGTAGAGTGCCAGAACAAAAAGATCGATCTGTTTTGCCGAAGGGACAAACCCCTTGCGTATCGAATCATGCTGCAGAATTGCGGCGACGGCGTCGTTGAAACGGTTGTACGGCAGCAGTTCCTGATCCCTGCAGTAGTGCAGGGAATTTTGGCTGATCGGCTCCTGAAAGCCCTTGCAGTGGTCTTCCCTCATGAGGACAAAAAGTTCTTCCATGGTGCCGTTTTCCTGGCGTATGACCGCGCGGCCAAGAGGGTAGGCCCGGCAGGCACCCGGTCGATGCCCGTAGACGCTGCAGCCCTGTTTGGTGACGAAGACACAGCTTGCCCTGCCGTCGTCGACCATGGTCAGATAAAACCGGGGAAACGGCTCCCCGGCATCCTGTTCAATGATGATATGGCTCTCGAGCAGCTGCCCGGAGGTGAGCCGGGTGGCCTTTCGCAACCGCAGTACATCATAGGGGGTGAGGGCGAGTTCCAGCATGCGGCAGCAATCGGTGAAACACCTGACCTCCCGGTGGCAGGAAAATGTAAAGGTTTCCTGACGATCCAGCCGGCTGAGGTGTGGCGGTACATGAGCTCCTGGTGTCATTGCCTGTCCTTGGTTCTACGCCGTCTGTTTGCCCCATAGCGTGAGAAGCGGGCTTGCTATGAAGATGGAGGAGTAGGTGCCGACCACTATACCGGCCAGCAGCACAAAGGCGAAGTCGTGGATGACCGATCCGCCGAGCAGATACAGGGCGATGAGGACGAAAGCGGTGGTCAGCCCGGTGATGATGGTTCGGCTGATAACCTGATTGATACTGTTGTTGATGACACCTGTCAGTGTATGGTCTTCTGATTTATGCATATTCTCTCTGATTCTATCGAAAACCACCACCGTGTCATTGAGGGAATACCCGGCCAGGGTGAGCAATGCGGTGATGAGCAGCAGGGTGACTTCAAGATCCATCAGCCAGCATATGCCAAGGACGACTATGACATCATGAAAGGTAGCCGTGGCTGCCGCCAGACCAAAACGGATGTCGAAGCGAATCGCCAGATAAATGATGACCCCGGCGAGGGAGATGAAAATGGCCTGTATCGCCTTGTTGCGGAGCACTGAGCTGACCGATGAGCCGATTTCCGACTGGCTCTCCAGACTGAACTGCTTTTCGGCGAGTTCGTTGGCGAGGATATCGCTGACCTTCTCCCCGAAGTTGGCCACCACTGCCTCCGACTTTTTAATCTTGACGATGAGCCGATGTTCGTTTTCCACTTCCTGCAGATCAATATCTTTCATGTCGCCTCTGCTGAAAGCGTCCCTTACCTCGGCCATGGTGAAATCCTCGGTCGCTTTATATTGCAGGAGCGAGCCGCCGGAAAAATCCACCCCCATATTGGCATGGCCCCGGACGATCTGGACAAGGGCGACAAAACCGATGATTACCATGGTAGCGGACAGTGCATAGGTAATGTGCCTGATTTTCATGTAATCGATGTTTGGTTTTTTGGTAAATTGCATAAAATTGAGCCGCTTCATCGGCCGTACCGAGTTCAACGTATCAAACACCAGCCGGGAAAAGAAGAGGGCGGCGAAGAGGTTGAAAATAATACCAAGCGTCAGGGTGATGGCAAAACCCTTGATGGGGCCGGTGCCGAACATGAACAGGGCCAGGGAGGTGATCAGGGTTGTTACCTGGGAGTCGACGATGGTGGAAAAGGCATTGCCGTAACCGCCGTCAATACTCGATCTGACCGATTTACCCAGGGCATACTCTTCGCGCATCCTCTCAAAAATGAGCACATTGGCGTCCACCGCCATGCCGATAGACAGGATGATACCGGCAATACCCGGCAGGGTCAGGGTGGCGTTGAGGATGGCCAGACCGGAAAACAGCAGGAGGATATTGAGCATCAGGGCAGTATTGGCAATAAGGCCGGAAAGCCGGTAATAGATCAGCATAAAGGCCAGGACGATGATGGCCCCGAAGGCACCGGAAGAGAGCCCCTTGTTGATGGAATCCTGTCCAAGAGTCGCACCGACGGTCATGTTCTGGACGATATCGACCGGCGCCGGCAAAGCCCCGACTCTGAGGACGATGGCCAGATCAGCCGCCTCCTCGTGGGTAAAACTGCCGCTGATCTGGGCCGAACCGCCGAGGATACGTTCGCGGATGACCGGTGCGGAGCGAACGACATCATCTAAAACAATGGCCATCCGTCTGCCGACGTTTTTTTCGGTTATGCCGGCAAAAATTTTACCCCCTCTGCCGGTCATGTCGAGGCTGACATACGGTTCATTAAAATTACCCCCGATCCGGACCTGCGCGTCTTTAATCATGTCGCCGGTCATAAGGATTTTGTTCTCAAGCAGGATAGGGATGAGAGTCTCTCGCTTCGTCTGTTTATCGACATCTTTTTCAAAGTACAGGGAGGTGTTGTCCGGCAGGCTGCTCTGCAGCGCCCGGTTCAGCTTGCTCACGTTCTCGCCGTCCTGCCACTGCTTCGCCTCCCGTGCCTGGGCCACGAGTTGCTGGAGATCGAGACCGGGGGTCTCGGCAACTATTCTGAACTCCAGCTGGGCGGTATCGCCGAGGAGTTTCAAGGCGCGTTCAGGGTCTTTCACCCCGGGGAGCTGGATGACAATTTCATCCTCCCCCTGACGGATAATGACCGGTTCCGCCACGCCGAATTGATCGATTCGGTTACGGAGAATCTCCAGTGACTGCTCTACTGAGTGGGTCTTGATATATTGGATCTTTTCAGGTTTCAGGGTGAGAAAGATACGCGGGAAACTGCCTTCTTTTGCTTCGACCGTCGCATCAATGTCGGGGAAGTCCTCTTTGACAAGATTTTTCACCTTGTCGACGGCATTGGTGTTCGGCAGAGTGAAGATGACAGTGTCCGGAGTTGGTGAGGGACTCCGGACCGCGCTGATAGACTCTTCGGTGAGAGTATCTTTGAGATCGTTGGCAGCGAATTCCAGGGAGTTTTCTTCAGCCTTTGGCAAATTTACTTTCAAAACGAGATGCATGCCGCCCTGGAGGTCAAGACCAAGGCGCAGTCCTTCCGGGGCCATGTAGGTTTTCCACCAGGTGGGGGTATCCTTGTAAAAGGACGGCACCACGGTAATAAAGGAGATGCAAATGATCGATATAAGAAAAGCAAGTTTTACTTTAAGTGCAGTGTTCATGAGATCCTTGATTATTTCTGTAAAGAGAAGCCTGTTCGTCTGCTGTATGTTGAGAAATGTTAAACCCTGCGATTATACCCCAATGCCTGAATCTTGCAAGGTTCAGTGCAGGATAATTCGTATCTGAGGGACAGTTTTTCTCGATTTTCACCCTACGTGGTCAGGGAGCACTGCTGCGAGCAGCTGCTGCGGGCATGCAATCCTTACCGGTGATGCCACTACGCGGGGGATAGGCTTGGCTCCCGGTAGATCTCTGTTCACTGGACGATATTTCACTGCCGGGGGACTCGGGGGATTGTTGAGGGTAAAGAAAAAGAACCTTGCGCTTCTTCAGGGCAGAAAGTAAATTTTCCGTTCTGCCTGTGTACCATCCGTCATGGAATGCTCTTCCGCACTTCTCGCGCCGGTCACGCAGAAAAATATCCACCCGCTGTGGTGGGAAAACAAATTTTTAAGTAAGCGGTAATTAATTTTTAACGGAGACGGAAAAAGGTGTATACCCAGATTTATATATTGCGATTCCCCAAGGAAACCAGTGATCAACCCTTCATCTACCGGCTGGTCAAAGAATATGATATAGAATTCAATATTCTTAAAGCGGATATTCTTTTGCAGCGCGAGGGGCTGATGATCATTGAACTGAAAGGAAGCAGCAAGACGAATGTGAAAGCCGGGCTCGACTATTTACGAAACCTCGGTGTGAAGATTGAGCGCATGGCCGCAAGGATCCGCCGGGATGAAGAAAACTGTTTTCAGTGCGGAGCCTGTACCGGTGTCTGTCCCTCCGGTGCCCTCTTTGTTTCGCGTCCGGACATGTCGATAGTCTTTGATGCGGAAAAATGTACCGGCTGTAGCCTGTGCGTGCCCATTTGCCCGGTCCGGGCAATGGAAGTTTCGCTGGATGATAACTGGATATATTCCGATAAATATATGGTGTAGCAGGGAGCTCGCCTGCCGGTCGCCGGAAAGAAATATGGTGGCGAACTGCAGGCGCGGCCTGTTAATATTGCGCTGGTTCTGCCGTGCTGTCTTCCTCGTCACTCCGCCCGAAGATTGTCCAGTCCGGGAGACCGAGCTTGGGAAACCATGCCGTCAGACGTGACCTCGGGGGATCACCGGCTTCAATACGCTTCAGGAGTTCCTGGGCCTTTGCTGCTATAGCCGTTTCCGGATACATGGCCAGTAAATATTTCAGGCGAATGGCCGCCTGGTCGTATTTTGCCGTTCGGACATAGTATTCGACCACAAAGTATTCATGGTTGGCGAGAAACTCGGTTGCCGCAATTATTCGTGCTTCGGCTTCATTGGTGTAGGGGGAATCAGGATACGCTTTCAGTAACTGTTTAAACAACTCAATTGATTTGATCGCTCCGGCGGTATCTCGATCGATTCGGTCAATCTGCTTATAATGGCACATAGCCTTCTGAAACATGATGTAGGGCATGCTTTCATTGGTCGGATGACGATTTTCAAACTCCTCATACAGCAGTAAGGCTTCCGTGTAACGTTCAAGATGGTAGTTGCAGTCCGCCGCCTTCAGTTCAGCGAGGGTCGCTTCGGTGCTGAAGGGGTAACGGTTGAGAATATCCTCAAAAAATTCAATGGCGGTAAAATATTTGCCGACGCTGTAGTCATCCATACCTTTCAAAAGCAGGTCCTGCGCCGGCAGATTCAGCTCCGTGTCGCCAATTTCATTGCCGTCTTCGTCGATTGAGGTGAAATTAAATGTTTTTTTCAAGTCGCCGCAACCACTGCAGATCAGCAGCGTGACAAGAACCGGCAGCAGGAACAACAGATGGGTGGGAAGGTATTTTTTAGGCAGTTTCATTACGAGTGTAAGAATTTGGATTTTTTAAGGTTTTGTAAGAATCTTTCCGCGGCGAGGACGGCTACGGCACCCTCACCGGCGGCGTTGATAATCTGCCTGACCTCTTTACTGCAGATATCGCCGGCGGCCATGATGCCGGGCAGGGCCGTCTGCGATTCCTTATTGATGGGAATAAAACCCCATTTGTCCGCCTGCAGCAGTTGCAGCGGCAGCCCATCATTATTGGGCGTGACACCGATGAGGATAAAAACACCTTGCACCGCCAGGGTGGACGTCGTGCCATCCCTGGCGAGCAGGTTGAGGTGTTCGACTTCTTTTTCGCCTTCGATAGAGGTTACGGTGTTATTCCAGATAAACTCAATTTTGGGGTTGGCAAAGGCTATCTCCTGGATGATCTTCGTAGCGCGGAGTTCTTCGCGTCGGTGAATGACGCTTACCTTGCTGGCGAATTTTGTCAGGTATTCCGCCTCCTGAATGGCGGTGTTGCCGCCGCCGATGACGGCGACATGCATGTTGCGGTAGAAGGGGGCGTCACATGTTCCGCAATAGGACACCCCTTTGCCGCGCAGCTCCATTTCTCCAGGAATATTGAGGGTATTGGCGCTGGCGCCATTGCATAAGATCAAGGTATCACAGCTGACCTGCCCGCCGCCCTCGAGATGAAGAGTGGTAGGCGCGCCGTCGTTAGGTTCAACCCGTGTCACCGAGGCCAATTCAATATTCAGATCGAATCTCTTGGCATGCTCGGTCATTTTTTCCACAAGATCAAAACCGGTTAATCCCTCGGGGAACCCTGGATAATTGTCTACCCAGTCGGTGAGGAGAACTTGTCCGCCCGGAGCCCCTTTTTCAATGAGCACATGGTCGAGACGGGCCCTGGCTGCATACAGTCCGGCCGACAACCCCGCCGGACCGCCGCCTAAAATAACAAGTTCGTAGTGATCTTTCATTGCCATTGGTATGGGAGAAAAAATGATGAAAAAGGCGGTCCTGCCTGTCGGGTTGAGACCACCGAACAGACAAGACGGCTTAATAAACTTTGTTTAATTGGCTTTGTCAATAAGGGCGACGAGCTGTGCCTTGCCTACTGACCCGGTAATCTGGTCGACAACTTGACCATTTTTAAAGAGGATAAGTGTTGGAATAGCCCGAATGCCAAACTTGCCCGGAGTAGCCGGGTTGTCGTCGACATTCATTTTGGCAATGGTCACCTTGCCGTCGTATTCAACCGCAAGGTCTTCAATGACAGGCCCGATGGCTTTACACGGTCCACACCACGGAGCCCAGAAATCGACCAGAGTCGGTTGCTCCGATTTAATCACGGCATCAAACTCCGCATCGGTTAATTGCTGGACTTTTTCACTCGCCATTATTTTCTCCTTTACCCATGAGATTAGTTTACGTCGGAATGTTTCGATGAGAAGAATCCCTCTTCGTGTCCACTTCCAGCTACTTTACCTTTTGCTCCAAGGGCTGACAAGTACAAAACATACTCAACCCGGCAAGCAGGACTTTTTACCCTTCCCCTCGTACGGAAAAGCAGCTGAACCGACTTCTTGCCTGAAAACGACAAAACCCTGGGTAAGGTAGCCGGCCGGAAATGAACAGATAGACAGATGCCAACCGGACTTTTACATTGCGCATCAACAAACAAAAATCAAGGGGCTGAATCTTTGGCAGAAAAATCCGGGCCGTGCTATATTGCGTGGTCATTACGGTTACGTGGGCCTGGTCCACAGCCTTGCTGCAGCGTATGCCCTCAGCAGCACAAGGGTTTTTCTATCATACATAAAGGAGTTACACATGCGATATACAGCCTCGGCCAAACTTTTTGAGCAGGCGAAAAAATACATTCCCGGCGGGGTGAACAGTCCGGTGCGGGCCTGCCGCTCGGTGGGGTGCGACCCGATATTCATCACCAAGGCGGCCGGTGCGACTCTTACCGATGCCGACGGCAATGAATATGTCGACTTTGTCAGCTCCTGGGGGCCGATGATTGCCGGCCATGCCCATCCCGATATCATCGGTGCCGTGCAGAAAACCGCCGCCTTGGGTACGAGTTACGGTGCACCGACGCCGGTAGAAATCGATCTGGCCTCCATGGTGGTTGAGGCGGTGCCGTCGATGGAGAAGGTCAGGTTTGTCAATTCGGGAACCGAAGCAACGATGAGTGCGGTTCGACTTGCCAGGGGATATACCGGCAAGAAAGTCATTGTCAAGTTTGACGGCTGTTATCATGGCCATGCCGACTCCTTTCTCGTCAAAGCCGGTTCCGGCATCATAACTCTCGGTATCCCGGGCAGTCCGGGGGTACCGGATGAAATAGTCAAAAATACCATCTCGATCCCCTATAACGATGTTGATGTCCTTGAGAAAACCTTGCGTGATGAAGGGCTGGCGATTGCCTGTGTCATCGTTGAACCTGTCGCGGGAAACATGGGCTGTGTGCCCCCGGCACCGGGGTACCTCGAAAAAATGCGCTCACTCACCAGCGAACTGGGCATTGTCCTTATCTTTGATGAGGTCATTACCGGTTTCAGGCTCAGTTACGGCAGTGCACAGCAATTTTACAACATATCTCCTGATCTGACCTGCCTGGGCAAGATTATCGGCGGCGGCCTGCCGGTTGGCGCCTACGGCGGCAGGGCGGAAATCATGAATTGTGTCGCTCCGGATGGTCCTGTGTACCAGGCGGGGACACTCTCGGGTAACCCTCTGGCGATGGCGGCGGGAATAGCGACACTGAAGCTCTTGCAAAAACCTGGTTTTTACGAGCGGCTCGAAGAAAAAGCGGCGGGGTATGCCGGGCGGCTGGAAAATATCGCTTCTTCCGTCGGGATTGACGTACAGCTCAACCGTGTCGGCACCATGATGACCGGATTTTTCACCTCGGAACCGGTAACTGATTTTCAGTCCGCCATGAAAGCGGATGCCGGCAGATATGCCCAACATTACCGGCAGATGCTCGCCGGTGGAATATACCTTGCACCCTCGCAGTTTGAAACAGCTTTTATTTCAGCGGCTCAGACGAAAGAGGACCTTGAAAAGGCACTGAAAATGACTGAATGGTCATTCAAAAAATTGCTCGAAAAGTGAAAAAATATTGACTTTGCCATGGAGTCATGATACCAAAGTCGTTTATATTGTCATGTAATCGCAGGCGCAGAAAAAGTGGGTGGACAAGATGTCGGATGTCAAGAAGGAATTTGTTCAACTGCTGGCGAATTACGGTCATATCGGATTCACTTTTGTTGCGGCTATTGTCATCGGTATGGGTGGTGGCATTTATCTTGATCAGAAAGTTTTTGATGGCCGCACCTCGCCGTGGTTCACTTTTATCGGTCTGGCCTTTGGCATCGCCGCCGGCTACAAAGCGTTGTTTGAAGTCATCTGGCGGGATAGAAAAGCTGAGGAGAAGAAGGCGCGGGAAAAGAAGGACCACGAAGGCTAGAGGGTTGTGTGACCGAGAACGTGTTGTCCCTGCAGAAAATGCAGGTAATCAGTGGCATTGTACTGGCTGTCATGACAGTAGCTTCAGCGGTGCTCGTTTCTTTGCCGTTTGCCTGGTCGGTATTGGCCGGGGGGCTCGTTTCGATCGCCAGTTTCTGGGTGTCGAATAAGGATGTGATGAGGTTGGTTGTTTCCGTCACCTCGATTGCATCCCCCGAAGACCGAAAGGCCCAGGCGCAGCAGGGGCAAAAAGGATATTTGCTGAAATTCTGGTTACGTATAGTACTTATAGGTATTGTGCTGCTTTTCTTGATAAAGAGCAAAACAGTCAATATCTTTGGCTTGATTTTAGGGTTGTCAACGGTAGTGATCGCCATCACGTTCATCGCACTGCATGTGGCGGGGCACTATTTCTTCAGAGGGAGGAGGTAAAAGGAATTATGGAACATCCGATACTATTTATTTCAATCATCCTTGAAAAACTGGGACTTCCTGTCCCGCACGGTCCAGTGGGTCATACGTTTCTCGAGCAGCTGTGTGCGCCCTATATGACCTACACCTGGCTGGTTATGGCGTTTCTTTTCCTCGTCTCGAGACTGACTCTCGGCAATTTGGAAATGATTCCCGGAAAAGGTCAGAATTTCTGGGAATTGGTCATCGGCGGGATGGATGATTTTTTCACCGACAATATGGGCAGGGAGATGGCCGATAAATTCTTTCCGATGATCGCCACGTTTGCCCTGTACATCGCCGTTGCCAATCTCATCGGCCTCATTCCCGGCTTTATGTCTCCGACCTCAAGTCTTAACACCACCCTGGCCCTGACGCTGATTGTCTGGTTCAGTCATCACCTCATCGGCTTCCGTGAGCATGGTCTGCACTACTACAAACATTTTATGGGCCCGGTCTGGTGGCTGGTACCTCTCCTGCTGCCGATTGAGATTATCAGTAACCTGGCGCGCCTCCTTTCGCTGTCGATTCGTCTTTTTGGAAATATCATGGCCAAGGAAACCCTTCTGGCAATCCTGTTTATGCTTGCCGGTGGATTTTTTGCTCCGCTGCCGATTATGATACTCGGTGTTCTCGTCTCGGTCGTCCAGGCGATGGTCTTTGTCCTCCTGACCGTTGTTTATTTCTCCCAGGCAAGAGAGCATGCACATTAAAAGATGATTTGTCACCCCAGGAATTGTCTGGGGAAAATGATCTTCATTTCTCGCAGATTTTGAGTAGGACAAGTAATAAAGAAGAAGGCCAACAACTAAACTTTTTAAGGAGAAAACAATGGAAGGAAATCTTCAATTAGCGTTGATCTGCATCGGTGCCGCACTTTCTATCGGTCTGGCTGGTCTGGGAGCAGGTATCGGTATCGGTTCCGTAGGTAATGGTGCATGTCAGGGACTGGCAAGAAACCCCGAAGTACAGCCCAAGTTGATGGTGTTCATGATTCTTGGTATGGCACTGGCCGAGTCTGTTGCTATCTATGGACTGGTTATTTCTTTGATTCTTCTCTATGCTAACCCCCTGTTGGGCTAAGAATTTGAGAACATAACGATTGAGTACCGGTCGTTGAAACGGGCTGCAGAGTATTCTGCAGCCCGTTTCCTATTTTAAAGAGTCTTTAAAAATCTGGAGATGGCACGTGGTCGTTGATTCCGTTGAACATATTGTCATTCACCCGCGCAGGCATAAAACTGAGAAGCTTCTACCGGAAAACGGTCTCCTGCTGGTCAATCCCTCGGAGGCATCCGAGTGCCTTCGTCGATTAAAGTTGGGCGGCGGAGAGCAACGCTTTCTCTTCAATTCCGATATGGTTGTCGGCGGGAATCCGCTCTATTTTGTCGCGGGACCGGCTATCGGGGCGCCTATGGCCGCCCTCACCCTGGAAAAATTGATTGCTCTTGAGGCGAAAAGGGTTATTCTTGTCGGCTGGTGCGGCGCGATTTCGCCAACCCTGCAGGTGGGTGATATCGTCGTGCCTGGCGAGGCTCTCTCCGGGGAAGGCACGTCCGGATATTACAGTCCGGATAGTGCGGCACCACCCGATGCGGATCTCTCTGCACAGATAGTAAAGGTCTTTGCTGACCACCACCTTCCCGTCCACCGCGGCTGTGTCTGGTCGACCGATGCGGTGTACCGCGAAGACAGGCGCCTGTTGAAGAAGCTCTGCCAGGAAAATGGTGTAGTCGCCGTTGACATGGAATTTTCCGCTCTCTGTGCGGTAGCCGCCTTTCGAAAAATGGAATTTGCCGCCGTACTTACCGTCTCCGATGAACTGTGGGGTGATTCCTGGCGGCCGGGTTTCTCCAAAAGAAATTTTATGGTACAAAAACAGGCGGCACTGCAGGTGCTGCTGCAACATCTTGCACGTTTTGGGAAAAAATAATGGCCTCTTTTCATCTCATCAGTCTTGGTTGCGCCAAAAATTTGGTCGATTCAGAGGTTATGCTTGGTTCTATGGTTGCAGCCGGCTGGGAACTGGCAGACAGTCCCGATGACGCGGAGATGCTCATCCTGAATACCTGCGGTTTTATCCAACCGGCGGTGGAAGAGGCCATCGCGGAAATATTTGAGCTGGTCGAGATCAAGGCGCGGTCACCGGAAAAAAGGATTGTCGTCGTTGGCTGTCTCGTGCAGCGCTACAAGGAGGGTCTTGCCGAAGAACTCCCGGAAGTGGACCTTTTTCTAGGTACGGAAGGGGCGGCTGATATTGCCGATTATGTCGCCAAGATGCGCAAGGGCGAGCTGCAGGGCCGGGTCGCCTTGCCGGACAGAATCCTTATGTCCAGCACGACCCCGCGCATTATCTCCACACCTGCGTATCGGGCGTGGCTGAAGATTACCGAAGGCTGTGACAACAGGTGCTCCTATTGCATGATTCCGGCGATTCGTGGTCGGTTGCGCAGCCGGACCATTGATGATCTCACCCGTGAGGCGGTGCGGCTTGAGAAATATGGCGTTAAAGAGCTCTCGCTCATTGCCCAGGACACGACCGCCTATGGCAATGATCTCCAAGGGGGAGACAATCTTGTCCGCTTGATGGATCAGCTGCTGCGGCAAACATCTCTGCCGTGGCTACGCATGCTCTATCTCTATCCCACCGGCATCAGCGACGCACTGCTGCAGTTGATGGCGGACAATCCGCGGATAGTGCCGTATCTCGATATTCCGCTGCAGCATGTCAGCGATAAAATCCTCCGTGCAATGAACCGGCGTTACAGTGCAGAGCAGCTTTTCGCAACTCTCAATCGAATCAGAACCGTGCTGCCCGGCATAGCGCTCCGGACCACTTTTCTTGTCGGTTTTCCAGGAGAAACGGAAGAGGATTTTTTACAGATAGAAACATTTTTGCGAAAGGTGCAGCTCGATCATGTCGGCGTCTTTGCATATACCAATGAAGAAGGCTGCCCCTCTGAAAAATTCGCCGATCAACTTCCGCAGGAGGAGAAACTGCGGCGGCGTGACTACCTGCTGGGGGTCCAGGCGGAGTTGTCCCGGGCAATTCAGAAAAAATATATCGGCAGGGTCGAACCGGTTTTGGTTGAAGGGTTGAGCCGCGAGACCGATCTGTTGCTCGAGGGGAGAACAAGGTATCAGGCACCGGAAGTTGACGGCTGTGTCTATATCAATGCCGGCATCGCCAGCCCGGGAGATATCGTATCCGTACACATCACCGATGCCCAGGTATATGACTTGATAGGCGAGATAGTTGCACGGTAGCAGCGGGGGGCCTGATATGTCCGGGAAAAATAATTACCATCCTCAAGACCCGGCACAGGTCGGATATGGTGCCGGGGCCTTGTGGGCGTAATCGGGATGGCGGTGGTCAGGCTGCCTGGTGCTATTTGCCGTTGTTCACTTTTTCCCGCAGTTCTTTACCGACCTTGAAGAAAGGGAGCCTTTTCGGTTTGACCTGAATTTTCTTTCCGGTTTTTGGGTTCCTGCCTTCGTAAGAGTCGTATTTTTTTATAACAAAGCTGCCAAAGCCTCGAATTTCAATACTCTCCCCTTTGGCCAGGGCCTCGGTCATCGTTTCAATAACGGTATTGGTTATTGCGGCGGCCTCGCGATGAGGTACATTAATATCCTGTGCCAATGCCTCGATGAGTTCTGATTTATTCATACGCGTAACTCCTGTCTTCGGAAAGCAAATTAAGGTTTTTATTCACCTGCATTTGTCGAATAATTTATGAAGAGTAGATGAGGCTCACATCTGCGGCTGGAAGCCAGACAAGCAAAAAAACATAAGAATTCAGTCTGTTACGGGGGGTCGATGTGTTCCGGAAAGCGCTTCTAGCCCCTAACTATTTAGATTTAATCAGCTATTTGGAGATTTGTAAAGAAAATTCTATAAAAAGATCTTATTTAATTCTGAAGGGTTAAGTTGTCTGTAGTCGCCGAGAGCCATCCGGCCAAGTGAGAGTTTGCCATAGGCGGTACGCTTAAGATGGAGGACAGGATGACCGATGAAGGCAAACATTTTCTTTACCTGTCGCTTCCTGCCCTCGTGGATAATAATCTGCATCAGGCAGTTTCTGCCCGCATGGGCGACAATGGACACCGCCGCCGGCGAGGTCATTTTCTCTTCGAGAAGAATTCCTCGTTGAAGAAGAGCAATTTTGTCCTTGTGCGGGCAGCCTTTGACCAGGGCCTCATACGTCTTGTCGATACCGTGGCTGGGATGTTGGATTTTCTGGGCGAATTCTCCATCATTGGTGAGAATCAAGGCCCCTTCGGTGTCAAGATCCAATCTGCCGACCGGAAAAAGGCGGGCCTCGCACGTTTTAATAAGAGAGGTGACAATCGGTCTGCCCTGGGGATCGGAGAGGGTGGTCACGTAACCTTTCGGTTTATTGAGCAGGAAATAGACCAGCTGTTCTTTCGCCTCCACCGGTTTGCCATCGAAGGTGACGCGGTTTTTGCCGGGAACTACCTGGGTACCCATCTCTTTGACGATGACGCCGTCCACGGCAATCCGCCCTGCGGCCATGAGCTCTTCGGCTCTGCGTCTTGAGGCAATGCCGCACTGGGCGAGATATTTTTGTAAGCGCAGGGGACTGCTCATCGCCACTCAGCAGGAATAATTTTGGTGAACTTGCCGTCCACCAGTTCTTTTGTCGCCGCGTCGACCTCGAGAATATCCGTATACCAGGGTTTCATGCGGCAATCTATGGCAATGGGCGGCTGCAGGCCGACGTGGAAACGGTTGACCGAGGCGGTGCGGGCGTGAATATCCGCCGCCGGTTCGAAGCGGGTGAACATCGACCAGAGGAAGTCCTGCATGGAAGCGGTGGTTTCATGACAATTATCGACGAGCACGATAACCGGCCACTGCTCGAGTGGACCGCTTTCACAGAGCAGCTTGGCCAGGTTGGGACTTTCGCGGTAGGGCGTTCCCTGGACGACCAGGGTGCCGGGCAGAAAGACCCTGGGGTGGGTACAGCCGGGGGGCAGCGTGGCGCCAAAGGTTCGCGGCAGCGCGCGTTTTTTCTCTTTACCGAGGCCCATGAGCATGGCCTTGGAGCCCCTGTTGACCGAAGGTCCGGTGTAATCCAGGGTATCCTGCGAGACATTGGCGAAAACGAACAGGTCCTCCTGCCAGTGCACCCTTTCAAGCACATGGACCCACAATTGTCCGAAATCAGTGATATCTATATCGCCGTCGGTGATAATGAGAAATTTGGTCAGGGAAAGCTGCCCTTCGCCAAGAATGCGCAGCCCGCAGGCAAAGGCCTCGCGCGGGTATCTGTTGGCGACTTTTGCCGCGGCCAGGCAGTGAAAACCGGTTTCGCCAAAGGTTTTCAGCTCTTGCACCCCTTTCATGACCAGGGGAAAGAGGGGCGAAAGCAGGTCCTGCAGGAAATCGCCGATAAAAAAATCCTCCTGCCTCGGACGGCCGACCACGGTGGCCGGGTAGATAGCCTTGTGTCGATGATAGAGGTGACTGACTTGAAAAACCGGATAATCGTGCTGCAGGGAATCATAGCCATAATGATCGCCAAAGGGGCCTTCCGGGTGGCGCAGGTGCGGCGGCACCTGGCCCTTGATGGCGAACTCGGCGTTGGCCACCAGCCGATGCCCGCCGAAGGGGTCGTCGGTCATCCGCAGTTTGTCGCCGATGAGCAGGGAGGTCAGCAGTAATTCCGGCAGATCCTCGGGAAGCGGCGCAATGGCCGAAAGCATCAGTGCCGGAGGGCCGCCGATGTAGAGGGTCAGCGGCAGGGAGCGGTTCTGTTTCTCCGCCTCAAAATAATGATAGCCGCCCCCCTTGTGGATCTGCCAGTGTATGCCGGTGGTCACGTCGTCATGTCTCTGGATCCGGTACATGCCGAGATTATGTCCCTTGCCGTCCGGATGTTCGGTGTAGACCAGCGGCAGGGTGACAAAGGGGCCGCCGTCGCTGTGCCAGGAGGTCAGCATGGGCAGAGAGCTCAGCCGTGCCGGCTTCTGCATGTTTTCAAGTATTGCGCCGTTTTTCACCGTTTTCAGGCCAATTTTCAGGCCATCGCGAACGAGCCCGCGGCTCTCCCAGATTTTGCCGAGCGACAGCGGCATGATCGATTCGGCCAGACGGACGATGTCGCGGACAAATTGCTGCGGTTTATTGCCAAAGGCCAGTTCGAGTCTTTTGCCGGTGCCGAAGAGATTGGTGGTGACCGGAAAGTCCGAGCCCTTTACCCGGGTGAACAGCAGGGCTGGCCCCCCCGCGGCAATGATGCGCCGGTGGATCTCGGCGATTTCCAGGGCGGGGTCGACCTCCTCGTCGATGACGAGGAGTTGATGCTCTTTTTTCAATACGTCCAGGTAACTGCGCAGATCGTCCAGTTTTGCTGTGGCCATGGCTTACTCCTTGTCGTCGTGGTGATGGTGCGTATCGCCAAGAAAGAGGCCATGGTATTCGTTCTCGCTGAGATGACTTCGTAACAGGTCCATGAAATGATCGACGAAGCGAATAATTTCTTCACTGGAGAGGCGCGAGGCCAGGAGTTTGGCCAGTTCCTCCTGACCGCCGAGCTGGAGAAAGGTGGCAAGTGATTGTCGATCGAGTTCCTCGGTCAGACCAAAGCATATTTTCGATGCATCTAATTTCATTGTGTCTATTTAAATGGGCTAAAGAGAGTGAGTATGTGTGCAATTATGGCTGGTCGGGGATAATCTTCCAGCGTATGGAACGACTCCGCGGGCCGTCAAATTCACAGAAAAAGACTTTTTGCCAGGTGCCGAGCTGCAGTTTGCCGTGGTCGATATGGACGGTCAGCGAACTGCCGGTCAGCAGGGCCATGAGGTGAGACGGGGAATTGCCTTCCGCATGCTGATAGTTCAGGTTGCCGGGCACGATATGGCGCAATCCTGTGATGATATCTCGACAAACATCCGGGTCTGCGCCCTCATTGATGGTGAGACCGGCGGTGGTGTGCGGATTGAAAAGAGAGAGGATACCGGACGATATCGGCTGTCTGCTGAGCAGCTTGTCGAGCTCTGCGGTGATGTTGACAAGCTCCATCTGCGCAGTGGTGGTGATTGGTAAGGTGCCGCCGGCCATAGTTTATCCTGTAATAGTATCCCTTGCCAAGGGAGAACGGTTTCCTGTGTTATCATCAAGGTATCATTATAGGTTCTTTTTCCCTGCCGGTCAATCTTTGCCGGGAAACATCTTTCCCAAGACAATCGCTCGACCGGCGGGCTTGACATCGGTTCTTTTGCGAATATTGTAGATAAATTGTATGTGGTGTAAGTGATGGTTCGTCAGGTGCAGAAACGAAGAAAAATAACAGAACATGAGACAAACGTGGCCAGACAAGACGAGCAGATAAAAAATATCTGGATGCTCAGCAGGGAGTACGGAAATATTGCAGGTGCCGGCGGCGTCAAGGATGTCGCCTGCCAGTTAGCCGAAGCCCTCGCCCGTTGGACGGGCCGTTCGGTTCATGTGGTGCTGCCCCTGTATGGCTTTCTCGACGTTCAGGCCCTCGGGTTTCACCCGCTGGAGGACTTTTTGTGTCGGGACAGAATGCTCCAGCTGCAGATCGACATGCATCGTCCTGATAGTTTCGTCGACGAGAATGTCTCCTATTTTTATCAAAAAATAAACAGGGTGCACGTCTATCTTGTCGCTGCCGAGCGGTTTCATGACAAGTCCGATGTCTATACCTATACGGAAAAGGATCAGAGCCGGCTGCCCTGGCAGAAGAAAGCGGTGGGCCATCATGACTATTTCGCCATGAATATCCTGCACCAGAAGGCGGCGCTCGAACTGATAATCAGCCTCGGGGAGAAACCCGATGTCATTCATTGCCACGATGGACACACGGCAATACTGCCGGCACTGATCCGGGAAAATCCCGGATACCGCAGTTATTTCCGCGGCACGGGCTGCCTGGTGACCATACATAATGCCGGCTACGGCTACCATCAGGAAATTGCCGATATCCCCTATGCCCGGTCGATTACCGGGTTGTCAAGCCAGCTGCTTGACGCCAATCAACTCGATCGTAAATTCGATCCTTTGCTGGTTGCCGGCCACTATGCGGTTCTCAATACAGTCAGTGAAAACTACGCTAAAGAACTGCAGGAAACGGAGAGTGATGCGCTGACCGGCTGGCTGGGCCATGAGTTGCAAAAAAGAAACATCACCCTGGAGGGGGTGACCAACGGCATTGAACCGGCGTTTTTCTCCTCCTCGTTACTGGCCGGTGGCGATCCCGCTCTGCTGTTTGATCCGGGGAACAGTGCCGATGATCTCTCGGGTAAGGCGCGCTGTAAGACAGCTCTGCTGGCGGAGATCGCCGAAGGTGGTCCATTGGCAGGGGTGCAGCGCTTCGGCACCCTGCGCAACCGCGTGGAGGATCCACTCTTTACCTTTATCGGACGTCTCAGTGAGCAGAAGGGCATTGACACGCTGATGGAGGTGGTGGCGGTCCTGCTGGAAAAAGAAAGGCACATCCAGATGCTTATTCTCGGCAATGGCAATGCAGCCTTCGAGTCACGGTTGATTGCTCTGTGTGCGGATAAGCGGTTGCGCGGCAGGATGTGCTTTTTGCAGGGGTTCAACCCGGAACTGGCAAACAGGATCTATGCCGCCGGGGATTTTTTTATCGTGCCGTCAAAATACGAGCCCTGCGGCCTGACGGATTTTATTGCGCAACTTTTCGGCAATATTCCGGTGGTGCACCATGTCGGCGGGTTGGTGAAGATAAGAGATGGCATCACCGGCATCGCCTATCAGGGGGACACTCCTGAAGAGCTGCTCCTCGCCCTGCAAAGGGCCCTGGCGCTCTTTGCCGATGGGCCCGCCAGGCGCAGGATGCAGCAGCAGGCGGTTGAAGAGATCCGGCAACATTACACCTGGTCAAAGGTTATGCGAAAATACCTGCAATTGTACCGGGAAGCGAAAAAGACGCAGATCTGCCGGTAAACGAGGCGGCCATCCTCGGACAAGTTTCTGGCCACCCCTTGGCAACGAGAAACGGCATACGCACAAGAGATATAAACAGAAGAAATAAAAGAATCGGCCGGCTGCTGCAAGGTATTCCGGCCGGAGAAAATGGTCTCCTTCGCTTGGGCGGAGGGGCGGAACTGATAACAGGAGATGAGCTATGACGGTAAAGATTGGTATTAATGGTTTTGGGCGGATCGGCAGAAATATTTTCCGGGCGTTGAGTAAAGATAAAGCTTTTTCTGATGTTGAAGTTGTCGCCATTAATGATTTAACCGACAATGCAACCCTGGCCCATCTGTTGAAATATGATTCCGTTATGGGCATCTATGAAAAAGATGTCCTGAGCAACGACCAAGGTATCGTGGTCGATGGCCGCGAAATTGCTGTCTCCAGCCACCGCAGCCCGGCCGATATTCCCTGGGGGGCCCTCGGTGTCGAATACGTCGCGGAATGTACCGGAATTTTTCGCGATAGCGAATCCGCCCAGGGGCACCTCGATGGCGGTGCCGCCAAGGTCGTTATCTCCGCCCCGGCGAAAGGCAATGTGAAAACCTTTGTCATGGGCGTCAATGAGGATGAGTATGACGCGACAATCCACCATGTCGTCTCCAATGCCTCCTGCACCACCAACTGCCTGGCGCCGTTTGCCAAGGTCATTCTCGATAAATTTGGTATCAAGCGCGGTCTTATGACCACCATTCACGCCTATACCGGAGACCAGCGCCTGCTTGACTTTCCCCATTCCGATCCACGCCGGGCGAGGGCCGCAGCCCTGTCGATGATTCCCACCAAAACCGGGGCCGCCGCCGCCGTTTCCCTGGTTATCCCGGAGTTGAAGGGCAAATTCGACGGTCTCGCCGTTCGGGTGCCGACCCCGACGGTTTCTCTGGTGGATGCGGTGATGGAAGTGGAAAAAGAAACGACCGTCGATGAGGTGAATCAGGCCCTGAAGGAGGCGGCCAACAGATATCTCGGCTATACCGATTTACCGCTTGTCTCCATCGATTTCCAGGGCGACCCCCGGTCTTCAGTCATTGACGCCCAGTCTACCAAGGTCATCGGCACGACGGTAAAGGTGATGAGCTGGTATGATAATGAGTGGGGCTATTCCAACAGGATGATTGACCTTATTCTGCACATGGAGGCCAACAAGGCAATCTGACGCAGCGCTTTGCCGTTTCATGCCCGGGCAGATTCGGTGCTGGTCAACGTTTACAAAAAAAAGCGTCTTTGGAGTTGTCTTCAAAGGCGCTTTTTTTTTTAACCCTTGCCATGGTGAGCAGGTATTCATTATAGTTCACGGTTGAGCGATTACTAAAAAAAATAGCGTCGTTAGCCGGATAACCGACAGGCTCCTGGCCGGTAAGCGCAGAGGCAAAACCGATCGCCGGCAATAGCAGAAAGAGTGAAAAGAGACGGGAAAAGAGATGGATATGGAAAAGAAAGAGAGCAGTGCCGTAATTGAGTCCGATGCGCTGAAGGCAAATTTGCTGGAGACCGCCGGACATGTTGACATCGAGCAGGAGCTCCTTGTTCTGCTTGAGGTCGTCGACCAATTCAAGGGGTTGCACGCAACACTGGAAAAATTACTCTATGAAGTCTGTCATCCTTTTCGAAACTGGAAAATCATCCTGCCGCAGTTGCGCAGTTTTGTCCTGAAAAACTTCAATCATTATAAAAGCCATGACAAGGGGCCGGAAGCCTTTCGGCTTTTTTCCCGCCTGTTCATGGAGGCGCTGAAAGATACCAAGCGGGATGGCGCACTCCTGTCCCAGGCCGTCGGGGCCATCATGGTCTGGCTCGATAAGCTGGTCCATGCCTTGAGCCGTGACGATCTGCAGCGGTTTGCTCCGGAGTTGCATGTGGTCTTTGAGCAGCTGCGGTCGCTTGACAAAAGGGATCGGGTTATCATGATCCAGATTGTCCACGGCCAGCATCCGTTAAATAAAATTGTCAGACGACTGCTGGAGATAACCGGCGAGGAGGAGAGATATTTTGATTTTCTCCCTGCGGCCAGGCTGCTGCAGACTATTCTGCGCCGCTGTTATGATTACTGGCTGCAGGAGGATGACCCCCTCACCTGGTTTCTCGATCGCTGCGCCATTCCCGTGACCGATTTCCATTCTTCCCAGCTGTTCCACACCATCTCCCACGAAGTGATGCAGGAACACCTCGCCCTGCTCCAGGCACTGCCCCTGGAACAAGAGCCCATGGGGAGCGTGCAGAGAATGCTCGAATTGCCGGACCATATCGATATTGTCAAATATTATCGGGACATGCCGAATAAACTCGTGGAGGCGGAAGAAGTCTTCCTGCGGCTGGAGCAGAAAGGCAGGGCCTTTCTGCATTATTTTAACGAGAACAGGAAACTGCTTTTTCTCTTTAAGATCATGGATACGAAGGGCCTGTACCTTATCCATGAAGAAACGCTGCGGGAGATTAACCGCAGCCTGGTGCAGCTGATCCGGGAGCAGAGTTTCGAGGAGATAGAAGAGTTCCTGCTGACTACGTTCGAGCTGCTCAAGGCCAACGTCCGCAAATATCCGCATACCTCGCTCCAGTGTATCCAGGTCCTTGGCGCCGAGGTCTTTGACCGTGGCAACAGCCGGATGGTCGAGGCGTTTCTCTGGGGGGTGGTGCGTTTTGGATTTCAGCACGCCAGTGTTGTCGGTGTCGACGAAAACTGGCAGCCCCTGGCCAACCCCGCCCATCTGGCCAATATCAGAGTGTGGCTGCATCTGATCATGCGTGAACCCAAATGGTGTTCGACACTTTTTTCTGCCCTGATCATTCATCTGAAGCTTTCCGGGACCTGTATAAAAGATACCGATCTGTTCCAGCGGGATATTACCCAGTTGCTCAACCATCCGATCGAGCCGATTTATAACCTGACCAAACAGTTCGCCAAACTGATGCCGGTTTTCTTTAATGAAATCGGCTCGGAAGGTGAGTTGCGCGACGTTTCCACCGAACTTGACGAAATCCATAAGCGAAAGGATGTCCTGATTCATTTTTTACGCAAGCAGGGGCATGTGGAAAGCTCGAATCTCATCGTTGATTTCATCCAGGCAATCATTCTCTTCTGGAAAACGCGGGACAGGATGCTGCTCATTCCCTATATCCCCGAGGATGTCTACAGCCAGGTGCAGACGCAGGGCGAGTATATTGACGCCCAGTTCGTCCTCAGTCAGAGGTTCTGGCAGGAGATGGGTATAGATCGGGTCGAAGGTATCCTGTCGCAGAACAATAACCGGATGACCGCCTTTCTCGACAGGCAGAAAGATCTGCCTGCCCATGAGGTGAGGCGATTTGCCCTGCTGATCCGGATGTATAAGCTCCTGCATAAAAAATATAATCTGGGGTTTCTGCAGTTGCATTCGGAAATCAGCCGCGCGGTCCATGATGGCTTCCCGGAGATGGAGCTCCTGCTCTCCGGTCTTGACCATTCCGACACGGAGACCTGTCTTGAGGCCCTGCTGACCGCCCTGGAGGGACTGCAGGAGATAATCCTGTCGGAAGAAACCTTCGAGGCCCAGGAAGACATTTATTATAAACGGCATATCGCCGTCGATATCCCCTCCGTCTACGGCCGCTACAAAGAACGTAAATTTGATGCCCTCAGTCTCACCTTTCGTCTGGAGAATCTGGCCAACCTCTATCTGGAGAAGCTGCCGGAAACGGTCAATCTTTCCATTATCACCCAGGCCACCTTTTATAATATCGTCCGCTGTATCAAGCTTTTTCTGCGGGCGCTGGTCATCGACGGCATCACCTCCCGCCGGCTGTTTACCTATCTGGCGCTGCTCGAAAATTCGCTGAAGGTGAGGCGTTTTTCCTACACGCAGTATCTGGATATTTTCCGAGGCATGTCCGAGGGCGTCAAGGATATAATTTATGCCTTCTATACGAACATTCATCAGAATAATCTGTCGATTATCATCCCGCAGATCGGCCGGGAAAACATCCTTGATAAGTTCAGCAATCTCTACGATGAAGCGGAAACAGGCACCACGGTGCAGCGGTTGTCCGAGGTTTTTTTGCGCGAACTCATCTCTTCCACCTTCGGGCTGCAGCATCTGGACAATTTTATTCTGCGTATCCTGCAGACCCTGGAAAACCAGAAAGATCTGCTCGATCAGGAAAAACTCGATCTGTTGATGACCTATAACCCGGAACGGGCGCTGTCTCTTCTGCATAGACCCAATCCGTTTACCAACAATCTTATCCACCTGGGCAATAAAGGATATAACCTGGCCACGCTGACCGGAGACGGCAAAAGGGTCCCCCCGGCCTTTGTCATCACCACCGAAATATTTCGCTGCCGGGATATAGTTTTTGGCTATACGAAAACCCGGGAAGAATTTATGCAGAAGGTACGCCACGCCCTCACCGAGATCGAGCTGTTGACCGGCAAGACCTTTGGTTCGCCGGAATCCCCCTTGCTGTTGTCGGTACGAAGCGGCGGAGCTATTTCCATGCCGGGGATGATGGCCACGGTGCATAATGTTGGTTTTAACGAAGAAATGATCAACGAGTTTATTGCCAACAACGGCAATGCCTATCTTGCCTGGGACAATTATCGACGGTTTTTGCAGTCATGGGCGATGATTTCCGGCATCGGCAGGGAAGATTTTCAGACGCTGATGAACAATGCCAAGGCGAAATATAATGTCACCCTGAAGCGGCATTTTTCATCGGAACAGATGAAGGAGCTGGCCCTTTCCTACCAGCGTCTGATCAGGCAACGGGGACATGGTATTCCCGACGATCCCTGGCTGCAGTTGATGAATGCCATCCAGCTGGTCCTCGATTCCTGGGAAACCCAGAAGGCGGTGGAGTATCGGAAAATCATGGATGTGTCGGATTCCTGGGGGACAGCGGTGATTGTTCAGGCGATGGTGTTTGGCAACAAGAGTGTCAACGCCGGGGCCGGCGTCGTCTTTACCGCGCATCCCTACCGCAAGGTGCAGCGGGTGGCGCTCTGGGGAGATTACGCCTACGGCGATCAGGGGGAAGATATCGTTTCCGGTCTGGTATCCAGCTGTGCCGTTTCCGTTGAACAGGCCAAGCTTGATGGTCGACCGGTGGACGAGACGATGGAGGTGCGTTTTCCAAAAATCTATTCGAAATTATTGGAGATATCCCGGGAGCTTGTTTATGACAAGCGCTGGAATCCCCAGGAAATCGAGTTTACCTTCGAGGGACCGGAACCCGATGAGCTCTACCTCCTGCAGACGCGGGATATGATTACCATCAAGAAAAAAGAGCATCTTAATGTCTTTGTCGAAAGTGCGGAGCTGGCAACCGCCCACCTTGGGAAAGGTGTTGGTGTCTCGGGATCGGCGCTGTCCGGCAGGGCGGTGTTCACGGAAGAAAACATTCGTCAACTGAGAAAATCCGACCCCGGTACCCCGCTCATTCTCATCAGACAGGACACCGTGCCGGAGGATATCAAGGTGGTCAGCGAGGCCGACGGCCTTCTCACCTCTCGCGGCGGACAGACCTCCCACGCCTCGGTTGTCGCCGTCCGGCTTGAGAAGACCTGTGTCGTCGGATGCAGCACTTTGAAGGTGTATGAAGCGGAGCAGTATTGTGTCATTGCCGGCGTACGTATCGGTTTTGGCGATCCGGTGTCGATCGATGGGCGAAACGGCCAGGTCTTGAACGGCACGCATCCCATTGTTGAAGAATATCACATTCTGCCGATATAGCCGGTCTCCGCCGCTGCTGGAGGTCGTTTTTTTTGATGCGTTTCTGCCTCTGGAAAGTACAATGGGTAAAGCAGCTGAGGAGATATAGCATGAGAGGAGACGCGGTAAGACATCGATGATGTTGGCAAAGCCAAACACCAAAGGTTGGTGAGAGGGTCAAGAAACACCACACGGTACCTTGAGAGGAACAGGTTCCATGAAACCAAAGGGGGGATATATGTCGGAAAAAAAATATAAAAAAGGGCCAAAACTGTTTTCTCTGGCGAGGAAAAGAGCACTTGTGCTTGATATTCCACAGGAGAAAGGAGTGAAGCTGGCGCAACTTATTTGCAGAATTCAGGAAAAAGAAGGCAACACGCCCTGTTTTCGTAAAAGAGAGCTTTGCCAAGAGACAGCCTGCTGCTGGCAGGCTTCCTGTGGGGCGATAATGGAAGACAAGGTCAGCGAGTAAAGCGGAGGTCAGCAGTTACCGGCGATTTTCCGGAACGCCAAGCTTTTTTAAAAGGAACTCGAGGGGACAGAATTTTGAAAATCCGAACTGAAACAGGTTGAGGCCGACAAAAGCGGTAAAAAAGAGCCAGTAGCTGCTGTGAAAAAACGGGCTTGCCTCAACCCCTAGGGAGAGGCTGAGAAGAATAAAAAACCCGGCTAGAGCGTGTATCCAGTCTGCAATGATCATGGTGATGTGTCCTGTTGGTTGTCAGGAAGGAAAATGACAAAGACATCCTGTGCTAGAAATTCGGGCAAAAGAGTACCCGCATCTTCTGGATAAG
Organism: Desulfopila aestuarii DSM 18488; assembly: GCA_945863875.1. GTDB lineage: Bacteria > Desulfobacterota > Desulfobulbia > Desulfobulbales > Desulfocapsaceae > Desulforhopalus_A > Desulforhopalus_A aestuarii_A. Next base: position 116,740 of record CAMBBS010000005.1, read on the forward strand.
TTCCAGGATCCGTTTGTCGGTAATTTTGTTGAAAATGAAATTGGCATCTTTGCGGTAATCGATGATCCCCTGACCGCGCAGGATATTCAGATGCTGGGAAACGTTGGCATTGGTGGTCTTGACCTGCTCCCTGATCTCGCCGACGGAGAGTTCCTTGTCCTGGAGCAAGCAGAGAATTTTCAAGCGTATGGGGTGAGACATCGATTTGAGTAACTTTGACATGGCCTCTATCTGTTCGTCGTGCATCTTGTCTCCCTATGGAAGTATTTCGTTTTTTAATTTAATAGTTGCGCCGAATTTGTAAAGGTATTTTCCTGTCCGGCGCCTTTTTTAATTATAATCAAGGTAACTGTCCGAGAAAGAACCTCCCGGGACGCTACAACAATACCGCCCAAGACTGTGGTCGTGCAATATATTTTTTGCGCCGATGGAAGGATACACTTGAATCTCCCAGGAGAAACGGGTTTATTGGAACAGATTGAAACAACATGTGGTTTTAATAGGGAGAAAATTATGAAAAAGAGCTTGCTGCATCCGGAAAATGTCTGTCTGCAGATTATTGATGTGCAGCAGAGTCTCATGTCTAAGATCAAGGGAGCGGAGAAGGTCATCGAAACCGTTGCGCTGATGATTAACTGTGCGAAGATCCTTGGCCTGCCGATTGTCGCCAATACCCAGTACAAGAAGGGGTTGGGACCCTATGTGGCGGCTGTCGAATCGCTGCTTGAAGGTATTGCGTCCATCGACAAGACCGAGTTCAATGCAGTTGCCAACAGCGAAACCGCGTCGTTTGTTGATGGACTGCCCGGCAAGGTGGACACCATGATACTGGTCGGTGTCGAGACGCATATCTGCATCTATCAGACGGCCATGGGTCTTTTGGCCAAAGGCCTGGACGTCTGGGTTGTGACCGACGGGGTGTCGTCGAGAAGTATCGACGATCACCGGGTCGGCCTTCGGAGGCTGCAGAGTATGGGGGTCTGTCTCGGATCCTTGGAAATGCTGGTTTACGAATTGCTTGGCAGGGCAGGGAGCCCTGCGTTCAAAAAAATACTGCCATTTATTATTGCCCGGGATAAAGAGACTGGAGTCGACATATAACCGTCACATCAAACAGATGTGATCAGCAAGATATTCAATTCAATGCGTGGCACCGGAAACCTATGAAAGGAAATGAAATTCGCAGCAGATTTTTAAACTATTTTAAAGATCAGGAGCACACGGTTGTCGAAAGTTCCTCACTCGTACCCAAAGACGACCCCACCCTCCTTTTTGTCAATGCCGGAATGGTCCAGTTCAAAACCGTCTTCATGGGAGAGGAAAAAAGAGATTACTTACGGGCGGTTACCAGCCAGCGCTGCGTCCGGGCGGGGGGCAAACACAATGACCTGGAAAATGTCGGATATACTGCCAGGCACCACACCTTTTTTGAAATGCTCGGAAATTTTTCCTTTGGCGACTATTTCAAAGAGGAAGCGATAGGTTACGCCTGGGATTTTCTTACGGTTCAGCTTGGCTTGAATCCGCAAAACCTCTGGGTGTCGATCTTTGAAGATGATGATGAAGCCCAGGAACTCTGGGAGAGGGTCGAGGATCTGCCCAAAGGACGAATCGTCAGAATGGGCGAAAAGGACAACTTCTGGGCCATGGGCGATACCGGTCCCTGCGGACCCTGTTCGGAAATTCATATAGATCAGGGGGCAGCGGCAGGGTGTGGACGGGCGGACTGTGCTCTAGGCTGCGACTGCGACAGGTTTCTTGAGCTGTGGAACCTGGTGTTCATGCAGTTCAATCGTTCCGAGGACGGTACCCTGACCCCCTTACCCAAACCAAGCATCGATACCGGCATGGGACTGGAGCGGGTGGCCGCAGTTCTGCAGGGCAAACTCAACAATTATGATTCCGATCTTTTCACGCCGATTATCGCAACCATTGAGAATCTCTCGGGGAAAAAATATAAAGCAGGGAATCAGGACGATACGGCGATGCGGGTCATCGCCGATCACGCCCGGGCGACCACCTTTCTTGTCGCCGACGGTGTCCTGCCGTCCAATGAAGGACGGGGCTATGTCCTGCGAAGGATCATGCGACGGGCGGTACGTTACGGCAAGTATCTTGGCCTGGAAAAATCTTTTATGGAGGAGGTCACGACGGCGGTCGTCCATGAAATGATCGACGCCTATCCGCATCTCGGCGATGCGACCTCTCTGCTCGCCAAGGTTGTCAACAATGAAGAGGAACGTTTCCGGGAAACCCTGGAAAACGGCCTGGCCTTGCTCGATGAGGAAATTGCCCGACTTGCCCGGGAAAAAGTGTCGACCATTCCAGGCAGTTTTATCTTTAAACTCTACGACACCTTTGGCTTTCCCTTTGATATCGTCAGAGATGTCGCCCTGGAGAGAGGTCTCGGCTTCGACGAGGTCGGCTTTGTCGGCGAAATGGAAAACCAGCGGCAGAAATCGAGGCATTCGCGCAGGGGTGAAGGGGTACGGCTGCTCGGCGAGGGTGTGAAAAGTCTCGCGGCAGAAGACAAAACCGCCGAATTCGTCGGTTACGATCAATCGTCGGTGCACACCAGAGTTGCCGGTCTGCTCAATATGGCCGGAGAGCGGGTCGCCGTGCTTCACCCAGGCGAGCGTGGTCAATTATTTGTCGAAAAAACCCCTTTTTATGCGGAGTCAGGCGGCCAGGTCGGGGACAGCGGCGAGGTACTCTGGACCGGTGGCCGGGCAACAGTGAGCGCCACATCGGTTGAGGGGGAGAAGATAATCCTGCATACGATCGAAATAGAGCAGGGCGAGTTGGCCGAAAAATGCCAGGTGACCTTATCGGTTGAAGGAGATCGGCGCCAGGCCGTTGCCGCGCATCACTCGTCGACACATCTTCTGCAGGCGGCCTTGAGGCAGGTTCTCGGCGATCATGTCAAGCAGGCGGGTTCTTTGGTCGGTCCGGACCGGCTGCGTTTTGACTTCACCCATTTTTCGCCGCTGTCACCTGAGGAAATTGAAGCTGTCGAATATCTGGTGAATGAAAAAATCTGGCGAAATTGCCCGGTGACAACGCAGCTGCTGTCCAAGGAAGATGCCCTGAAGGGCGGGGCCACCGCCCTGTTTGGTGAAAAATATGATGAGAACGTGCGCGTCGTGTCCATGGCCGATTTCAGCAAGGAGCTGTGTGGCGGGACCCATGTCCGGGCAACGGGGGAGATCGGCGTCTTTAAAATTCAGTCCGAAGGCGGTATCGCCTCCGGCGTACGGCGAATCGAGGCCCTGGCCGGACGGGCGGCCTTTGCCGAGATGCAAGCCGTGTATCGGCGTGAGCGCCGGCTCGGCGGCCTGCTGAATACCGGGAGCCCCGAAGAAATTGTCGCTAAAGTGGAAGGCCTGGTGAAGAATTTGAAGTCCATGGAGAAGCAGGTTGCCGATTTATCCAGACAACTGGCCAGCTCCGATCTGGACGCTGTTTTCGATAATGGTGTCACTGTCGACGGTATCAGGGTGATCAGCGCGCAAATACCACTTGATAGTCCGCAGACGCTGCGCGACGTCGGCGATAAAGTGCGGGAGAGTCTTGGCTCCGGCATCGCGGTTCTCGGTGGAACCATCAACGGTAAAGCAGCTCTTCTGGCCATTGTCAGCAGTGACCTAACCCCAAGGATCAAGGCGGGGGATCTCGTCAACAAAGTCGCGAAAATAGTCGGCGGAAAAGGCGGTGGACGGCCGGATATGGCCCAGGCCGGAGGACCGATGGTTGACAAGATAAATGAGGCGATAAAATCGGTGCCTGATGCGGTGAAAAATCTCTTGGCGTAGCAAAAAAATATCCCTGCCTCACCCGAAATTCCAGCGAAAAAATAATCAGGGGCAGGGAGCAGGGCGTGTCCTTTTTGTCTCAGCGAGCCTTTCCACCTGACGGAGGACGGGATTTATAAATTAGTTGACAGCACGCCATATTTACAGTAAGAATTTTTTGCTGGAGTGAATGGTCGTTCATTTTATTTTGGGTGATTTTAGTCCCTGGGAAAATATTCTGTGCAGGGCTGCTCCCCCTTTACCGGGGTGAGACCATAATTCTGCCGATACGCCTTACCGCGGTCATCATCCATTACCGCAATGGATGTTAATTTTTTTTTCGTTATCTTAGTTAAGCAGGAGCTACTAACATGATTACGACAGATATCACTTTGTTTATTCAGGTTGTTAACATGATTGTACTCATGTTTCTCCTCAACGGGGTCCTCTACAAGCCTATACGGAAGATCCTGCGGGAGAGATCTGGGAAACTACTCGGAATGCAAGACGAAATCTTGAAATTCGAGAAAAATGCCAAACTTCGCCAGGAAGAAGTCGATGCGAAGATGGCGCAGGCTTCCGGCAGGGCAAAAGCTGCTTTGGATTCAGCCCGGGCTGAGGCACAAACGGCTGGTGATGAGAAGCTCGCGGCAATCAAGGCGGAGGCCGAAGCGGCCAAGGAGTCCAAGCTTGCCGAACTCAAGGCTCAAATCGGCAGTGCACGAACCACATTGCATGCCGATTTGTCAGGGTTTGCAACCGATATGGCCAGTAAAATTCTGGGGAGGAGTCTTTAACAATGAATAGAGTGAAACATATTGCAAGGTTGGCAAGCCTGCTGACAGTAACACTGTGGTTCGCCCTCTCTTTTGGCCTGGTCTTCGCCTCGGAGCCAGCCGCGCATGCCCCCGCTGCCGATCAGGCGGTGACAGCTGAGGGTGGCCATGGCGCCGAAGCCGGTGCCCATGCCGTTCCCAACAGCCTTTCCGCAGCCAAGGTAAAAGATCTCGGCTGGCGGGTGGTCAACTTCATCGCCCTGATGATCATTCTGGTGAAATTTGGCGCCAAACCTATCGGAGCCGGCCTTTCGTCCCGCCGCAAGAAAATAAAGGATGAGATTGAGACCTTGGAGCTGAAAAGGGTTGAAGCGGAAAAATCCTACAATCAATTCCAGGAAAAACTCGCCACGGTAGAATCGGAAATAGACAAGGTCGTTGAACGGGCCATCGCTCAAGCGGAGGTCGAGAAGACCAAAATTCTTGAAAAGGCGGAGCAGGGCGCGGCGGATTTAATGCGCTCGGCAGAGATGGCCGTCCAGAATCAAGTCACTGAAGCCCGCCGGACCCTGAAAAATGAAGTCGCCGAGCAGGCAGCCGTTCTGGCCGAAGAGATCATTGTGAAGAATCTCACTGCAGATGACCAGGTGAAGATCATTGAAACTTACTTAGAGAAAGTGGGGGCCGTACAGTGAAACAGACAATCCTCGCAAAAAGATACGCCAAGGCAATTTTTACCGTAGGCCAGGAACAGAAAAAATACGAAGCGTATAATGAAGTTCTCCAGGGACTCGCCGGGTTGTATTCGACGCATCCGGAGGTCATTGACGCTCTGACGAATCCTCTCTACCCTATGGATGTCAAAGAGAAAGTGATGAAAGGAATCGTTGGCTCCATGAAAGTTGACAAGATCATGGGCAACTTTCTGAACCTTCTCGTGCAAAAAAAACGCGCCGTAATATTGCCGGAAATAGCCGTTGCCTATCAGACCATGGTGGATGAGGCGAAAAACATCAGTCATGGCAATGTTGTTTCAGCAATCGAGCTGAGTGATCAGTTAAAAGGAAATGTGCAGAAAATTTTAGAAAAGTTAACTGGCAAGAAAGTTGAACTCACAACCAGTGTCGATCCATCCATTATCGGCGGCATTATTGCCCAGGTTGGTGATCTGGTTTTGGACGGGAGTATAAAAACCCAGCTTGCAGGTTTAAAAGATTCCATTAAGGGGAGAGAATAGATGCAGATTAAAGCCGCAGAAATTAGTCAGATTATCAAAGACCAGATTGGGGCCTACGAGACCAGTGTCGATCTGAACGAGACTGGTACCGTTATCTCCGTGGGCGATGGTATTGCCCGTGTCTATGGCGTACAGAATTGTATGGCTATGGAGCTGTTGGAATTTCCTGGTGGCATCATGGGCCTGGCTCTGAACCTTGAAGCTGACAACGTCGGTTGTGCTATCCTCGGTAACGTGTCCAATATCAAAGAGGGCGATATTGTCAAACGGACCGGAAAAATCGCCGAGGTTCCCGTTGGACCGGCCATGTCCGGCCGTGTTGTTGACGGTATCGGGGCACCGATTGACGGACTTGGACCGATCAACTCCGAGTTTTCCTCGAAGATCGAAGTACTTGCCCCTGGTGTTATTGCCAGAAAAGGGGTGCACGAACCCTGCTATACCGGCGCCAAGGCGGTTGACGCGATGACGCCGGTCGGCAGAGGACAGCGTGAACTGGTCATCGGCGATCGTCAGATCGGCAAAACCGCTCTCTGTGTCGATGCGATTATCGCCCAGAAAAATACCGACGTTCATTGTATCTATGTGGCGGTCGGCCAAAAGAAATCAACCGTCGCCCTGGTGGTTGAGGCTCTGCGAAAGCATGGCGCCATGGAATACACCACCGTCGTCTCCGCCTGTGCCTCCGATCCTGCACCAATGCAGTACATCGCCCCGTTTGCCGGCTGCTCCATGGGAGAATACTACCGCGATAACGGCATGCACGCCCTGATCATCTATGATGATCTCTCCAAGCAGGCGGTTGCCTACCGCGAGCTGTCCCTGCTGCTCAGACGCCCACCGGGCCGTGAGGCATATCCTGGGGATATTTTCTTCAACCACTCCCGTCTGCTCGAGCGTTCTTCCAAGGTAAATGATGAACTCGGCGCCGGGTCACTGACTGCTCTGCCGATCATTGAGACCCAGGCCGGCGACGTGTCCGCCTTCATCCCGACCAACGTTATCTCCATCACCGACGGCCAGGTTTACCTCGAGCCTAACCTCTTCTTCTCCGGCGTTCGACCTGCGATCAACGTTGGTCTCTCCGTTTCGCGCGTTGGTGGTTCTGCCCAGGTGAAGGCCATGAAACAGGTTGCCGGCACCCTTCGGCTGGATCTGGCACAGTATCGTGAACTCGCCGCCTTTGCCGCTTTTGGTTCAGACCTTGATGCCGGTACGCAGGCCAAGCTGACCCGCGGGGAACGACTTGTTGAAATCCTCAAACAGCCGCAGTATCAGCCGCTGCCGATGGAAAAACAGGTCACTATCCTCTATTCAGGTTCCAACGGCTATCTGGATAAACTCCCTGTCGATACCCTGGCTGATTACGAAAAAGAGCTGTACAGCTATATTGAATCCAACGAGCCGAGCATTTTTACCGATTTGGTCGAGCAGAAGCAGTTTACCGACGCAATCAAGGAGAAACTGAACAAGGTACTGACCAGCTTTGGTGATACTTTCAAGGCGACTAAAGGTCTTAACTAAGCACGCAAAGGTCAAAATATGGCGACTCTCAAGGAAGTAAAAACCAAGATCTCCGGCGTGAAAAAGACGGCGCAGATCACCAAGGCCATGAACATGGTGGCTGCGGCGAAACTGCGCGGCGCCCAGGAAAAAATGGAGGACTTCAGACCTTACACGTCGAAATTCAATGACGCGATGTCCAATCTCTCCGGAGGAGCAAATACCAATGCATTTCCTCTGATGGAAAACCGTGACGTTAAAACGGTGGAATTGGTTATTGTCACCTCTGACCGTGGACTGTGTGGATCCTTTAATGCCAATATCATCAAACTTGCTTTACGAAAGATAGCCGAATACGAGGCCGCGGGCAAAAAAGTTTCCCTGGTCTGTGTCGGCAAAAAAGGCTATCAGCTTTTAAGAAAAACCGGCAAGGTCAGGAAAAGCTACAATGAAACCATGGCCAATTTTCAGATGTTCAATGCCAGGGAAATTGCCACGGACGTGGCCGATAATTTCTTGAAGGGCACCTCGGATAAAGTGGAAATCCTGTACAACGAGTTCATCTCGGTTGCCCGTCAGGTTCCAACAGTGGGCTCCTTTCTGCCTGTTCAACCGGTTGAGGCGGCAGAGGGCACGGAGAAGAAAATCTCCGGAGACTATATTTATGAGCCTTCGAGCGAAGAAATCATGGATGTCCTCCAGCCGCTCTACCTCAATGTTCTCATATATCATGCCATGCTTGAGGTGGGAGCAGGTGAACATGCGGCGCGGATGACCGCAATGGATAACGCGACCAACGCATGCAAGGATATCGTGAAGAACCTGACCGTCGTTTACAACAAGGCTCGACAGGCTGCGGTAACAAGTGAGCTGATGGACATCGTTGGCGGTGCAGAAGCCCTGAAATAATAATTTATCATCTTGATAATCAAAGACTTTAGAGGAGGGGTAAAGCCCAATGAGTGAGCAAAAATTAGGAAAAATCACACAGGTTATCGGCCCTGTAGTAGACGTTGAGTTTGAGCCTGGCAAACTGCCGGCCATTTTGAATGCCTGTTTTGTAACCAATCCCGGCATCAATGATGTAGCAGACAATCTGGTTATCGAGGTTGCGCAGCACCTCGGCGACAATGCATGCCGATGTATCGCCATGGACCAGACCGATGGCCTGGTACGCGGCATGCAGGTCAGGGATAGCGGCTTACCGATTACCATTCCGGTCGGTCACGCTTCCCTTGGCCGTATCATGAACGTTGTCGGCCGGCCGGTTGATGGCCTGGGTCCGATTGTATCGGATAAATCGCTGCCGATCCACCGTGACGCACCCGCCTTTACCGAACTGGATACCGAGGTACGCGTTCTCGCCACCGGAATCAAAGTTATCGACCTGTTGGTACCTTTCCCACTGGGCGGCAAGATGGGCTTGTTCGGCGGCGCCGGTTGCGGCAAGACGGTTATCATGATGGAAATGGTCAACAATATCGCCCAGCATCATGGTGGTATCTCCGTTTTCTGCGGTGTTGGTGAGCGTACCCGTGAAGGCAATGACCTGTATCATGAGATGAAGGATTCCGGGGTTCTGCCCAAGGCGGCCCTTGTCTATGGCCAGATGACTGAACCTCCCGGTGCCCGTGCCCGTGTTGCTCTGACCGGTCTGACCGCGGCGGAATATTTCCGGGACGAAGAGGGCCAGGACGTGCTGCTTTTCGTCGATAACATCTTCCGTTTCACCCAGGCCGGTTCCGAGGTTTCGGCTCTTCTTGGTCGTATTCCTTCTGCGGTTGGTTATCAGCCGACTCTGGCAACGGATCTCGGTGCCCTGCAGGAACGTATTACTTCAACGACAAAAGGATCAATCACCGCCGTGCAGTGTGTTTATGTACCTGCGGATGACCTGACGGATCCTGCACCGGCAACCACCTTTGCCCATCTTGACGGAACTGTGGTTCTATCGCGGCAGATTTCTGAGCTGGGGATTTATCCGGCGGTTGATCCTCTGGACTCTACCTCCAGGATTCTCGATCCCAACGTTATCGGCGAAGAACACTACCAGGTGGCTCGTGGTGTTCAGGTCAGCCTTCAGAAGTACAAGGATCTGCAAGACATTATCGCCATTCTTGGTATGGACGAACTCTCCGAGGAAGATCAGCAGCTTGTTTCACGCGCCAGAAAAATCCAGAGATATCTTTCCCAGCCATTCACCGTAGCAGAGGTTTTCACCGGTATGGCGGGCAAGTTTGTCAAGGTTGCCGATACCGTTCAGGGTTTCAAAGAGATTCTCGAAGGCAAGCATGACGATCTCAATGAGAACTCTTTTTACATGGTTGGGTCCATAGACGAGGCAGTGGCCAAAGACGCTAAGTCAAAGGCATAGGGACCTTCGCAACAAAGACCCAAATAATTTAATTTGCTCAAGAGGACAATTCGATGGGACAACAGATCAGACTTGAAGTCGTTACTCCAAGTGGCTCGAAGGTTAACGAAGATGTGGATATCGTTAACGCTCCCGGTGTCGGTGGGGACTTCGGTGTACTCGCTAACCATGCCCCCTTTCTGTCGACAATCAAAATTGGTACTCTGACCTATGAGAACGGCAAAAAAAGAGAATCCCTCATGGTAAGTGGGGGGTTTTGTGAGGTCTCAAATAATAAGATCACCTTTCTCGTTGAGAGTGCCGAAGTCGGCAGTGAAATTGATGTTGAAAGGGCAATGAGAGCAAAAGAAAGAGCCGAAAAGCGACTTGCTCAGGCTGCCCAGCAGGCGGAAAATTTCAATCGCAGAAGAGCGGAAATTGCTCTGCAGCGCGCACTTGCCCGTTTGAAAGTGGCGAAGCGTTAACTGCGATTACCACCAGAACAAAAAAAGGGCCACTCTCTTTGGAGAGTGGCCCTTTTTTTATTGCTGCTGCTGTTCATTCAATGAAAGTTGTGCGGTCGTATCGTTGACATATGCGCGTATGCCGGAGGCAATTTCCTGGGTGAGCATAAGGACAAAATCAACATTCTGCAGATTCTGCACATCTTTTTCATTGCTGATGAAAGCGATTTCAATCAAGATGGCCGGCATCGCCGCGCCGATCAAAACATAAAAAGGCGCCTGTTTCACGCCCAGATTTTTGATATCGGCAAAGCCGTTGTTTTCGGCTTTACTGAGAATGGAATTGTGCACCTGCTGCGCCAGGCGGGAGGATTCACTGATCTTGGAATTTTTCATTATGTCGGAGAGAATATCCTGCAGATCACTCATCTGATGCGTCGACGTGGCATTTTCTCTGGCGGCAACGCGCATGGCCTCGGCATTGGTGCTGAGATTGAGGTAGTAGGTCTCAAGACCGCGTACCTTCGCCGATGGATGGGCATTTATATGCAGAGAGACAAAGAGATCGGCATTCTCGGTGTTGGCGATGGCGGTCCGTTCTTCAAGAGAGATAAATACATCCTCGTTCCGGGTGAGCAGCACTTCGCACTGCAGCTCTTTCTCCAGTATCGGGGCTAGCTTTTTGGCAATATCAAGAACGATATCTTTTTCCTTTATACCAAAGGCCATCGCCCCGGGATCTTTGCCGCCGTGGCCGGGATCAATGACTATTTTTTTAACACCCAGTCCTAACTGCTGGGCCAGCGACGGAGGTGTGGTCTCGGCCGGGGTGGAGGCGACGGCAGGGGCGGCGTCCATTGTTACATCCCTGCTCTTTGCTGGCGGTGCAAAGGCGATTTTTTTGGTGTCCCGTAAGACGACAACAGGGGTTTCTTTATCGCTTTCTCGAGGCAGCTTAATTTTTTTCAGGCTACTGAGAAGAGGAACAGGAGGCGCGGCGCCGGTTTCTTTTTCTTCACCCCGAACGTCGATGACGACCCTGAACGGGTCGGGCAGATTATAAATCTTGTAATTGTCGATGGACTCAATGTCGAGAACGACGCGAACCGTATCAGGGCTGAACTGCCCGGTGCGAATTCTGCGCAGGAGCCCGTCTTCAATCGGTACAGGGGAACGATATTGAGGTTCAATATAACTTTTTTTGAAATCGATATAGAGCCTTCTCGGGGTGTTCGCCGTTTCTTCAAGCAACACTTCTGGATAGTTGACCGGGTCGGAGGCCATAATGACCACCCGGGTATAGTTGTCAGAGGACCAGTATTTCACCGGCAGGACATAACTCAGGCTGTTTTTGCCGGTATCGGCTGTGGAAACCATTATTTTCGGCAGCGGTATATCATGTTCTTTGGACAGCACCTTCAGGAGATTTTCCGCCATCGGATGCATGTCTCCGTTGGGATAATCGGAGACAATTTGACCGAGAAAAGCGGCGGCCTTTTTCGGACTGTTCTGTTTATCAAGAGATATTTGCGCGAGGGCGAAAAAACCATCATCGGCCAGTCGATGCAGGGGGAAAAGCCTTGTTATGTCATGGAAATAAGATATCGATTCTTTCAGATCAGCACTGTTTTGAAAGCGGTCGAACATATCCCCATAGACCCGTCCCAACATGAAAAGACAGGCGGGTGCCAGGTCTGATTTTGAATGGGCAAGATATATTTGACGAAAATTTCTGGCACCCTTCAGCCAGTTTTCTCTGGCGGCGGAGAGTTTACTATTGGTCTGCAGTTGGTTATAATAAAATTTTGCCTCATCATAACGTTTGCCAATCGATGCAGGTTCCTCGGTCTCGTTGCCGATGGCCAGCAGATGGAGCGGAGAGAGTAGTATCTGTAAAAATACCACAACGTAGATAAAAAGAGACCTGCTGCGCATGGTAAATGAGAAACCCTATCCCTCGTATGGTATCGTATGGAAAGAAATGATAACAAAATACGCATCAATTTAGCGGAACTATAGCCAGTATACTCAAAACCGCCAACCATGGCAAAGCAAATAGTGGTACAGTTCTCCAGGAGCGCCGATTGGTAATGGGGGGTCTCAGTTTTTCAGCATGTCCTTTAATGCATACAGGCTGGTTAACGCATCGAGTGGGGCACATTGATCGAGGTTGATTGCCTGTAAATAGTCTCTGATCGGATCGGCCGGCGGTGCAAAAAGAGACAGCTGATCCGGATGGCTTTTTGATTTGGCTGATTTTTTAGCATGCACGAAGGGATCTGTGCTGCCGCCGAATTTGCCGCATTCGATTTCCCGTAATATCTCTTTGGCCCGCTCGACCACACTCTCCGGAACACCGGCGAGACCGGCGACCTGAATACCGTAGCTTCTGCTCGTCCCTCCTTTGACCAGTTTATGGAGAAAGATGATATTGCCCTGCCATTCCCGGACGGCAATCGAATAGTTTTGCACCCGTTGGCTGGCCTTTGCCAGCTCGGTCAATTCATGGTAGTGGGTGGCAAAAAGCGTTTTGACGCCCTTGCCGTTTTTTTGCACGAGATCTTCCGCTACTGCCCAGGCGATGGATAAACCATCGTAGGTCGAGGTACCTCGGCCGATTTCGTCGAGAATGACCAGACTTTTTTCCGTGGCATTGTTGAGAATGTTGGCGGTTTCACTCATCTCCACCATGAAGGTCGACTGGCCGCGGCGCAGATCGTCCATGGCCCCGACGCGGGTAAAGATCCGATCGACGATACCGATCGCCGCGTGTTGTGCCGGGACATAGCAGCCCATCTGGGCCATGAGGACAATGAGTGCGGTCTGACGTAATACAGTGGACTTGCCGGCCATGTTCGGCCCGGTGATGATAAGAACTTCATCACTGCTCTGGTCGAGATGGACATCGTTGGGCACGAATTTTCCGGCCGGCAGGGTTCTTTCAATGACCGGATGCCGGCCTTCAACAATCTGAATCTCGTCGCCGTCGTTCATCTCCGGCCGGCGATAATTAAACCTATGGGCCATCTCGCTGTTGGCGGCGAGAAAATCAATCTGCGCCAGCAGGTGGGCGGTTTTCAGCAGACGGCTGCTGTTGGCCGCGAGCCGGGATCGAATGCCGAGAAAGAGCTGGTATTCGAGCTCAATTCTTCGCTCTTCGGCGCCAAGCACTGTATTTTCAAAATCCTTCAGCTCCGGGGTAATAAATCGTTCGGCATTGACCAGGGTCTGCTTCCTGATATAGCTGTCCGGAACCTTGTCGGCCTGCAATTTGCTGACCTCAATGAAATAGCCGAAGACCTTGTTGAAACCGATTTTCAGTTTGCCGATGCCGGTGGCCGCCCGTTCCTGACTCTCAAGATTGAGGATGAGCTGCTTGCCGTCACGCAGGATATGGACCAGTTCGTCCAGCTCCTCGTTGTAGCCGCTTTTGATCAGATGTCCGTCGCGCAGGGTGACAGGGGCCTCGTCATGGACCGATTTTTCCAGCAGTTCATGGAGGTCGGTGAGGGTGTCGAATTGCTGGCGAATATCGATAAGCCTTACCGTGTTGCACTGCTCGAGGAGGAGGTGAACGGTGGGCAGCGAGGCGAGCGATTTTTTCATGGCGAGCATATCCCGGCCGTTGCCCGAACCGAGTATCATGCGGCTGTTGAGTCTTTCCAGGTCATATACCTGTTCGAGCAGGGTGCGTAATTCCTTGCGGACCGTACTGTTATTGAAAAAGAAGGTAACAGCGTCGAGCCGGTCGATGATGCGTTTTTTGTCCTGCAGGGGGAAAAGCAGGTTATGCTTGAGGAGCCTTGCGCCCATCGGCGTGCAGGTATGATCGAGTATGGACAGCAGCGAGCCCTGCCGTTGTCCGCCGACGATGGTCTGGGTCAGTTCCAGATTTCGCCTGGAGGAATCATCAATATGCAGGATGGCATTGGTGTCGAGTGGTGACAATTTCTCGATATGGTCAATGGCGGTTTTCTGCGTCTGTTGGATATAGTCGAGCAAAGTGCCGGCGGCGGTTATGCCGCAGGTAAACCGGCTGCAGCCAAAACCATCCAAGGTGACGACGCCGAAATGGTCAAAGAGCAGTTCCTGCGCCGCCTCCGGGTGATATGCGGCGCTGTCACGCTCGGTGATGCAGACGCCGGGGAGCAGGGCGCTGACCTGGGCGAGGAGGGGAGTGAGCGCCTGCCGGTCCTGTACGGATATGAGCAGTTCCGACGGCATGAGGCGGGTCAGCTGGTCGAGAATGACCTCGCCGCCGTCGCTTTTATCCGGATATTCGCCAACGAGAAATTCCCCGGTGCTGACATCGAGGAAACTGGCGCCATACAATCTTTGTCCGCCGCCCTCGTTCACCACCAGCGAACAGAGGTAATTATTGCTTTTATCATCGAGGAGCAGATCGTCGGTAATCACCCCCGGAGAAACGATGCGCACCACCTCTCTTTTGACAATACCCTTGGCCTCCGCCGGATTTTCCGTCTGCTCGCAGACGGCCACACGACGCCCGGCCTTAATCAATTTGGCCAGATAGGCGGGCGCGGCGTGGTAGGGGATACCGCACATCGGCACCTGGACCGCCTCGCTCTTTTTGTTCCGTGAGGTGAGGGTGATGCCGAGTATTTTCGCCGCGACGATGGCGTCGTCGAAAAACATCTCGTAAAAATCACCCATGCGGTAGAAAAGTATCGTGTCTTCATGCTGCCCCTTTATCTCAAGGTACTGTTGCAGCATGGGTGTCAGTTGCGTCATTGTCGGCGTGTGTTGTGTTGATGAAGAGCGGAAAAAGCGGGTAACAGGCGGTCGAAGGTGGCATCGATGTGTTCCGGAATGGTTCTCATCTCCGCTATGACGCACATAAAATTATGATCGCCTTCCCAGCGCGGCACGATGTGAAAGTGCAGATGGTCGGCGATACCGGCTCCGGCGGTCGCGCCGATATTGCAGCCGATATTGAACCCGTCCGGCTTGAGGTGATTCTTTAAAATAGTTGTTGCGTTCTTCATCATTTCCATAAGCGCACAGTTTTCCGCCCCTGTCAGCTCGGTGATGCACGCCCTGTGGCGCACAGGCGCGACCAGCAGATGGCCGTTGGTGTACGGAAACCGATTGAGCAGCACGACCACACGGCGGTCTCGATAGAGGAGCAGCGCCTTTTTGTCGGCCCTGCCCTCGCCGGCAGGTTCAAAGAGGCAGCCGTCGGGCGGTGGGCCCGTGCCGAGAACATGTTCGATACGCCACGGACTCCAGAGGTTTTTCATAGCTGGTCCGTCACGGTATGAATGGACGCACTCAGCCCCTTGGCGTCGATGGTTAACAGGGCATAACTCCCGGCGGCGCCATGCCGGCCCGTTCCCGAAAAACTCCCGGGATTGAGCAGCAGGGTGTTGCCGAACCTGCGGCAGACCGGCTGATGGGTGTGGCCGAAGATAATGCAGTCGGCCGCGGGAAACTGTTCGAAGACCCTTGCTTCGATATTGTGCCGTGGTCCGGCACCATGGGTGATGCCGATGGAGTATCCGGCCAGCACCAGGTGCTTCGCCTCCGGCAATACCTGCCTGGTGGCCCTGGTGCACATATTACCGCAGACGGCATGAATATCCTTGCCCTTGAAGGCCTGCAGGATGGCCATATCGATCAGATCGCCGGCATGAATGATCGTATCGCATCCGGCGAAGGCGTCTGCGCATTGCTGCATAAAGGGTTCACTGTTTGCCTGAAGATGGGTATCGGAGAGAATACCTACACGAATCATGGATGTTTCTCCTTGTTGTGATCATGTTGGATGCCCCATTATACTCGGCGCTGCAATGTCCGCATTAAAAAATCTCATTTTTAACAGTTGCAGAATAAAACTAAAGACAGGTATATTGTCCTGTTCTCAACCGTGCATATTGATTTTTAAGAAACCGGCACTGAACAGTGCCCGGAGAGGGCGACGCGGGAGAGCAATTTTATTCCGGCCCTCTCCTTTGACAATAAGAATATATGGAGAAGTACGATGCTTAGTGCCTCTGATTTAAGAAAAGGTCTAAAAGTACAGATAGATGGAAGTCCTTATATCGTAACTGATTTTGAGTTTTCAAAGCCCGGCAAGGGCCAGGCGCTTTATCGAACGAAAATGAGAAATATGATCTCCGGCAATCAACTGGTCAAAACCTATCGTTCCAACGATAAATTTGAAAAGGCCGAGCTTGATGAAAAAAAGATGCAGTTTCTCTATAGTCAGGGCGAAGAATACCATTTTATGGATACGGAAAACTACGAACAGCTTTTTCTCACCAAGGAACAACTTGGGGAAAACATCAATTTTCTCATCGATAATATGGAAGTCGAGGTGCTGTTTTATGACAGTCAACCGATTGACGTGACCCTGCCGATCTTCGTCAATCTGGAGGTAACCCGGGCGGATCCCTGGGCCAAAGGCGATACGTCCGGCAACGATACAAAGCCGGTCACCGTGCAGACCGGTTATGAGCTGCAGGTACCGCCTTTCGTTGAAGAAGGCGACCGGATTCAGATCGACACGCGGACCGGGCAGTATGTCACCCGGGTAAAAGAGTAACTTCGCATGCTCGATAGCGATGGGCTGCACCTGCGTGCAGCCTTTTTTCGTTGCATCAGGACGTTTTTTTATCAACAGGGTTTTCTCGAGGTCGATACGCCCGTCCGCCAGCCGGTCTATCTGCCGGAAAGCAATATAGTGCCGCTCGCATCGGAACAGCAGTATCTGCAGACGTCCCCGGAACTGTGCATGAAACGATTGCTGGCGGCGGGAAACAACAAAATAATGCAAATCTGTCCCTGCTTTCGTAAAGAGGAAAGGGGACGGCTGCATCAGGAAGAATTTCAGATGCTCGAGTGGTATCGAACCGGGGCGGATTATCACCAGCTGATGCTCGATTGTGAGGTGCTGTTACGATTTCTCCTGGACAGCTTGTTACCACAACAGTTACCTGGCGGAGGCGCGGGGCACCAGTTATTTCCAGGCGTTACCCTGACTGCCAGCTGGCCGCGGATAACCGTCGCCGAGGCATTTTCCCGATACAGTCCCATTCCCCTGGTGCAGGCCCTTCAACAAGACCGGTTTGATGAAATCCTGGTCGAGCGCCTCGAGCCGCATCTGGGCCATGGTGTGCCGGTTTTCCTCTATGACTATCCGGCGGAGCTGGGATCGCTGGCGAAAAGACGCCGGGACAACCCCGCGGTCGCCGAACGGTTTGAGCTGTATATAGACGGGGTGGAACTGGCCAACGGTTTCTCTGAACTCACCGATGCCGGGGAGCAACGGAGCAGATTTGTTCAGGAGATAGCCACAATTAAAGAAAGTACCGGCCGCGAGCCAATGATGCCGGAGCGGTTTCTTACCGATCTCGGGCAATTAGACACCGCCGCCGGAATTGCCATGGGGCTTGATCGGCTGTTCATGCTGGCCATCAACCGCCAACACATTGCCGAGGCCGTCACCTTTTCGCCGGAGGATTTTTTATAAAGGATGAGCACGAGCTCCCCTGCGGAATGGTGGACAGAATCGTTTATGGTATTATTGTGTTGTGGAAAAACTATTGAAAAAAACTATCTGCATTGCCTTGAAAAATGATACACTGAAGAAAGTGCCACGTACCCCTTTCGATTCTAAATAATACATTGAATATTTTCAAATGGATATAAAACAACGCCACCTGGTAAATAAATATCTCGACCTGTTTTTCCGACGCAAGATATTCATTGTCGTCTTATTGCTCTTCAGTCTGCCGGTCGGCCTGGGACTGTATCTTCGTACCCCCAAGGTATACGAATCTTCGAGCCTGCTCAGTTATCAGCAGCAGAAGATCAGCCCCAACAGCATGTCGCCCGATGTCCAGTCACAGATCCGCGATATTGTCGGCACCCTGAGTCAAATTGTGACGAGCAGGAACAATCTGGAAAAAATAATTAAGGATCTCGATCTCTATCCGGAATTGCGCGAAAAACTGCCGATAGAGGATGTCATCGAAAAATTCAGGGAAAAAATCAAGATAACACCCTCCACCCGGGGAAATATTTTCACCATATCCTATTCCGGCGGCCAGCCGGAAAAAGTTGTCAGGGTGACCAATGCCATTGCCGCAAAATTTATTGAGGAGAACCTGAAATATCGCCAGGAAAAGGCGATGGATACCTCCTCGTATACCAATCAAGAATTGCAGATGGCCAAAAAAGTCATGGATGCCCAAGAAAACGCCATGCGAGATTATAAACTGAAAAATTTTAATGAAATGCCCGGAAACAGGGAGGCGAATATGTCCAGGCTGACCTCTCTTCAGGAGCAATACCAGGGCAAGCAGGATAGCATTCAGGATTTGGAACGGACGCTTGTACTTATTCAAGATCAAATGAACAACCAAAAAATCCTGGCCCAACGTTCGGCTGAATATCCAGCCGAGGTAGCCGTGGAAATTGCAGATGGGTCGGATGCCTTTCAGCGACTGGCGCAATTGCGTTTGACTTTGGATGGATTGTTGTTGAAGTATACCGAAAAACATCCGGAGATTATTCGGGTTCGTAAACTTATCGCCAAACTGGAGGGAGAAGTACAGAGCGAAGGCGCTGCTGGAAATGCTGCATCGGCCGCGTCGCAACCAACGTCCTCGGCAATTTTGACCGGGCAGCGGGCCCAGAAACAAGATGCATCCTATGTGCAGACCTTGCTGCAGCTTGAGGCACAGCGAAATGACATTAAAAGAAATATTGAAAACATCGCAGGTGAAAAAGACCAGCTGAGAGAGAAAATCGAGCAATATGAAGCATGGGTGGCCGCTGCTCCGGTAAGAGAAGCGGAATGGTCTTCCCTGACTCGGGAATATGATCAGCTGAAAAAGCATTATGACTATCTTGTGTCCCAGAATCTTGCGGCACAATCGATGCTCAATCTCGAGGAGCGGCAGAAAGGGAGTCAATTTAAAATCGAAGATCCCGGGCGGTTCCCAGGAAAGCCTGTCAAACCAGACTTCCTGATGATCATGGGCATGAGTGTTCTGGTCGGGTTTGGTCTGGGAATCGGCGGGGTGCTGGTCTTAGATATTTTTGACGCGTCGTTTCACGATCCGGAAACACTCGAATCAAGCCTTGGGGTACCGCTGCTTATCACCATTCCGTATATTGAGACCCAGGCTGAGGTGAAAAAAAAGAAATGGCTGCTGCTTGTCAAGGCGATCATGCTTCTGTCAGGAAGTGGCCTCGTTGCGGCACTGTTTGCTCTGGTGTGGGTCCGAGGCTATATCGTTTTATAATAATGTACCGGTCTACTACGAAAAAAAAATCACAAGCTGGAGTAACAAGAGAAGATGGGAAAGACCTCCAAGATGCTGAGCAAGGCAGGTTATGGCCTGGACGGGCAGTTGCAGACAGCGCCAGAGATACGAACAGTCGACATGGAAAGTTCTGTTGCGGAAAAGAAAGAAAGAATTATGGAAGACAGGGCGATCAAGGATAAAGTGATCTCGTTGCGCGTCCCCCAGCCGGCAACGGTACCTTCACCGGCGTGGGATGAGCGGCTGACCAAGGTTGCCGGTTTCACCAACAGAACCGCCGAGTCATTTCGTGTCTTGCGGTCAAAAATATTGCAGCCGCAGGATGGCACACCTCCACCCAGAACCATCATGGTCACTTCCGCCCTCCCCCGGGAGGGGAAAACATTTGTCTCGGCCAACCTTGGCATCGCCCTGGCTCAAGGGATGGATCAACACGCACTCCTGGTGGACTGCGATCTTCGTGCCCCTTCTCTCGCCCAGCTCTTCGGCATCTCCTCGGAACGAGGACTTGCCGAATACCTGCAGGACGGTGCTGATCTTGGCTCTCTCCTCCTGAAAACGTCCATGGAAAAATTATCAATACTTCCCAGCGGGTCACCACCGGTCAATCCGGCCGAGCTTCTTGGCTCAAGTCGCATGCAAAACCTGGTGGAGGAACTGGCGAGCCGCTATCCGGACAGGTATGTGATTTTTGATACCCCTCCCCTGGAGGTCGCCTCCGAGTCAAAGGTGCTCTCCCAGGCCGTGGATGGGGTGGTGCTGGTGGTCAGAGAGGGGGTTTCCGACAAGGCTCTGATTGAAAAATTCATCTCGGATATCGGCAAGGATAAAATTATCGGGGTGATCTTCAATGGCCATAAAAGCAACTTCATTTCCACCAGGCTGGTCGACAAGAGCCACTACTATTACGGTAACTATTATAATAAAAAAACCGAGTAGGGAAGAAAGGCGACGCCTATTTTTTCTTTCTCGGGCCTATTTTTGGCATGCGCACATTGTCCTGCGGCAAAGACTTGTGCAGAATCTTTCGCTGCAGCATCCTGTCCGACTGTTTGCGTGGCACGGTGAGCGGTTCCCCTGATCCCGGCTTTAGGCCGGTTACATACATAGCCGTGGAGATGGTGCCCGGGGTAGGGGTAAAATCCTGCGGTTTGCGTATCTGCAGTCCGAGCTTTTGCATGTCCTGTGCAAGCTTTTCCGCATGCCGTGGTGTCGATCCCGGATGAGCGGTGATGACATACGGCGTGAATTCAATATTGTTTTTGCCGATCTCCTTGCCTATCCTGCGGCATTCGGCGACGAATTTCTGCAGCAGGGCATGGGGTTCCTTGTGCATGAGACGGAGCAGTTCGTCGTCGGTGTGTTCGGGGGCGATCTTCAACGATCCCGGGGTATGGGCCTGGAGAATTTTTTTCATCAGCCTCGGCGTGCGCAGGAGGAGTTCCATGCGCAGGCCGGAGGAGATGAATACTTTCTTCACGCCGTCAATGGCGGCGATGTCGTCGAGCAGATGAAGAAAAAGATCTTCATCTATCTTCAGATGTGCACAGAGTTTCGGATAAAGACAGTCGCGTTTTTGGCAGGATCCTATGGCGCAGTGTGTGCCGTAGAGGTTGGCGGTCGGTCCGCCAAGGTCACTGATGGTGCCGGTGAAATCGGCCATTTGCGAGATATGGAGGCATTCCTTGCCGATCGACTCTCTGCTGCGCGAGACGATGGCCGGACCCTGGTGCCTGGTAATGGCGCAGAAGGAGCAGTTTCCCGAACAGCCGCGAACGATGGTCACTGAATCCTTGATCATTCTGAAGGCCGGGATCGGTTCGTCGTGCGGATGCGGCCGCCTGGTGTAGGGCAGGCTATACAGCGCATCGAGTTCGTCCGGCGAGAGCGGTTTCGCCGCCGGATGTTGAACGACCCAGTGGCTTTGCTGCCGTTGCAGGATAATGCGGGCGGAAGAGGCGCGTGAGTGCTTGTCTATTTCCGTTTCGGCGAGCAGAAAGTCCCGGTTGTGCTGCTGTATTGTTGCCCAAGAGGGCAGCACGAGAAATTTTTGTGAGCTTGTCATTTGCCCTGCAGGACAATCTGCGGTCAATTGCGCGGGGAACTGCCCCTGTAGTTCCTGGTCGGTGAACCTCTGGCAGGTTCCGGCAATAAAAGAGAGCGGCCTTTTTTCAGCACATCGCCTGGCTATTTCAACGATCGCTTTTTCACCCATGCCATAGACGAGCAGATCCGCCTTTGCGTCGGTGAGGAAGGAAGAGCGAAGTTTCTCCTGCTTGAAGTCGTAGTGGACAAATCGCCGCAGCGAGGCCTCGATGCCGCCGAGGACGATCGGGACATCGCGAAAGGCCGAGCGGGCGAGGCTGGTATAGATCAGACAGGCCCGGTCAGGCCGTCTCCTCGCCGTCTTAAGCCGCTCACCGCCCCGCCAGGGGTTGCCGTTCGGTGAGTAGGCGTCCGTGTCGCGGACCTTGCCGTTGCCGCTGTAATTTGCCACAATAGAGTCAAGGTTTCCGGCGGTAATGCCGCAAAACAGTTTTGGGGGAGGAAAACTTTTGAAATCCTCGGCCGTGTCATATCGCGGCTGGGGGAGTATCGCCACCCGAAAGCCATGGCTTTCCAGCAGCCTGCCGATAAGCGCCACACCGAAGGAAGGATGGTCGATATAGGCATCGCCGGTGATGAGCAGGACATCGAGGTGGGACCAGCCCCGCTGCCTGCACTCCTCCCAGGATATGGGTAGAGGAGGAGGGCAGCCGGAGGAGAGTTTCATGACAGTAGTTGTGGCGACTTCTTACATCATTTTGGCATTGATAAAAAGATGACAGAGGATCGATGCAGCATAGCCGAGGGCGATCGCCGGCGTCCATTTCAAATGGGCATTGAAGGTGTACACCCCCCTCGCAGCCCCCATCAGCGCCACCCCGGCCGCGGAACCAATGGACAACAGGCTGCCGCCCACCCCGGCGGTCATTGTGACCAGCAGCCATTGTCCATGGGACATGTCCGGCTGCATGGTCAATACGGCAAACATCACCGGAATATTATCTACAACAGCCGAGAGGAGGCCGATAATGACGTTGGCGGTGGTTGCCCCCAGGCCGAGGTAGAGGAATTTGGAGATGGAAGCGAGGTAACCGAACTGCGAAAGGCCGCCGACACAGAGAATAACCCCGTAAAAGAAAAGCAAGGTATCCCACTCCGCCCTGGCCACCTTCTTGAAAATATCAAAGGGGTCCGGGATGGCATGATAGGTTTGATGTGCCAGCGGGTTATCGTCAATATCATAATTTCGATGTTCTCTTTTCTTTAAATAATAGGAGAAGAAACCAAGATATCCGAGACCAAGCATCATGCCTGCTGCCGGCGGCAAATGAAGGAAATTATGGAAGGAAACCGCTGTCGTTATGGTTGCCAGAAAGAGAAAAATGATCCGTCTGGCACCAAGTTTCATGACATATTGATCCTTGCTCGGCTGGGGCGTTTTTTTGCTGATGGCAAAATTCATAAAAATAGCCGGCACCAGCCAGTTGACCAGAGAGGGGATAAAGATGTGAAAGAACTCGGAGAACTGAACAATGCCCTTTTGCCAGACCATCAGGGTGGTGATGTCGCCGAAAGGGGAGAATGCCCCGCCGGCATTGGCGGCAATGACAATGTTGATGCAGGCCACCGCGACAAATTTTTTGTCACTGCCGCCGACCGCCATGGCCACCGCACCCATCAGCAGCGCGGTGGTCAGATTATCGGCCACGGGCGAGATGCAGAAGGCCAGCAGGCCGGTCACCCAGAATACCGCCCGCAGGGAAAATCCGCGGGTGACGAGCCAGGAGCGCAAGGCCTGAAAGACGTTACGTTCGTCCATGGCATTGATATAGGTCATGGCGACGAGGAGAAAGAGAAACAGTTCCGCATATTCGAGAAGATTGTGGCGAATGGCTTCTTCCGCCGCATGGGTGTTGCCGGCGTTAATGAAGGTGATGGCGACAAGAACCCAGATAACCCCCGCGGCCAGAAGTACCGGCTTGGATTTTCTTAAATGAAGATGCTCTTCCATGATCACCAGGGAATAAGCGGCTACAAAAAGCAAGACCGAGAGTATGCCGAAAAAGGATCCGGTGAGTGCCGCAGTATCAACCTCCGTACCTGCACCGCCACTGGCAAAGGCGAGCGTGCCGGAGGCAAGTGTAACACAGAACAGCAAAAGCAGTTTCTTCATTAGTTATTTCCTGGTTAGAATTGGCACAATGTTCATCAGAAGTGGGGGCTAAAGACAAGCGACGATTATACCAGCCCGACAGGACCATCGCAAGAAGAGTCCCGTGGTCCTGGAAAATACCAATGCTGCAGCAAAAAGGGTCGCCCCTCCGGCCGGGCCGCTGAAAAAGCGAACCGGACCGGAGGGTGAAGGTCGTGCAAATAGGGGACAGCCGTTACTCTTTTATCGGGATGTATTTGGTCAGGGGGCAGTTATCACAGCCGGCCTCCGGAAGATCGGTGCCATTATGGATTTGATCAATCAGGGCGGCAACGGCGGTTTTGCTGTCGGCATACATGTGCTGTTTGCCGATTGTCTCGATCAGTCCTGTCCGTTCCATCACATTCAGCACCTGCCCTTTAACACCGCACATGGCAAAACCGAGCTTGGCACTCCTTACCCGCTTGCACAGCATCTCCAGTGCTTCTTCGCCGGACGCGTCCATATCGTTTATCCCCCGGGCATCGAGAAGAATATAGCGAAGGTCGGGTTGCTCTGTGCGGAATTTGGCCACCTGCTCATCAAGATAACTGGCGTTGGCAAAAAAGAGCGCGCCGTCAAAGCGGACGACGGAAATATGCCGACAGCCCTTTAAGCGATAATGTTCGGCACTTGTCAGGACGTTTTCTTCATTCATCGACAGCCTTGCCACGACGGGGCGCATCGACTTGTAGAGAAAGACAATCATGGAAAGGGCAACACCAACCATGATTCCTTTGTCCAGGTGCGGCGCAAAGTAGAGGGTCACCATAAAACTGAGTATGGATATGGCGCCATCATACCACTGGGCTTTCCAGGAATGGACAAACCCTTTGATGTTGACCAGGCCGATAACCGCCATCATGATGACGGCAGCCAGTACCGCCTGGGGCAGATGGTAGAGCAACGGCGTAAAAAAGAGCAGGGTAATGACTACCATCACCGAGGTCACCACCGAGGAGATGCCGGAAACTGCGCCGGACTGGAGGTTTACCGCCGAGCGGGAAAAGGAACCGGATACCGCATAACTCGAACCGATTGAACCAAAAATGTTGGCCAGTCCCTGGCCGATAAGTTCCTGGTTTGGATCGAGTTTCTGACCGGTTTTGGCGGCCATGGCCTTGGCGATGGCGATCGCCTCCATAAAGCCGAGCAGGGAAATGATGACGGCGGTGGGAAGAAGTTTCATGAAGGACTTCGCGTCAAGCTCCGGGACGGTAAATTGGGGCAGACCCTCGGGGATCTTCCCGACCACCGCCCCTCCGCCCATGACCGGAATGGCTTCCGGCTTGAGCGGAGAATTGCCGACTTTCAATCGCCAGGTATTTCCGTCGGTCGCCATCCCTTCAGGGACCGAATCCTTGGGGTACAGGTTCAGGGAATCACTGTCTTTAACACCGGCAAATTGCATGGACCGCAGCTCGGCTCGCAGCAGATAGCTGTGATGTTTGGCTTCGGAGATTTTAAGCGCAAGGAGCTCTGCCTGGCTATGCAGTTCGATAAGCTCAATACTCTTGCCATGTCCTTTTGGTAACTTTTGCAGCTCTTCTTCCAGGCGCAGACTGAGGGCTGTTCTTTGCTCTCCCAGGACATTACTCTCTGTGGCCGAGCTGTTGAATGCAGTGATTTTCTCCATGGCAGCAGGGCTATGGATGGCGGAAATATCCAGCCTGGCGTCATTATTGTAGCCGGTAAAATAGGAAATAAGGGTGGCGATGGCCACGGCCACGAGCACGTTGGGGATGCGTGGGTTGATTTTCTTGAGTACCGCCATGACGACCACCGCGCAGACGCCGTAGAGCAGCGTCGGCAGATGGGTATAGTCCATTGCCGCCTGGGCAACCCGGACCATCGTCTCATAATGATGTCCGGCGCTGTCGACGGACACGCCAAAGAATTTTGAGAACTGGGAAGAGGCAATTATAATGGCGGCGGCGTTGGTAAAACCGTTGACCACGGGATGTGAGAGAAAATTGACGACCAGGCCGAGGCGAAGCACCCCGAGGGAAAACTGGAAAATACCGACGGTCAGGGCCAGGGCGATCGAATACGCGATGAACTGGGTTGAGCCGGCGGTGGCCAGCGGTTCAAGGGACGCGGCGGACATGAGCGAGACGACGGCGACTGGGCCGGTGGCCAGCTGCCGGCTGGAACCGAAGAGGGCCGCGACCATGGGGGGGAGGAATGCAGCGTACAAACCATAGTAGGCCGGTAATCCGGCAAGCTGGGCGTAGGCCATCGACTGGGGAATGAGCACGAGGGCGACAGTGAGACCGGCAAGGAAATCAATTTTGAACTTGCCGGTGTCATAATCTTTAAACCAGGCAATAAATGGAAAAATCTTTAAAATCATCTTTTCAGCTCCTTTTAAAAATACAATATCTTTTTTAATTATGTTGTGTTCTCAGATTGAATATATGTCCCCAGATTGCCTGTCTTTTCAGAACAGCTAATCAAAGCGCTCTTGCAAATAAAGTCAAGAAGAAATACAAAAAGCAAGGGGAGATATACACAAAACCGGTGCAAAATTGCATTTTCACGAAAAGTATGGTTATCAGAGAGGGACTGAACATTGTATTGCACTATCAATCGTGATGAAAAAAAAATTGGCATGGATCGACGGCTCGGAGGCAGGAGTGACAGAAGATAAAGGAATGAAGTCTGCAAAGGATTGTTTTTGCATATTGCTTGCTGATGACCATGTGTTAATTCGCTATGGCATACGAAATATCATTAAAATGAATGATAAGCTCCGGGTGGTCGGCGAGGTGAGCCGCGGCGAGGAGATTATGGATTTTCTCGCGGGCTCGGAAGTGGATATGATAATTCTCGATATTTCCATGCCGGGTATCGGCGGGATGGCGGCGGCAAAACTCGTCAAGAGCAAATATCCCTGGATCAAAATACTCATGCTGACCATGCATAAAAACAAGCAGTACTTCTATAATGCCATGGCGGCCGGGGCCGATGGTTATCTCATGAAGGATGATTCGGATCAGGAGCTGCTCATTGCCATCGACAAGGTGTTAGCCGGTAAAAGTTATATCTCTCCTCATATGGTCGATGATTTTGCCGATGATGTGATCAGCATGTATCGTACTGAAAAGAAAAGTCCTTTTCAGGAATTGACCAAACGGGAAAAAGAGGTGCTGCAGATGGTCGTCCAGGGCTATACCAGCAAAAAGATGGCCGAACAGTTAAAACTGAGTCAGCGGACCATTGACCACCATCGCTCCAACCTGCTGCGCAAATTCAACAGAAAAAACAGTATCGATCTGGTGAATTATGCCGTTCGCAATGGCTTTGCCTCCGGCGACTAGTACCAATTCCTGGCGAAAATTAGCTGCGGATAAATTGCCTAACTGTGTATAATTCTTTGTCAAATTATTTTTATATTTTTAGGAATAGGTATAAATACCTAGTAAGAAAACAGTATTTCTGACAATTGTTTTTTCTGCTGTACCGACTATGAAGAGACATCTGGTATGCTCATCTTGAGAGTTATTTAGTTCTTCAGCGGAAAGGGTCAGAGAAAAATGAATAAGGGTGAACTTGTTGCAACAATCGCCGAAGTAGCCGGCATGACCAAGGTTCGGGCGGAAATAGCCCTCAATAAGGTGCTTGCCAATCTATGCGGGGCCATGGAAAAAGGCGAGAGGGTGACGCTGTCGGGCTTTGGCTCCTTTACGGTTGTTGAAAGGGCGGAACAGAAGGGGCGAAATCCCCAGACCGGGCAGGCCATTGTTATCCCCGCCCACAATGTCGTCAAATTTAAGCCTGGAAAGGATTTGTGCAGCAGGGTGAGGTGATTTTGCCGTATCGGGTATCAGGAGGTGCGGCCTAATCGTACTTTCCAGACGAGAAGACCACAAATAACCATCAATCCACTGAGAAGCTGGCCCATCGTGACGAGATTGAAGAGATACCCGAGCTGCTGGTCGGGTTCCCGGAAATTTTCCACAACTATTCTCAGGCAGCCGTAGCCAATGAGAAAGAGGGCGAGGATACTGCCATGCGGCCAGGAGCGGTCCTTTTTCCATGGCTTTTTGCGCACCGACCAGAGAAGGACAAAAAGGACAAAACCTTCGAGCAATGACTCGTACAGCTGGGAAGGGTGCCGCGGGGAGGGGCCGCCGCCGGGGAAGACCATGCCCCAGGGCATGCCGGTTGCTCGGCCGTAGAGTTCGCCGTTGATAAAATTGCCGATTCTGCCGAGACCCAGGCCAATGGGCAGCGTCGCCGCGTAGATATCACCGGTTTTCCAGAAATCGATACTGTTCTTCCAGCAATAGATCCATCCGCCGAGCAAGAGAGCGATGCAGGCGCCATGGAAAGACATGCCGCCGGTCCAGGTGGCGGGGATTTCCAGCGGATGGGCGAGATAGTAGGAGAAATTGTAAAAAAGGACGTAGCCTAATCTCCCGCCCACGACCACCATGAGGAGGAGCACCAGATTAAGGTTTTCAAAGTGGGCGGCCAGCGGCTGGTATTTGTATTCGCCAATCTGCCGGCGCACCAGTGCGTAGCTGGCAAGAAATCCGAGGACGTACATAAGCCCGTACCAGCGCACCTGCAGGGGACCGAGACTGAAAATAACCGGATCGATTTCCGGAAAGGTCAGAGGCATCATAGAAGTCTTTGCCGGTTAGTGCTGTCGCTGATTTTTCTTCAGATGCACCTGCAGCACGGAAATGGCCGCCGGCGTAATCCCTGAAATGCGTGAGGCCTGGCCAAGCGACAGCGGCTGGATCTTCGTCAGTTTTTCCACCACCTCGTTGGAAAGCCCGGAGAGAGAGCGATAATCCATATCCTGCGGCAGCAGCACCGACTCCATTTTTTTAA
The DNA here is from genome assembly GCA_945863875.1 of Desulfopila aestuarii DSM 18488. Taxonomy (GTDB): domain Bacteria; phylum Desulfobacterota; class Desulfobulbia; order Desulfobulbales; family Desulfocapsaceae; genus Desulforhopalus_A; species Desulforhopalus_A aestuarii_A. Next base: position 145,236 of record CAMBBS010000005.1, read on the forward strand.
AGCGGGCGACCTGTTCCGTCTGGCGGTCAATATATCCCTTAAATTTCACCCGTAATTCTATCTCTTCTTTTACCGGACTGGCTTTGAGATTGTCTATCACCTCACGCTCCCTGTCGGCCATCGGCAGAGAGGAGAAGGAGTCAATGGACAGCTCCGGGCGACGCAGCAGGTCGGAGAGGGTGCATTTTTGCTTGAGATGACTGCTGTTCAGCGCTGTGAGCCCTTCATTCACCAAGGGGCTCGCCTTGACGGAAACTTTTTCCAGGGTCTCGATGCCTTCTTGGATCCACTGCTGTTTCTGTAAAAACCTCCCATGGGCTTCCTCTTCGACCAGGCCCAGCCGGTAGCCGATTGCCGCCAGGCGGCTGTCGGCGTTGTCTTCGCGCAGCAGCAGCCGGTACTCCGCCCGGGAGGTGAACAGCCGGTACGGTTCCTTGGTGCCGCAGGTGACCAGATCATCAATGAGGACCCCAATGTAGGCCTGGGAGCGGTCGAGAATCAGCGGTTCCTCGCCCCGGCTGTAACGCACCGCGTTAATGCCGGCGATAAGGCCCTGGGCCGCCGCCTCTTCGTAGCCGGAGGTGCCGTTGATCTGCCCGGCAAAAAAGAGTCCCCGCAGCTGTTTGGTCTCAAGGGAGGGGTGCAGGCCGAGCGGGTCGATATAATCGTATTCGATGGCGTACCCGGGGCGGATGATTTTCGCCTTCTCCAGTCCCTTGATAGAATTGATCATGGCGGTCTGGGTGGCCAGGGGCAGACTGGTCGGCACGCCGTTGGGGTAGACCTCGACGGTATCCAGTCCTTCCGGTTCGAGAAAAATCTGATGCCGGTCTTTTTCCGGAAAACGCATGACCTTATCTTCGATGGACGGGCAGTACCTGGCCCCGATACCTTTGATAACCCCGGCGTACATCGGCGACTGGCCGATCCCCTGGCGGATTATCGCATGGGTGTTTTCGTTGGTGTAGGTGATATGGCAGGGCAGCTGGGGCAGGGTGTAGCCGCCCGTGGCCGAGTAGGAAAAATGGGCCGGCGGGTTATCGCTGTGCTGGATTTCCAGGTCGGCATAGTTGATGGTGTTCGAGTCGAGACGGGGAACCGTGCCGGTCTTCATGCGGCCGACGGCAAAGCCGTGTTCCTTGAACCAGGCGGCAAGCCCTTTTGAAGGGGCGTCGCCGAGCCGTCCGGCCGGAAAGTTTTTCATGCCGATATGCACGAGGCCGTTCAGGAAGGTCCCGGTGGCAACAACCACCGCCCTGGTGCGGATATGCTCGTCCAGCGAGGTGCATATGCCGCTGATACGACCTTCTTCTGCGAGAAGGCCGGAAACGACGGTCTGTTTGACCGTCAGGTTCGGCTGGTTTTCGATTATCGACTTCATGCGCAGCCGGTAGAGCAGCCGGTCGGCCTGGGCCCGGGATGAGCGGACGGCAGGGCCTTTGCTGGTATTCAGCCGGCGGAACTGGATGGACGTGGCGTCGATATTTCTGGCCATTTCCCCGCCCAGGGCGTCGATCTCCCGGACGAGATGGCCCTTGGCCAGCCCGCCGATGGCCGGGTTGCAGGACATTGCCCCGATGGTATCAACATTGATGACCGTCAGCAGCGTTTTACAGCCCATTCTCGCCGCGGCAAGGGCCGCCTCACAACCGGCGTGGCCGGCCCCGATAACTACTATGTCAAATTCTTCGTTGTTCATGGAGTCCTTTTATTCCAACGCTGAAGCGTAGGCATCCTTAGCCCACCAAATCAAAGCCCACCGAGGAGGCGAATCCCGGCGGATCGTCACCCTGTCACCCTCGGCACAAATAATTTTCCCGGTCAGATACCTCTCCAGTGCCAAACTCTCCGGTCCAGTAAGATCACCGAACATCCAGCTGTAGGATTGCATCGCCTCGGCCAGCGAAGGATAGGGCACGTCCCGTTCGAGATTGAGAATGGTGACGTTTGGGTGGATGCCCATGCTGTAGAGGGTATTAAGCGTGTAAATATAATCAGGGCCCGGGGAAAAGGGCCGCCCGAGTGCGGCAAAGGCCCCTTCCTCAAACGGCGTGGAGCCAATCCTGTCGGTGAGAAAAACATACCTCGTCGCATAGCGGTCTATTTTGCTCAGGGCAGTAGAGAGGTCCTTTACCCCAATTGACCGGGAGGCGATGGCAATGTCGTGGGGCTGCAGCCCTTTTTCCTGCCAGTCATCTTCCCAGGCACATTGCACGGTGCGGATATTTCCCACCTGTTCTTCACGGGCGAGCGTTTCCAGGGTGTCGAGCATCCCCGGGGAAAAATCGATGGCGGTAACCGAATCCACCCTCTTGGCCAGGGGAATCGCCAGGGTGCCGGGGCCGGAGCCGATATCCAGCACGGTGAAGGAGGGGTCGAGGACCATGTGTTCGAGAACGAGATCAATGTAGGCCGCACTCTTATTTCGTCCGGCAAAAGACCGGGCCTTTTTGTCCCATTCGCCCGGACCTTTTTCCTGCCAGCCTTTTTGCGCCAGGGCGTTGGCTCGAAGGGTCGTCCAGTCTATATCGGCATATATTTTTGGTGCGGAATGCGTCATGGAAGCGCCTCGGTACGGGTAAAAGCCGATGACAAAGCAGGCTCGGTGCTGGTGAACGTTGTCACATATATAATGGCGAGAGAATAGCACAGCCGATGGGCTTCTGCAATATATGGCTGGCCGCCAAGAACAAAAATAATTGACACCGGCCAGTTAATGTGGTTAATATTCCTGTTTTGTTATTTATAACCTCGTAGATGGTTTCGTTGCTGTTGCCGCAATGCGCTCTCTTCGAGGAACAGTTGGGAATTACAACATAAAGAGAAGGATTTCCGACTCACTGCAGCTAAAAAGGTCCCATGGTTTAACCATGGAATTTACCGATGAGGAAGTAAAGAATGAGCAAGCGAACTTTTCAACCAAGCATTTTAAAACGTAAACGCACCCACGGATTTCGTGAAAGAATGAGCACCCGCGGCGGGAGAGCAGTCATAAGGGCACGAAGGGCAAAAGGCCGCAGAAGGCTTTCGGCATAACTTTGGCCGGACTCCGACTTTTGAAAAGCTCCCTGCTGCGTAAGGGATGGGAGTTTGACGAGGTGTACAGCAGCGGCAGGCGCCTGCACGGTGCTGGTTTCACCTTGATCTGTCGGCCGAATGCAACGGAGGCCAGCCGGCTTGGTATAAGTGTCCATCGGAAGATCCGGGGCGCAGTGAAGAGAAATCGCCTCAAGCGGATCATCCGCGAGTCGTTCCGGCTCGGGCAAAAACAGTATCCTGCCGGAGCAGATATTGTTTTTGCCGTCCGTCCGGATTTTTCCTGTGCACATCCAGGCGATATCTGCGCGGCTGTAACACCGCTGACGAGTAATTTTACTTGTGGTCGTGGCGTATGAGATGGAGATAAGTAAAATCCCCAAGATCATTTTTATCGGATTGGTGAAAGGCTACCAGTATCTTATCTCACCTTTCCTGCCACCGAGCTGTCGTTTTATTCCCACCTGTTCCACGTACACGATTCAGGCAATAGAAAAATATGGGGTTGGTCGGGGTTGCTTTATGGGGTTATGCCGCATTCTTCGCTGTCACCCTTTCTCCCGAGGTGGACATGACCCGGTACGGTAAACGGGCCATTCTTCGGTCACTTTTGATAACTGACATAACCTTCCGGTTTTGACATAAATTACGGACAGTTCATGGACACATACAGAGCCTTTCTGGCGATCATTATCTCATTTGTCATTCTTCTTGGCTACCAGTATTTTTTCGTCGGTTTCGACCAGCCGGCGGCCGTGAAGGAAACAACGGAGCAGACGCCGGGGCAAGCCGCCCCGCCTGCACCGGCACAGCAGCCCGCCGCACCGGCGGTTGCTCCAGCGGCGACAGCGGTCGCCCCGGTTCCGGCGGTCACCTATGACCGAACGCCGAAAGACATTACCATCGACACCGATCTGTATACCGCCATCCTGTCGGAAGACGGCGGGACTATCACCAGTTTTGTCCTGAAAAAGCATAAAGAAAGCCACGACAAGGCGTCACCCGGCATGCAGCTGGTGAAAACCACCGCAGCCGAGGGATTTCCACTGGATTTTTCTTGGGGGAGTGCGGTCGGCACGCGAGTCCTGTATGGCAGCAATCTGCCCAGCCTCACCCTGTCGGCGGCCAAAGGCAAGGCCGAGCTGCGCATGACGGCGGATGCCGGCCACGGGCTGCAGGTCGAGCGGGTCTATACCTTTGATAACAGCAATTACTTGATAGATCTGTCGGTCACGGTGAAAAACCTCTCCGACAATCTTCTCCAGGGCATGCCGCAGCTCGGGTTGGTCAATACCCGTTTTGAGGGTGTTGCCAGTCCGGCAGACCGCTTCCTCTTTGGCGGACCGGCAGCGTTTGTCAACGGAACCTTGGAGGAGATTAAGGCCGATGACTTTGAGAGTGGGCCGAAGACTCTGCAGGGTGCGATAGAATGGGCCGGCTATGAGGGCAATTACTTCCTCTGTGCCCTGGTGCCCAAAGACGGTGCGGGTGCATCCTTCACCATGCAGGGTACCGATATGCTCGCCCGGATGGAACTGGCCGGGCCGCTGGACACCTTGCAGCCGCGCACCGAGAAGACCTATGCCTACCACGTCTATTACGGTCCGAAAAAATTAACCATGCTGAAAAGCATCGGCTATAACCTCGATCGATCGGTTAATTTCGGTTGGTTTGATGTCATTGCCAAACCGACTCTCTGGCTGTTGAACATGTTTTATTCCTTCTGCCGCAACTACGGTATCTCCATTATTCTCGTCACCATCCTCTTCAAGGGGGTTTTCTGGCCAATCTCCCAGAAGGGGTTGAAGTCGATGAAGAATATGCAGAAACTGCAGCCGAAGATGGTAAAAATAAAGGAAAAATATAAGAGCGATCCCACAAGGATGAACCAGGAGGTGATGAGTCTTTATAAGACCTACAAGGTCAATCCTCTTGGCGGCTGTCTGCCGATGGTGCTGCAGATCCCGGTATTTTTCGCCCTCTACAAGGTGCTTCTGCAGAGTATCGAGTTACGTCATGCGCCGTTTATGCTGTGGATCACCGATCTGTCCGCCCCCGACCGTCTGTGGATTGGTTTCGATCTGCCCTATCTCGGTGGCTTGCCGGTTTTGACCCTGCTCATGGGGGCATCGATGTTTTTACAGCAGAAGCTTTCACCGACCACTGCGGACCCAATGCAGGCCAAGATCATGATGTTTTTGCCGGTAATTTTTACATTCATGTTTCTTAATTTCGCCTCGGGTCTGGTGTTATATTGGTTTATCAATAACCTCCTTTCCATCCTTCAACAGGTGCTTATTAATCGCGAGAGCAAGAAACCGGCCACGACAACACCGGCCACTACCTGAAGGGAAAGGGCCGGGTAAGGTTGAAGTGTGGCATAGTTGAGATATATTTGAAGAAGGTAAGGTCATGTCTGTAGACAAGAAAGATTTTTATGGCAAAGAGGTTGCGGCAGCTATCAAGGATGCGTGCGACACGCTCCGGGTTCCCCAGGAAAAACTGGAGATCGAGGTTGTTGCGACCGGGAGTAACGGCATATTTGGCCTCATACGCAAGAAAGCGCATATCCGGGTATCGGTCAAGCCGGACATCGAGGAGGCGGTAACCGAGGTCTTTGAGGACGATAGCCTTGTCGTACCGGAGCCGGAACCCGTCGCTGCTGTCAAAGAAAAGAGAGCAGCCGAACCGGCGCATGCGGAAATAAAGGTGGCTGCAACCGATCATGAGTCGGCCGATGACGAGGACGAAGACGAGGATGAGCCGACGGACAGGGATGCAGGCACGGAAGTCAGTGCCGAGAGTCTGGAAATCGTCAAAACGGAACTTCTCCAGCTCGTCGAGTTGATGGGCTTCCCGTCTACTCTTGAGGTCGAAACGGAGGGGCCGTCCGTCGCCTGTACCCTGCGCGGGGAATTTGAAGAGGATTTGACCGGGGCGGATGGTAAGGTTCTCGATAGTCTGCAGTACCTTCTGCGCAAAATTGTCAGCCGCAAGGTACCTGAACGGTTGAGGATTTCCATCAATGTCGGCGAGTTCCGTGAAAAACGGCTTGAAGAATTAAAAGTCAAAGCGGTTGAGATGGCGGCGCAGGTGAAGGAAGACGGGAAAACCCAGGTTCTGCCCGCCCTCAATCCATCCGAGCGAAGAGTTATTCATATGATTCTTCAGGAAGACAAAGAGATCCGCAGCCGCTCCGTCGGCGATGGACTCTTTAA
>CAMBBS010000006.1 GCA_945863875.1 Desulfopila aestuarii DSM 18488
TTTCTAACCAAGGTCGTCTACGCCTCATTCTCCGGCAAAGACTCCCTACCCGATCTGTCCCGGCTGCTCCAGCAATAAAGTAATGCCCCCCATCTTTTTAGTTAGCCTAAGTTGTTGTTAAGTAAGTCTTGCCCGGTGAACGGCTACAGATAAACCAGCCTGAAATAGTTCGATAGCCAAAAAAATCTCAGAGTGCTCCTACGCTGCGTATCATAGCCTCACCAATCAACATCATACAAATCCAGTCCAGCAACAATAAATCTGATACGATTGACCGGTATCGTAAATAGATGGACAGATCGATGTCTTTGCTTGTTACACACAAACATGCGGCAACGATATTTTCTGTGTTAGCAGGACCGCCGTCTTTGTGGGCTTTTAAATGCTCACCTGTGCATTGCATACGTTGGGCTTGTTGTAACGAAAGACCGTGCTGCTGAGCGTATTGCTCTGGGTTTTGTTGCCAGATTGGTTGATGGCAGTAATAACATCTGCCATTTTGGCGAAGGAAAGCGAGGTTGCGTGGGTTCTTGAGGGATTTTCTTTTCTGGGACATAAGTACTCCAACTTTTTAATGGTTAACCCAGATCCGCAAACTGCGATCTCTGGGAACCAGTTGAAGTACTCAGACTGGCAAAACAGGTTTCTGATCAGATAACCTGTCTTATGATACGCTTGATTTGGTGAAAGTGCAATATGGCTGTTTCATTTTCTGGAGCGCTGATAAACTGGATCATAAAAATATGTCGGTGAGTAAATTAATGTTTATTTAAGTCATATTTACAATCAGTTAAACAGTTTATAATAGTAAGATATTATGACCGCCGGAGGCAGCGATCTCCAGAGCTCTTTTAACGTGGGTCTGTCCCTTGATATCGGAGCAATCGACGCCATGTGGTGCACGCTGTAACCTGCATTGGTTCGACCACATCCATGCCGGCGAGAAATTCAACCGCCTGCTGCAGCGAGGAAACGGGTATGATATCGATCCCACCCGGGACGATATGCGCCTCGTCACTGTTTTCTTTCGGGATCAAATCCGGCGCCCTCCTCGCGTATATCTGCCGGAGCCAGGTTTACCGTTATTTTCCTGGCCGGAAATTGGCAGCCGCAATTTATTATTTTTGCAAGCAGAGCTAAAGGACCACATTCGTAGTCAAAGTCTGACGATACTTCTTAGTTTTTTCTGTAAAACCGCTGCATTTCCGAAGAAAACTCACCGTTTTTCTGACAATATACATAAAAGGGCGGTAGAATTTCAACACCCGTTCCGCCGTTTTTTAAACACTGGAGAAGCACCAGGCGGGCCGGAGCGGTTTCATGGGGATAACTGTAGACGAGTTGAATTTTTTTAACCTCAAGGCAACATTTCTGTGCAAAAGAAACAAACTCGCAGAGGAGCCCGGCAGGATAAATAAAAGACACCGTTCCACCATTTTTCACAGCAAAGGCAGCGGCAGAAAGAAAATCCTCCAGAGTTGCCAGAATCTGATGCCGCGCCAGTTGCGCTTCCGGGTTCCTGTTTATCCGTCCGGAGGCCGGACTATAAAAAGGAGGATTGCAGACAATTTTATCGTATGCTTCAGGTTTTGTCAGTGTCTCGATCTTTTGAATATCGCCCTGCACGATTTTACCGGGTCCTTCAAGGCCGTTGGCCTGGAAATTTTTTCTGGCCAGATCGGCGAGTCCCTGCTGTATTTCTATGCCGCACACCTCATGAACCCGGTCCCGCCATCGGTAGAGTAGAATCATGCTTATAATTCCCGATCCGGTTCCGAGATCGAGGATGCGGTCTTGTGGCCTGACTTCCACAAAATGGGCGAGAAGCACAGAGTCAATGGAGAAGCGGTATCCTTTTTGATGTTGATAGCAGATCAGCCCGCCGTCAAAGAGACTATCACGACTCATGGTATCGCAAATGTGCGGAGGATGCAGGTCGATCAATGGCTCGATTCAGTTTCCCGGGTTGAAGACAGGCTCAACCACGATTGAATAAAATTATAAATTGATAATTATATTAATAAATTAAAACAAAAAAGCCTCAACTGCGGCATGAATCTCTGTTCGTGAGGATCTCACCCAAAACGGAGGCTTTAAAATAATTGAAGGATATCAAGCAGCCTATACGAAAACAACTAAAAAAACCGGTTGGCGGAGGATGAAGGGACAAATTGTCGATTGATACCCTGTAACCGCAATTTGTTTTGCGGCCTAGGTGATATCTATCATCATCGATAAAACTCTATGAGATATTTTGAAAGACGACACAACTACCTGTCGGGGATGCTCCTCAAATGAGGAGCAATCTCTATCTACAACAGAATGTTATTGTAATTTACACAAACAAAGTTCCGCCCAGTTCTCAGCAATTTAATATAGCTAAAAATTCTTGTTTTCGTCAAAAGTATATGGTAGGTTTTTGGCCGATACTTAATCTCTGTTTATCGGTGGGACTATTCCTGCTCTTGCTCTAAGAGGCAGCCACGGATCAATTTTCACGCGCCATTTAATCACCAAAAAGTTTTCACCCCTTAAAGCAATAAAGGGAGAAAGAATTGGATGAAATTCTTGTACAGGCGTTAAGAGACATTACAGATGTCCTCGAATCTTTTTTGCCGACACCTGCGCCTGGTGTTACGCAACGTCTGCTTGTTACCCCGAAAAAAATCAAACCGACTGGATTAGGCGGCTACGTTGGCGTAAACGTCCAACCCCATGCTGCACTCTACGGCCGATACATTCATGCCATCTCGGAGGTGTCTTTGTCCAGCGTCAATGGCTTGGATAGTCTGCATCTGGCATCAAACAATGTAACCAATGAGCTTCTTTCCCAAGACAGGGCGACTCTGCGCAATAACGGCATCTTTAAAATAAACCTTGAGACGATGTCTGATATTACTCATTCAGGCAGCGGCAATAATGCCATTGATTCCCGCTCCCTTCGCTTTACTCTCGAATTCGAATTCATCCCGATTCCTGCGGTATTTGAAGGCCACATCGGCAAGCTGGAATACAATCTGGAGTTAGCGTTGGCTGCGGGCAAGGCAACGTTTTATCAGATTGATTTTGCCAATGTACAGGCCGCTGGAGAAGATCCTCTGAGCTATTTTCATTTCCTGGATGATCCAGATATCACGGCAACATCACCGGCGGGTACCTGGGGCTTCGATTTTACCACAGGGAGTATTCATCAAAGCGAGGATGTCGGCGGCGGCGGTACTACGCTGGCTACCGCCAGAAAAGCAGGAACACAGGCATTGCTGTTAAAAAAAGGTCAGCCCTATCTGTCTCGTAATATGATTCTTAAGGCAGAACTGTTTACCGGAGACACGGATGGTATCGGTTTCGTCTTTCGCTGGCTCGATGAAAACAATTTTTACTATTACCTGATGTCTGCGCGCAACAACTACCATGTGATCGGTAAAAAAACTACAGGCAATTATGCGTTTCTTGAACAAGCCGGGTTGAATGAGACGCTGGGTTTTGCCGTAGGACAAACTGTGCAGAGCCGGTTGATTATTGAAGGGGAACATTTTCAGGTTTACATGAACGAAAATTTCGTCTTGTCCGGTTCGGACGGTTCCCTGACCGCCGCCGGCAGGGTGGGCTTTCTCAGCCACCATAATGAAGATGCACATTTTCTCAATCTGCAACTGATTCGTTTTGCGCCTTAACATTGACAACTTCGGCGCATTAAGGACCAGCCGATAGCTACTGTTGTATCAAAACACGCCAACGAATGTAAACTGGCAAACCAAAGGAGGTACGGCCAAATGGAAACCAGCTTTCCCAGTGAAATAGTGGTGCCTGGCGTCTTTGTTCGGGTGCAAGCTGAAAACCTCATTACCGCGGGGGGCGTATCTTCTGGAAATATCGGCATTGCCGGTACTGCCGCGGCGGCAAGCGGTGTCACCAACCCGTTAAATCAAACCCATATTTTATCGAGCATTGCCGATGCCCGACAACTTTACGCCCTGTCAGACGCTGCCTCCGCCGGGACGCTTAATTTAATGCGCAGCATAGAAATACTGTTCCGGGCTGGTGCACGAACCGTATTTGCCCACGCCATCCCCGCCAGTTCAAATCAACAGGCATTTACCGATGCCTTTGATGAACTTGCCAAAGACGATGTCAATATTCTTTTGGCGCCGGAACTGGCAACGACTACGGCTGCTGCTGTTCTCGGCCTGGTCGATACGCAGGAAACCAATGGCAAGGATATGATTGCAGTTATCGGCTGCGATCAGACGGAACTGAGCGCTATCACCGATCAGGTGGTCGCCAATAAACGTTTTATCATGACCACTCCGGGCATTCAGGTCTTCGATGCGGCGGAAGGCACCAATGGCGCGGTTGTCACCTTAAACGGAACATATTCTGCTGCTGCTGTCGCTGGTTTGATCAGCAGCCTGGCGGTACAAAACAGCCCAACCAACAAAGTTATTCCGGGCGTTACGAAACTGGCTGCGCGCTATTCCTATGGTCAAACCGTGACCTTGCTCAATAATAATGTCCTGCCCCTTGAAGAACGTAACGGCGTGCGGGTGGTCCGTGGAATAACCACCGAAGGTGCTGCATTCAAGCAGATTACCACCCGAAGAATAGTCGATTACGCCAAGGCCGGCGTGCGGCAGGTGAGTCGTCCTTTTATCGGCAGGCTTAACAACGAGAGGATTCGAAAATCCCTGCAGGGTGCCATTGATGGCTTTCTGAGCAACATGGTCGTCAACGAGTCACTTATCAGCTATGACCTTGAAGTGAAAGCCAGCCGACAGGATGAAATTGCCGGACGTTGTGTCGTCAACGTTGCCATGCAGCCGGTTTTCAGTATCGACTACATTCATGTGACCCTCGTGCTTTCATAAGGAGACAAAATCGTGGCCAATACCAATGTATATACCGGAGCCGACGGCTCCATCAGTTTATCCAGCCTTGAAGGGCTGGAAGGCGAAAAAGCCCAGGCAATTATTGATGCCAATGACCTGGTGTCAGTGGGTCGGGTGCAGGGTGTTACGGTGGAAGTCAGCTCAGACCTGAAGGCCTATCACGAAATAGGCAGCCGTTACGCTAGCGAACTGCGCCCGGGCAATGTTACTATCACCGGTTCAATTGACCGTGCCTTGATAAATGGTGCCTTGTTGAAAATGCTCCTAGGCGATGCAGCCGACACCAGGCCGCCGGGTAATTGGCAGCAGCCTGCTTTTAATATGTCACTATTGATAGAAAATGTTGCCCGGCCCGGGGTGCGCAACACGGTCACGCTGCACGGTGTGAAAATCAGCAACTGGAATTACAAAATTCCAGAGGATGACTTCGTCATGGAAACAGCCCGTTTTCAGGCCCTGTCGATAACTGTCGGCGATGAAAGTTAATGCTGCGCGCTGATGAGCTGCTGGCCGGCGGCGAACTGACTTACGAAATCGCCGTTCCCGCGGCAATACTCAAAAAAGAGGCTGCTGAAACTGATGCTGCGGCGAATAAAGTCAGGTTGCGCCCCCTGACGGTAAAAGATCTGCAGCGCATCTCTCTTGCCGCGAAAGAGAGTGATAATCTTACCGCGACCCTGATGGTGCAGTCATCGCTGGTTGAACCGGCGATGTCCGTGGTGCAGGTTGCCGCCATGCATGTGGGGCTGGTCGAATTTTTACTCGAACACGTCAATCGCATCAGCGGAATAACCGGCAATGGGCACGATCTGGAACAGGCGGCGAGTGATCCGCTGGCAAAAGCGGCATTCCTCCTGGCGAAAGAATTTGGCTGGACCCCGCAGGACATAAATAATCTGACCCTTGGACAGGTGGTGCTTCACCTGGAAATGTTGAAACAGCAGCGTACTCTGAAATAATTTTTTTTGGCAAAGGGCATAGGACGTGACGCAGAAAGGGCTTGCACGACATATCAATGCGATACGACGAATCCAGTCTCGACTTGGCACCTCTTCAAGGGCGAAAGGGGGCAATGCCAGGCTTTCCACCCTGTTCCAGGAGCAGGCGGCTGCAAGGTTGCTGGATAAACTGCATCCCACATTAAACCTGTGCGGCTTCCACCCCTTCACGCAGCAGATTCAATTTGATCTCGCCGCTTTTGACCGACCGCAAATCGCCGCTGGAACTTCAGCTCTTACCGCAACATTACAAACTGTTGCGGAGAATGGTCCAGGTAAAACCACGGATGTGGGGCCCGGGCCACAAGCCGCGACATTTTATCAGCATATTTCACAACTTGTACTTGAAATAGAGCAGGTCCGGACACGTTCACGCAAATTGCCTGCGGACAAAGAGGTTACCGCACCTACCGGTACAACCTCAAGCGTATCGTTAGCTGGTCAATTCCCCGAGAGAAGGCTTCAGCCAAAACCGGCCGGTGGAGAGAACAGAACCGGCAAAAAGCCGTCGGTCACGGCACCTGACATCTCCGGGCAGAGAGCACCTGCCCCGGCAAAACAGCGAGTAGATGCGGAATGGTCTGTTCAGGCAAACGATGTGACGAGACAATTCACCACCGTTTTTCAAAAAATCGTTGAAAACATGCAGGATTTAGAGCAAGCCACCGTGGCATCCCCGGCTCCTTACGGGGAGAAGTCCATGCCTTTTCCCGGTGGAAAGGCTGTGAGCGCGACGACCACACCGTCTGCGACAATTTCTCCCGGCAGCCAGACAATGTTGCACCGCCTGACTGACGCAATATGGCTCAGTCAGGCAAATTTCACGACGGCCCGTACGGGGCCTGCCGGCAAAGAGCACAACATAAGAGAAATGATGCAGAGGCCTCTCCTGCATCATAAAACAAATGACCGGAAAAACGCCGCCAATCCCGAGCAGAAGTCCATCGCCGCCGCCGTCCATGGTGGAAAAATTGCGCGCCCGGCTCGCCCCCTGGTCTCACCGCCGTCCGCCGAAACATCTTTTACTTCACCGGTTGGGCTGCACACAGCCATCCACCCACTTCATGGCGACTTTTCTTTTCAGGATGTCGGCCGCTTAGAGGCACTGAAGGTGGCCGATGCATTAAGTGAATATCTGCAGGAGCAGGCAGATCTCAACGGAGTCGATTTGTCATGAATATTAAACCGATGCTTGGTGATTGGGAGATACCGAGAATAGCAGAAATGGTGACCGAGGAACAGCGCGCCTTTGTCGAATTGCACATCCCCGGGCGTGTCGGCAGTGTCTTTCAGGATATGAACTCCCTGCCCATCATGCTGACCATATCCGGCAGCCTTTATGGCACGGAATGCACCAATGAATTTTTGCAGCAGGCGAGAACCCGATTTCAGGATGGCGCACCACTGACCTTTGTCAGCGACATTATCACCGGTACCGAGCTGCAGTACGTCATCGTGGAAAAGATGCATTTTCAGATCAATGCCGCAAATCCCGAACAGCTGGATTATCTGATCCGACTGAAAGAAAGCCCGCCGCCTCCCCCGCCCTCGACGAGCAGCTTTCTGGATGGCCTGGATGCCGGGTTGCTCGAACAGGCCGGGGCACTGGTCGATGCAGTCGGCGGGGCACTGGATGCGCTTGAGGCCTTAGGCAATATGCCTGATTTCGGCGATCCCAGTGGTCCTCTGGAGGCAACATTGAGTGAGATCGACGGCATTATCAGCGACCTCGGGGGTATCGCCTCCTCACTTGGGGAAGTGTTTGGCTAGGAGCCTGTGCGAAGATGCAGATGAACAGAACAAACGACAAGGATCTGCCATGAGTCAATTGGTCAACATCATCACCGGAGCATTGGACAGTATTGATGTCGAAGGTTCCATTGGTGGCGAAGCCGGCAATCTGCTTGCCCTTGCCGACACCGTCTCACAATTGACGCAGGGACAAGTGCCCGAACTGTCGAATTTCATCTCCGCTATTGGTGAACTTGATTTACCTGATTTTCATTTTGCCGCAGACTTGACCGGCCGGATTGAGCAGATAAGAGATCTGGTCCCCAATGATATGCTTGATGTCCTTCGCCCTCTTACCGAGGCACTGGAAAATATCGACAGTGGATTAGGGGAAGGCATCACCGATCTTATCGAACCCCTGGTCAATACCTTTCGCGCCCTGCAAACCTTGCTGCATACCGATTTCAATTTTGCTCCGGCGGCAACTGAAGGCGGCGGCGAAACATCATCCGGTACCGGCGGTATTGTTTCTGATACCCCAGATACCCGGATTGATCCGGCGCAGCTGCAGGTTTTTCAAAATGTCCTGCAGGAATTGCCGGAACAACCGACCGTTGCCAATCTCTTGCAGTGGGTCAATGACCGGGTTTCCATCGGCCGGGACGACATGGTAAAAAAGGCTCTGCGTTCCATACCGTATGTGGATGATCTTCGACTGCCGCTCAACACCGTTTTAGGCTGGCAATCGATGAGCAGCGCGGATTTTCAGGCCCAAATAATCACCACCCTGCAGACACTGGCACTGGCCATCAGCAGGCAGGTTGACAATGTCATAGCCGGCCATCTGCAGGGCCTGACCGATATCATTATGCAGCTCGATCTGACGCAGTTGCGGCAGATCGTTGTCGACATGCAGTCACACTTTGACAGCTTGAAAGACCACATCGAGGCAGATAGCTTAACAGACACTGTCCTGACAGATATCGAAAATGAAATGGCCATTCTGCTTGCCCAGCGTGACGCCCTGGCCGGGCAATTTACCCTCACCATCAAGCAGCAACTGGAGAGGCAGCTAAAAATAATCAGCGGGCTGCCCGCCCTTTTACAGGAAAAAATGTCAGCGCTCCTCCTTTTGCTGCAGCCGCCGGCAGGCCCTGGCCAAGCTGGTCCAGACAACCATTTTTTATCACCGGTTGCCGGGGCATCCAGTTTTACCGGTCTGGAAAATCTTCTTGAACAGTATGGTCAGGTTCTTGAGAATTTACTGTCATCCCTAGATATCAGCGATATCACCGAGGCATTTGCCGCCCCGGGCCAGGGTATCGAACAGGCGGCAGATGCGATCGATGAAGCGGTCACCATGGTTACCCTGGAAATCACCAATCGCCTCAATCAGGTGGAAGGCCTGGTTGCCGGCATCGATCTGCCGGCCATCGCCATGCAGGCGGCAGAGGCGATAGAAGACTTCACCGGCAGTATCACCGGCAGCCTGACTGCCGCCTTTAGTGAAGTACGCGGGAATATTGAAACGATCGCAACGCAGATATCCGCTGCGGTGCACAGTTTTGATCCCGCGGTGGTGGTCAACACCATAGAACAGGGGATGGATGCGCTGGCCGCCCAGTTGCAGCAACCGGCAATAATGAATATTCTGGCCGTGGCCGAGCAGCTGAAAGCCATTGCTGCCCGGCTGGATGAACTGTCTTTTACACCCATTACCGACACGGTGGTTGCGACCATCGACGACATGAAATCGACCGTCCAGGGACTGGGGAACCGTCTGGAGGATCCGCTGAAAGGGATGCTCAGAGCCGCTGTCGATGCGCTGCCGGATGACTTAACTCCAGTGACTGATCCGCTGGTGGCAGGCCTGGGCGATCTGATTGAGGCGGGCCCCATACCCTTGCTGGAAGCAATCAAGGATGTGCCGCAGCAACTTGTCGATGCCATCAATGCATTTGATCCGGGGACATTGATCGGCGGCAGCCTGTCGGGCCCTTTCCAGCGCCTGATCAGCGAGATTGAGGCCTTTGAACCCAGTGATTTACTAGCGCCAATTGACGCCGAAATCGAAAATTTCAAGGACCGTCTTCGGCAAAATGTCAAACCGGGCGATCTTCTTGATCCGCTGATTCTTCTGCACGAGCAAATTCTCCTTGATCTCGATAAATTTCAACCAAGCGCCATTCTAGCCCCGGTCAATGCTTCGCTAACCGGGGCAGTTGCCCAGCTTACCAATGCCATCCCCATTGAAGGAATATTTGAGGAAATAGCCCATGTCATCGATGATATAGAGCGTATTCTCGGTGCTGATGGCGTGGCCGACGCCATCCTCCAGCTCCTGCAGCGCCTGTCTGATTACCTGGCGCCCTTCGTCAATGAGAGCGAAGCGATATCGACACAGATCCGGGCCTGGCTGGCAACCATTCTGGATACGGCGGTTGAATCAATGGATATCAGTGCGCTGCAGCCAGCGTTTGACAGCCTGAACAGCGTCATAGACAATACTCAGGCGACCGCTCTGCAAACTTTATACGACGGTGCTGCCGCCCCGATTATCGCTGTTGTGAAAGACACTCTGCAGCCACGCACCCTGATGACGGAAATGGTCCGCTCGTACAGTCAACTCCGTTCGGTCTGCAATGGTCTGGCTGCTGCCGGCAGCAAAAATCGCATCGACATCCTGCTCACGCAGGCGAGCCCGACCGCACCCAATTGCACTGCCCTTTTTACCGCTTTTGACCAGGTTGTTACCGTTATGGACACGACACGGCAGCAATTGGTCACTACTCTGACCGAGTGGGATGCACGGTTTCATGGCGCAGATGGCGTGCTCAGCTCCTATCGTCAAATGCCTGCATCACCGCAGGAGTTAAAGCAGTGGCTGGCGGACGCCCTTGACCATCAACTGTTACGCCCGGCCCAGGCCATTTTCGAAAAATTTGCCCCAACCGGACGTCTGCTCGCCGCCGTTATTACACCGCTTGTCGAGCTCATCGAAGCCTTGCGGGTAAGCGCCAATCAGATTATCGCGGCCCCGGCCGCCCTTCTGGCCGTCGGCGAATCCCTGGAAAGGATTCGAGAACGTCTGCAAAATATCAACTTGAATTTCATCAGTGAGAGCATCGAAACCATTTATACCGAGGTGAAACGACAGGTCCGCGGACTCGATCCACGCGCTTTAAAGAGGACTTTGAATAGAAGTTTTGAGGAGCTGATCAGCGTGATCGGTCTGGGGCAGATAGTGCCGGTGGATGCCCTGAACCAGACTGACGACGCTATGGATGAGGCACTGACGGCACTGAGGCAACTGGATCCAGAGATTCTCATCACCGAAGTCATCCAGCCTAAATTTGACGCAATACTGGCGCCGTTTGTTTCGGCACTGGATATATCACCGGCCTTGAATTCCTTGACGGAACGCTTAAAACCACTGGAAAGCGAATTGAGCACGGAAATGGATCGAGTCAATCAGGCGTATCAAAGCTTTTTACATGCCGTACCGGCATAAACCACACAGACAAGGCAGACCGACCAGCTTATGAGCGTTGCGACACTGTTAACACAACCACAACTGGTGGAAAAACTCAGTACCATGGCCGATCAGGACACCCTGGCCGAGGACTTTTTCACACTCGTGCGTCGCATCATTGCCAACCCTGAAAAAAGCCGGCATATCCTGGCCTGTTTTACCGAGGGTTTTCAGCAGTTCACTACCGACTTTATCAATAATGCGACCAATTTCGAGCGTGGCTTGCAGCAACTGCAGACACTGATGGTGCCTTTTATCAATGAGGTCAAGGCATTTGGTGAAAATCCCGCGCTGCGTGGAAATTTTGCCGGTATCGTCGCGTTCATCGCCGAGCGTTTTCTCGCCCTGCTGGATGCAGTGGCCAGGCTTTCCGTAAACCATATTCGCGACTTTGCGGCCCGGTTACTGACAATACTCACGGCCCAGTTCGGCTTTTCACTGAATACCATCGTCTTGCAGCTGTGGCAGTTGCTCGACATGATCATTATCCAGCTGCGGGTCCTTCCTGCGGGGACGGATGTGGAGGAACGCGAATTGTCCCTGGTTACCGCAAGCTTGCTCAGTCAGCTCAAGCGGGCCTTACAGGAACATGTGCAGGTACCGCATCTTTCGATCGACCAGATTGCCACTTTCATCATGCAGCAGTTGCGGGAGATGGGCCTTGAACAAGGGATTCAAAACGGTCGCCGGCTCGCCGACACGATCAAGGAGGTGTTTCTCGCCGCCGGATCCATCGGCGAGGTCATCAAAACTGGTATGGGTGGCAGTGTCGGCGCAGCCGCCCGCGCACCGAATGCAGGTGACAGCTATGCCTGGTATGCAAGCTGGCTGCTGGCCAGCCGTAAACGTGACATTGGTCAAATCCTTGGTAACATTTTTATTCTTAACCCCAGTGACGAGGTATGGCGGACGGCAGACAAAACGCAAGTCGTCTGGCGCACGGTGTTCGATGGTGATATCACCCTGCATGAAGGAACCAATCTGAAGTGGGACGATGCCCCGATGTTCAACTCGACAACCGAGGAAGAATACCTGCTTTTCCCGCATATCTCCACCGAGACCATGGAAATTATTGCCCAGCTGAGCTGGACGCTGGTCGAGTTTGGCAAGGGGGTATGGAATTCCGCCGACGCCGCGGAAAAGGGGGATCGCGCCACCGCCATTACCCATGCCATCTGGAATTATTTCAATGCGGGTTTTGGCGCGCTCGGCGGCAAACCATTTATTTCCTATCTGCTTGCGGCCGCCGGTGTCGGCCAGGGACATCGCGGCTGGATGAATGCGGTTTTCCCAATTCTGGCCACTACCCTGCCTTCTCTTGAGGGGAGACAGACCGCAGCGGACAAGGCCAAGTTTGCCTTCTGGGCGATCCTTCTGGCCGACGATGTGCTGGAAAGGGCCGGCCACCATCTGCTTTTGCACACGGGGAGAGATCTCCTGCTGTCGACGCTTACCTTGATCAATAACATCGGGCAAGCTCAAGGCAGCGAAGCCAGTCACCCGATCAACAAAGAATACACCGGCACCTGGGCGACTGTAGGCGGCACCATTGCGACAATTATCTATTTGAAAACATTGTACAACAAGAAAGATTACCACCATCCGTTCGACGGTTTTCTCTGGACCTTTGCCAGTATGCTGGCGGGTCTCGTGGGCGGCATGGTCGGCACCTTGCTGGGCAGTGTCTGGTCCCTCGGTTTTAGTCCAAAGGGATTTTTCATCGATATCGGTATCGAAACTGCCAAACCATTTTTTACCCACTACCTCAATCTCTACAACTTCCTTGAAAACGATACCAGAGATGGAACCTATAACGGCGACCGGCCAGTTTTTTCCGGATATCCTGAAAAATCCGATTCGCCCTATTTTCTTCCCTGGGAAAGTGGTGTCAGCCGGATGTGCGTTCAAGGGAACATGGGCATGTGGAGCCATTTCGATGCATCCGATCAGATCTACGCGGTGGATTTCGGTTTTGATCAGGGCGAACTTATTCACGCCGCCCGCGGCGGTACGGTTGTCGGCTTTTTTGACCAGCGGGTCAACGACGATCACGACCATGACTGGAACTACATTGTCATCCGCCATGATCACGCCGGTGAAAGCATGGTGGTACGCCAAAGACACGACAAGTACAACGACGGCAATGCATTTGTCACCTACGGCGTCTATGGACATGGCCGCACCAACGGCGTCAGGGAAGTGTTTGCCGCAAGGGGCATTGCTGACACGGCTATTATCGGCACGGTGGTACAGCAGGGGGAGGCTATCATGAAAGCGGGCAATACCGGTATAAGTTTTCATAACCATCTGCATTTTCATGTAAAACACAATGGGGAAGCGCTGGGTACTGCAACCCCCGGCGGCCCTGTCAATCCCGAGCATCTTGCAAGCAATACCATGCCGTTTGTTTTTCGTAACGTTGCCGGCGACGGGGTGGTGAGATCTCTGAATTTTTATACTCCTACAGACGGGTAGAGACTATGCAGCTTCCACTGACCGGCAACACCCCGGCATCTCCCCCCCGGCGACCGCAGCTAGCGGTTCATTTTGCCGCTGCCGCAGATTCCGGTGGCGGTCTGATGGACTCGGTGTCCAGTGTGGCGGCGGCTGTCGGCGTCGATTTGTCGAGCAGCGGCGCAGATCCCTGGCAGCGAAGCGTGACAACTCTTCTCAGCCAGAGTTATCTGGCCCCGCATGTTGATCAGGCTAAAATCGTTCTTGCCTGGGACAGCCAGTCACCTTCTTTTGCGTTAAACGACCAAGGGGCTATTCAGCTGGGCTACGACAGTGACCGGCTTACCCCGGTCTTTTCCGGGAGCATCGTCGGCATGGAAACAGGTATTAAATGCCAGGCGGCGCTGACCATCTGCAACGGTGGGTTCAGACTGGCACAAATGCGTACCAACCAAAGTTTTGCCCAGCAAAGCGCCGGGGATATTGTCCGCTCACTGGCCGAGCTTGCGGAAGTGGAAACCGATACTGTTGAGGCCGGCATTGATCTGCCGTTTTATGTGGTGGACGATTCCCGCAATTTGTACCAGCATATTGCCGCGCTGGCTGAAAAAAGCGGCCTGCTCGCCACTATCAACGGTGAAGGAAAACTCAATTTCAAGGCCGTGACCTCGGCGGCTGCGGAAAAAACCTTTTACTACGGAGTCGATATCCTTTCCCTCAGGATGAGAAGAACCCCGCCGCCTCTGGATAAAATCACCATGGTCGGTGGTGGCGCCGCAGGCAGTCAGGGTTCGGAGGCCTGGAGCTGGCTGATCAAAGACCCGCAATCGGTAACCGCCTCCATCGGCGAAGGCAATAAAACGCGATTGATGGTTGACCACAGCCTGCGCAGCCAAGAAGGCGTGCAGCAGGCTTCTGCGGGAAAATTGTTTTTCGCCAGGCAGCATGGAGTTACAGTGAAATTGATCGTAATCGGCACCGCAACGATTCACGCCGGCAGTAAAATAGCCATCGCCGATGTGCCGCAGGCGGCATTCAACGGCACCGCCATTGTCGAATCCGTGCGGCATTATTACAGCAAACAAAAAGGCTTCACGAGTGAGATATCGGCGCTGTGTGAGGTCGGCGACAGCCTTGATAGCCTGC
Organism: Desulfopila aestuarii DSM 18488; assembly: GCA_945863875.1. Lineage (GTDB taxonomy): Bacteria > Desulfobacterota > Desulfobulbia > Desulfobulbales > Desulfocapsaceae > Desulforhopalus_A > Desulforhopalus_A aestuarii_A. The sequence goes on from CAMBBS010000006.1 coordinate 14,748, forward strand.
TGTCGAGCAGCCTGGGCGCTGTGGGAGGACTGTTATGACCATCAGCCTCTACGAGACTATCCGCGGCATCATCCAGCAGGAAATAAAACAACTGCGTCTTTGTGAATTGGCCATCGTGCAGGAACAGCATCCCCACGCCGCTGATGCTGATAAAGACAACTACAGCTGCACTGTCGTCCTGCGGGATTCCGCCATCGTCTTGAAACAGGTGCCCATAGCCACGGGGCGCCTGGGTTTTGCCGCCATTCCAGATATTGGTGACCTGGTGCTGGTGCAATTTCTCGGCGGCGATATCAACGCACCCATTATTATCGGCCGACTGTACAATGATGAAGACCGCCCTCCTCTGAGCGACGATGGCAAGGTTATCCTGCAACTGCCGAAAGCAGCATCCGAGGGCGAAGGAGTGTTTGTCGCCGCCGGATGCGTTGATGAAAGCAGCGTGAGGATTAACGTCGGCGGTACCGTCGTCGTGCATTTGCAGGACGACGACCCTGCCGTGGAAATAAATATTGCCGGTGGCGGCGGCCTTATCAAGGTTGCCCAGGATGGCACGATAACCATAACCAGCCAATCCGGCATTAATCTCAAGAGTGATGCGGATATAAATATCGAGGCCGGCGGAACAATGCATCTGAAGGGCTCCATAATCAATTTGAACTGAAGAAACGGCAGGGAAGGATCATGGGACAAGCGGCAGCAAAAAAAGGTGATCAGATCATTGGTACGGATATACATATTGTCATGATTCCATCACCCGGCGGACCTGTGCCGACGCCTTTGCCCCACCCCTTTGTCGGTCAGATTGATGATGGTCTCAGCGACGATGTGCGCATTGACAGGCAGGCGGCAGCCGTGCTGGGGAGCACAGCGACCAATATGCCTGGCCACGTTCCCCAGGGGGGACCCTTTCAAACACCCCCCCGGGATAAGGCAACGATTCAGCTCGGCAGTGCGACGGTATTTATCAACGGTAAACCGGCGGCGCGAAATGGTGATACGGCCTTGACGTGCAACGATCCGGCCGATGTCCCGGTCGGCACAGTCATGGCTGCAGGCACAGTATTCATAGGGTGAGAGGCAATGGCAACAGACGCACATTTATTGATGGATTTAGCACTGGAACTCGGTGATCACCGCATCCGCCCCGTGTATCAGGTCAGCGATGAGGAAAAACGACTTCCCGCCGGTCGTGGCGGTGTGCGTGATATCGGTACCATATGTGGCCGGGATAATTTACGTCAGGCCATTATGATGCGTTTGTTGACCCCTCTGGGAGAACTTGCCGGGCTGGGTCATCCGTCCTATGGCTCGCGCCTGCAGGATCTGGTTGGCCGGGTGAATACCGGCACCACTCGTAACCTGGTGCGTTTATATATTATGGAAAGCCTGCAGCAGGAGGCGAGGGTGGAAAAAGTCACCAGGATCAGCACCAAGCCGGTGGACAGGCAGCCGCATCTTATTGCGGTGGAACTTGAAGTACGGCCCATCGCGAGCACCGATATCCTTCAGATCGGGCCTTTTACCCTTTCCCTACAATAGGAGCAAACGGCCATGAGTTTTAGACGTCGCACCTACCCGGAGATCATGGAAAATGTGCTCACCGGCTTAACCGGTGGGATTTCGGCGGAAAATCATGCCTATCCTCCGAGCAGTTCCGGCCAAAAGCTATTTGAACATGCCCTCGAACATCCGCCGGTGGCGGCCATTGTTTCCGTCTATGGCGTCCGCAACAATCTGACCTATCAATTTGTCAAAGGCAGCGACTACGACCTGAAAAACAACAAACTGGTTTGGCTGGAGAAAGGCAATACCCCGGATGCGGGCAGCAATTTTCTGGTGAATTATCGCCGTGCAGGCGCCTCTTCCGGCTTGAACGATCTGCATGTCGGCAGTGTGCTGCGGACCCTGGCGGAATCGTTCAGCGTCGAGCTGGCCGGTTTATACGCGCAGGCGGAAGCGGTGTACGAGTCCGGTTTTGTCGATACCGCTCGTCATCGCTCGCTGGAAAACGTCGTCGCCCTGCTCGGCCTCAGTCGCATTAAGGCCGGCCGGAACACGACAAAAATCAAATTTACGCGCAGTCCAGGCAGTGCCGGTGATATCCATATTCCCGCCGGTACCCGGGTAGGCAACCTTGACGCCAGTATTCAATTTGCAACCATTGAATCAATCAGCCTGCTCAGCGGTCAAAGCAGTGTACAGGTGGACGGCCGTGACATAGCAAATAATTTGCAGGGACTGCCGGCGGACAGCCTGGTTATCTTGACCAAACCCCTCGCGGGCATTCAGTCGGTCACCAACCCCAGCCCCAGTACCGTACTGGAGCGGGACGAATCGGACAGCGAACTGAGAACCCGGTCAAAAAACTTTCTGCACGGCAGCGAAAAAGCCACCCTTGGCGCCATCAAAAATGCCATCGCCCAACAGAATGTGTCGGCGGAAGTGAGGGAAAACGATCCAGCCCCGGGATTCATTACCGTGTCCGTGCATTCGAATACTCTGACGCCGGAGACCGAGGCGCGCCTGAAGGCGTCCATCCGTGATGTACGTCCCGCCGGCATTGAGGTGAACGTGGTTCAGGCGGCGGCCCCCTTGGCCGTTGATATGGTGCTGCGCATCACCACCGCGGACGATTTACTCGAAGCGGACCTGCGTGCCATTCAAGAACAAGCGGTCAACGATATCCGCGACTATCTCAACAATGTCGATATCGGTGAAATAATCAGCATCAACCGGATTATCGGTCTGGTTTTGTCCGAGAGCGCCATTCTCGACGTACGCATCCTGTCGGCCATGGTCGGCACGGACAACGTGCTGAACCGTGAGCAGGGCATTGTCGACATGACGAGTCTTTCCGGCATCACGCCAGAGGTTAAAGTTGCAATTACTGCCGGGGTTATCAATATTATCGATCCGGCGCTGGCCACCCTGCTGACTGCCCGCATTCTTTTTCCCAGCGGTTCCGCAGCACCATCCGAAGCAGCCATCAAGGCCGCCCTGGCTAAAGCGATTGTCACCATCAATGACCTCAACACGGGGGAGCTGCCCGGCAGTCCTTCACCGGAAATGGTTCGCCGGCGGCAGCTCAATTACGGCAAGCTGCTTTCTGTCATCCCCCTGCCGGGCAAAGCCGCGGTTGGTGATTACAGCAGTGTTGCCGCACTGGCGGATACCGAGCTGCCCACCAGTGCGGCCGCCGGGGAGTATCAGGTACAGTTCCTCATCACCTCGGAAAGCGGCACCAGTTATATTCTAGATTCTGAAGCCAGTCCAACGGTAAGCCTGATTCCTTTTGAACGACTCACCGTCGCCGGCATCGAACTAAAAGCCCAAGCTGGAGTGACTTCGTGAGTAGCTATGAACGGTTAATCAGTCATCTGCCGAGCCTGTATCGTCCGGAAGTAAACGAAGAAAACCTGTTCAACCTCCTGTTCAAGGAACTCGGCATCACTCTGGATGAACTCAGCCGCGATCTTACCCTGGTGATGCAGGCGCACTGGTGTAAAACCGCCGACAGGGCCGCCTACGATCCGCATTTCCTGCGTGCCCGAGAACTGGCAGGGGAGCCGCCGGTGAAGCGGCACGACCCGAAAGACCAGCGACTTATTGCCGAATATCCTTATCTGCTTGATCTGGCCAGGCTCGGCGCTCTTTTGTCTATTTCACCCTGGCGAGAACCCGTGGCCCTGCGTGAAACGGTTGAGCAATATCGCCTGCGTCTGCTGCGGATTATGCAGATTTATCGTAACGGCCTGGGAACATTGCCGGCCTTACGTGACATGGTCACCGCGGAGCTTCCTGAAAATCTTCATCTGCCGCTGCCGGCACGCAAGCGTTCGTTTTCCGTGGAAGAAAACGCCCCCTTTATCGGCCCGTTCAAGAACGTGCAGAGCCTTGGCCTGCCGGTGAATGAAATTGGCCCGCTGATGCGTTGGCAACTGTCCAATACCGGTACGCAACGTGTTGCACCGATTGTCTATATTGAAGGGATTGCCGCCACGGCCGAACGAGACGCCACGGTGAGGCCGATGGTTGAACGGTTTAACCCAACCGGTCTATTGCCGGACGAAGGCGGTCTGGCCGCGGTCGGCGTGGGCTACCTCGGCACCCTTGCAGCCGATGATGTCTTGAAACTGCAACCGGGATACAGCGCCTGCCTGTGTGGTGACGGGGGAGTCTTCATGTCAGCGGTGCAGGAAAATCAGTTCGGCATCAAGGGCTGGCAGTCCCTGGCCGGTGCACCTGCCGGCAGGGTCTCCGCCCTTTTGCAGACCAGCGATAAAATGCTCTGGCTGGCAATAGAAGACGGTGGCACCCAGGAACTGTGGCGGTACAATGGCAGCAGCTGGCTGCAGGCGCTGCCCGGTGAAACCTTGCCGCCAATCCATTGCCTGCAGCAGCGGCAGCAGCAATTGTTGATCGGTCACGCCGAGGGTCTTGCCGTCGTCGATTTATACCCTGCCGGCACAGGCGATTATGTCCGGTCGGAAATAGCCGCCTATTCCGGGCAGGCTGTTTTCTGTTGCCGGCCCCGGCACCACATGGCGAGTCACTTTTATATCGGCTCGAGCGATGGTTTGACTGTCCTGGATGAATCCGACAGTATTGGCCAAACGTTTCTCACCGGCACCGCTATCCACGCCATCGCCGAAAGCGCGACCGGTGTCTATTGTGGTGGCGACCTTGGTCTTATGCTATATCAGCATCAAAGCCGGCAATTTTATTATCTCTCTGCCGAATTCGAATCGGAACTGGCAGATGACTGGCTGCCTTTTGAGACCGGGAATTTGCCCTCAGGGATAAATTTTGGTTTGCCTCCGGTCAGGGCCCTGTTGGTCGAAAACGACGGCAGCCTGTGGATCGGCACCGAACAGGGGTTAGCCCGCTACCGTGCCCGGCATGAAAAGGATCTGGTGTATCGCAATCTCCTGGAAGCCTTTGTCGATCTGATCGATGGCAGCGTCACGAATATGCAACGTGACGAACACGGTTATCTCTGGTTTACCACCAATCGAGGCCTGCTGCGCTATGACGGTCGCGATCTGGCCCGTTTCAACCTGGCTGAGGAGGTCTGGCAGCAACTGGGTCAGGCTGATCTGCGTTATCTAAACGAGCAGGTCGGCGCACGGGGCGTCTGGCGTTATCAGCGCACTCCCGGCGGATGGCAGGTCTTTGATTATGCAATGAAACAATGGGCAGCCTTTACCACCCTCCCCGACCTGCCCGTAGAACCGTTTACCAATCTGGTTTTTATCGATCGGGTTGTGGCAACTCTTGGCAGCCTGGACGGCCAGGCATTCGTTCCCCGCACCGACGTCGACGGCAGTCTCCTCGTGCTGCGCTGCAAACCGGATCATACGCGTATTGCCGAGGGCGGCATCGCCGCACTGCCGCGTATTCCCAAGGGGGATTCCACCTGGCGTTATGTCTCTGTCGAAGCGCAAGGTTTGGTGGACGGCACCGATTTACCCTGGTGGTCAGTGGAAGGCCGCCTGGTACCGCCACCAGATCACCATGCACCCTATCCCGGGCGGTTTCATGATCTGCCCCAGCTCCCCCTGCAGCTTGATCAGATGGTTTTTGCCTATAACCCGGCCGCGAGAATTAAACTCCAGTGGACCGACAAGAAACCGCTGCAGGTGCTTGTCCGCCTGTTGCAGCGAAACAGCAATGACGTGATCGATCCGGCCATAATAGATCGCGTCTGGAGAGGTATCAACCAGGTACGCCCGGCAGGGGTGCAGCTCTTCCTTGCGGTTGAAGGCGACATTGTACGCGGCGAGATTACTTGAAGGAGAATGAACGTGAGCTTAACAACATTAGCAGGTGATGTGGCAATCTTAACAGACATGAATAAGAAGCAGGCCGGTTCGCTGATTAAACCCACGGATTGGAACACCCTGGTGACCAGCGTCCAGGGCATCGGCGAGGCGCTGGGGCAATACATCGGGCAGACGGACAACCGCCTCGATATCCTCGAGGCGGTGCTGTCACCATTAACCGATCGCCTGAACGGACTGGAGCAGGAGATGCATGGGCTGCGCACCGCCATTGCCCCGTTGCTCAAACAATATGTGGTGACGCTCAGCACCCAAAAAGTTCATTACGCCTTGGGCGAGATCTGTGAGATCAGCGCCGAGGTGCGAAATCTTGCCGGCGACAGGGTGACCAGCCGTCCATGGATTGATTTCCTCACCACCTGGGGACAGTTGCGTGCAGCACCTGGATTCAGTACGGATGTCAGTGCCAACGGCAGCAGCATTTCGGTGCGCACCAATAATGAAGGTATCGCCCGCGTGCATATCAAATCAATGCATACGGAAAATTTCACCGAAGCACAGGACCTGCAGGTAGCCAATATCCTTGAGACCACCCTTGTCGGCGGCACGTTTTTCTCACAGGCGATAATGGAGGCACCGACCCCCACCAGCCAGGGAGTAACCGAGGCATTTACCCTGATGAACAGCCAGTACGAGCTGGCGCAGAGCGGGCCGATTCAATTGTTTCTTGATAGCTATCAGCAGTTTCCCCAGTTTCAGACCCTGCCGCAGTTACTCCCCAGTGTCGGCAGCAACTGGAAACACTATCGTACAGTCGTTGTGGCCTTGGTAAAAGATGACAGCAATCCCACCACTCCCGATGCCGGCAAAGGTTCCGCCTCCATTCAGGTGCAGTTCAGGGATTGGCTCGGGCCATGGATTAACGGCTACATCAATACTTTTGATGTTTTTGTGCCGGGCCTCATCGGTGCCATCGGTTCTCAGGTCGGCAGCGGCAGCTTTGGCATGGATCTTGGTCTGATTCAAAATGTCATTGAAGCGGATATCAGCGCACTTGGTGTAATCGGACGGCAGCGTTATTACAACGCCGCCATAGAAGCCATGGATCGCATTTCCATCACGACTCCGCCGCCCTATATGTCCGATCTGCGGCAAACAGTCAAACAAGCGGTGACTGTGCAGCAAACACAGGAGGCTCCGGCGCTGGCCTTGAAAGGTAATCTGCTGAGCCGGACCCCGGCTCTGGCGGCAATCAGCGGCATGTCACGCCACGCTGCCTCGGCCAAAGATTCCGCCGACGCCACTCTCGGCACGGTGGGCCTGCTGCAGGCGTCGAGCACCGATCTGCACAAGCGCATCCTGGCACTGGACAATGATCTGCAATCTTCCAGACAGATGAGCAATGTTATCAATAATGAGTTGACTTCTATCGGCCAGAATGTGCTCAAGATCAACACCCTGGACCAAAAATCCGTTGAAGGCCAGATTAATATGATCACCGCTCAGATTGGCCAGATCAACGAGACGCTGCGCCGAGGCTGACATGGCGGCAATCTATCTTGCACCGCAGGACGTGAACCGTCGCGATGGAGATGTGGTTCTCGCTTTTTTGAATCGTGCCCAGTCCGCTGAGGAAATTGCCAGCCGGGTGGAAATACCCCATGAGCTGGATATCGGCATCAAACTGGGCGAGCGGTTACTGCATGCCCGGGCGCAACTCCAGGGAATTTTTGCAGATTTAGAACAAATTTATGCCATACCGTATATCGGCCCGGAACGCTTCACCGAAATTGTCACCACCCTTACCGGTAGAACCGCCCTGGACATTCTGTCAAGGGCAGGAGAAAACAACAGCAGCACGGAAATTGGCAACGTCTCCCGGCAACTTGATCTGCTGCGCAGGCAGATGCAGGACCTGCAGCGGCTTGATCCGCGTCGCTATCGCATCGAATGCACCGCAGTCGGCAAGGCGGTGTATCTTGGTGAGATTATCACCTTGAAATTCCAGGTATTTGATCGAACAACCAAAATCACCCAGGCGAATATGCCGCTTACCCTGGAAACAAACTGGGGTCATCTGCGTTACCAAAAGGGCTATCAGACCATGATTGGGTCGGTGATCAGTGCTCGAACCGGCGTAGACGGCCAGCTGATATGTCAGCTCTACCCTCCCACCTGCGAACCACTGACCGAATCCCAGCACATCGAACTCGCCAATGCTCTGGCGAAACTTACGAAAAATGCGCTGGTGCCAGCTGACATGGAAAAAGATTTCCACTCCCTCGCCAGCCTCTACCAGCACCCCTTGAACCGCGATTTGCGGGCGGCAATCGACATACACTACAAGAGCCGTCAGGCCCGTTTGCTGGATACGGTAAATCGCAGCTCGGCCCTGTATGGATGGAACTATGAACAGGCGCTGCTGCGCGTGTATCTGCATCCTGACGAAGAGACGGAAAAGACGGCCGTTTTGGCGATGGCCGTGTTGCCGCTGGAATACCGAGACTGGCTGCTGCCATGGTATAATGTCTATACAGACGGCCTCAACCGGAAAAATGAATTGCCGGCAGCGCTGGAACATTCCCTGGCCTACAGCGACAGTGAACGTGGCCTGGCGAGCCAGATGCTCGCCGATATGCAGACCTTTATCGCCCGGCAATACGGCCTGGTCGGGGAACGGGCAGCGCAGCACATCAGCCGGGAGGTGGTCGCGAGCTTCCTGCCGGAGAAACTGGCCGGTCTATCAGACAACAGTAAATTGAGCTTGTTGACCTTGTTACGAGAGGCACCCGCCACCATGAAAGCCAGCAGTTCCGGGCAGATAGGGGTGGCCAGTCAGGTCATGGCCGAAGTCGGACGCAAGGAAGGCCTCTTTGATATGGCGGTATCTCTCGACAATATGAGCGGCCGGTTGGCGCGATTGCAGGCGGATATCACCGGCATCAATGGGCGGGTATCCACGGTTGAGACCAGCACCGGCGATATTGATTTTGCCCGATTGTCCGATGACATCAACATTTTCAACAGCAACTATGCTGCATTTGATGATCGTTTGGCACAGTTCAACGGTGATTTACAGAGCTTCAGCCGGAGTGTCGACAATTTCAATACCATCAAAAACCAGCTGATAGCCAACGTTACCGAGGGTGTCAACGCCGCTTTACACACCCTGGAAACAACCAGCGCAACCCGTGTCACCATAAAGCCGATCGACAACGTCAACCTGAATGGAATCGTTGATACCCGTCCACCGACGCGTGAGCCATGATAATTTCAACTCTTTTGTCTCTGCAGGATCCCAGTGCCGTCGGCATCAGGAAAAATACGATGGTCAATATAGACACGCCGCTGGACAGCAACGGCCGAAAACGTTATCGACACCTGTATTATCTCTATTTCACCGTCGACCCGTCAGCCGACGGCCTTGTGATCGATGCGGCGGCCAGCCTTCTGCAGGGTTTTTTTCATGACTATGCCTTACATCTCACCGCGAACAATCTGTACTTTCAGACACAGGCGTGGGAAGGCGTTACCGAGGCCGGCAGCTCTTTGCCAAATCTGGTAAAAGTGCATCTGACCCATCCCTGGCGTCTGCAATCCGTTTCTACTGCCAGGCAATGCGGCATCGAAGTGATGCGGCTTGACGGTGACGCCGTCTGCAGCGAACCTACCATCAGCGGTAACGCCAATGCCGTCCTCACGAAGGAATTTATTGGCCAGGATTTTGCTGTGCGAAAAGTTGCTTCGTTTCCCGTCGCACAATCAAGAAAAACATTAAATGCGCACAAACCACAGGCCCTTGCCGGAAGAAACACGGGAGCTTTGACCGGTGAACTGGAAAGAAACTCGGCGCCATCTGGGCTCGATGTTATGAATGGCTCACGAATTGATTCTGCCTCCAGCTATGGCATTACAACCATCAAACTGCAAAGCCTGCCCACCGGGCCAAGAATTTTGCTGGGCGAAATCGGTCACACCCCCGCTTCGGAGGACAGGCTGCTGAGCATCTGGCAACTGGCCGGGGAACAGACTCAGGTGCCGATATGTTTTTTTGAAGACAATGATGGATGGCATGACGCCCTGCAACAAATACAAAAAGCCTGTGACCGCTATTTTGCCGCGGTGCAGCAAGGCAGTGCCGGACCCTCAGCCCATCTCTACCTGCCCATTGTCTTTGAAAGTGACACCCCGGTCCGCCTGCAACTCAGTGAACTCCGCCTTGAATACCACCTGCTGCGCCGGCACTTCGATGGTATCGAGGGCAAACATGTACTCAAATTTTCCGGCACAACGATTGAAAAAAGGCAACTCCCCTTCAGCCTGCCGCAAAACAGCACTGTCAAAAGGGCAACCCTGACGCTAAAAAGCAGCCTGAAAAACGGTTTTCCCATGGCCCGGCCCTTCGCTGATATCAACACAAGCCACCTGTACACCGGTGTCGATATGCGCGAAGGGCTCGGTGTTGCCGCCAGGATCCGCAGTGCTCAACCGGAACAGATCGATTGCATTGCCCTGGCGGTATTACCTCTGGCCGATGAAGTCACCGCTGTTTTGCAGATCGTGCAGGAGGTGCAGGGCGGGCCCAATGGCTCTGTCCTGGCGAAAACGCAGCTGAAACTGCAACAAGGCCAAAATCGACGGTGGTCAGTGGCTCAATTTGCCACGCCCGTCTTATTGGATAGCGGCGATTATTGGTTGCGTTTGACCATCCGGCGGGGGCGGCTTTTCTGGTTTGGCAAAGACGGCGACGGTGCGGTGCATATCCAAGGTAAAGAGACACCAGCGAAAAAGCTCAATACCCTGATATTGCTCAACCAGTCTGGCTTGTCCAGCCAGCAGAACAGCAAGAACGTTGATGTGTCGATAGATGTTGCCGGCACACCGGCCAGCTTGCTGGAAAAATCACCGGCAGATATGACATTTGATCTGGCAGCTGGATTGAACGAACATTATGGCATGGGGAAACCCGCGCCTGTGCAGCTCTTCTTTACTTCAGGCAGCAAAGGGAATCTTGCTGTCATGGCCGTTGAGGTGATTTACGGCAGGGGAGATTCCTGAAAACTATGCAGCCAAGGGTAAGGTGATAGAGATTGTACTGCCCTCTCCCGCCTGACTCGTTGCCCACACCTTTCCCCCATGTGCCAGGACTACCTGTTTAACCGTAGCCAGGCCAATTCCTGTTCCCTTGCCAGTACCGCCTTTAGCCGCACCGACCTGTTGGAATTTCAGAAATATTTTTTCCAGATCCCCTTTGGGTATCCCCGGACCGGTATCGTGCACCGCTACCTCGACTGCGTTTTCCCTCAGGTGTGTCTCAAGTATTATCGTACCGTTTTCATGATTAAATTTAATTGCGTTGCCGATTATATTGTGCAAAACCTGCAGTATCCTCTCCCGGTCAATTCTCACCGGTTGTAAGACCCGAATTCTATTCTCGATGGTAATTTTTTTGGCCTCAATTAATGGCGCTAAAGCGTCCAGAGACTTTTTTACCAATACAGCAAGATCCGTCGGCATAAATTGGTATCTCATCATGCCTGCCTCCATCTTAGACAGATCCAGCAAGGCATTGACCAATTCAATTAAACGATCACTTTCCTTTGCGACAATGGATAATATGTGCTGTTGTTTTTGGGTCAGCTCACCGCTGAGGCCTTCAAGCAGCATTTCCGTCCCCACCTTTATAGAGGTCAGTGGTGTTCTTAATTCATGGGACATATGCGAAAAAAAATCCGATTTAATGTCATCGATCTCCTGTAATTTTTGGCACATAATATTAAGCGACGAAGCCAGTTCGGCAATCTCGGGGGGTGATGTAATGCACAGGTCTTCCTTGAAACTTCCCTGAGCAATCGCAATGGTTTTTGCTCTCATCACGTCTAACGGCTTCTTGATGCTCCGTGTTATGAGAAAAGCAACCGTCAAACTTGTTACTAAGGCAATGCATGAAATTATCAGGAAAAAATTTTTCGCATTTTTCCCGCCTTCATTTAAATTCACAATCTTACCGAGTACATTTTTTTCGCTTGCCAGTCTGATTTTTTTCAATTGATCAATAATGCTGTCGGCAATTTTATTCTTTTCTTCGGCAAAACTCTCCGGTGAGTAGGATTGGTCACCTTTCAGCAACTCCTGTTCTCTCTGCACCAACTGCGTGAACGTCTGGTGCTCCGCATCGATGGCCGTAAAGAATTGTCTGATTTCTGTTGAGTTTGTCCTGGTGATAACGTCGTTTAACGTTAGATTGAATTCATAAGCGGCCTTGCGGGAATTTTCAAAATGCTCTTCATCTTTTAAGATGACGAATTTCCGATCGTTACGAAACTCCGACAACAGGGCATCCGAGAGTCGAGTGGAATATTCGAGAACTAAGGTGTCTTGCAGAATAATCGAGCGGATCACCTTGTTAAATTGATCCAGATGATGGATAAAATAAACACTGATGCCGCCAAGCAGCGTAAACAGCATAGCGTAACTGATTATAAGTCTGGCAAAAATTGATATTTTCATATCTCTTCTTATAGTGCAGACATATCAGAACGATTCTTCTAGCATCCGACGTATGCTAGTACTATATGCATTGCTTATAAAGCGCAAAGAAGAATTTTTTCTCGTCGACAGGCCGGCTGTTTTCCGCATTCCGGCTCTTGAAATAGTAGGTGATAAAAAGGTTGGAAAGTATTAAGTTTGCCCGGAAGTTTTATTCCTGCCTGCCCATTTATGTCTGGCGTACCGCCATTCCACAAGGAGATAAAGATGTTCGATATATTCATTGATACACATTTTGCCGGAGCGCATCACCTGAGAGAGTATCCAGGCGACTGCGAGAAGCCCCACGGACATAACTGGAAGGTCAAGGTGACGGTTCGTGCAACCGAACTGGATCAGTATGGCATGGGAATTGATTTCAAGGTATTAAAAAAAATCGTCAAGGAAGTGATCGACAAACTGGATCATCATGACTTGAACACCCTGCCCTATTTTCAGGATAGAAACCCATCATCCGAGCATATTGCCAGATTTATTTATGATGAAGTTGAATCGCGTTTATTAAATGACAATCATTCCCTGTCTACGGTTACGGTTCTTGAAACCGACACACAGGGGTTGACTTATTATGGGGATAAGACCAGTGGGGGATCGCTGCCGGTATGAATGCACTTGAAGATGTGAAGCTCTGTATTATCGGTCTGGGATATGTCGGCCTGCCCTTGGCGGTGGAATTCAGCAAAAAATATCCGACCATCGGCTTTGATCTGAACGGCGGTCGGGTCAGCGAGCTCCGCAGCGGTGTTGACTCAACCTTTGAGGTATCGAGTGCGGAACTGAAGGACGTACAGCAACTCGATTTTACCACCGATGCACGGGAAATTAGCGCCTGCAACGTGTACATCGTTGCCGTGCCGACACCCATTGATGCGGCAAAACGGCCCGACTTCAAACCCCTTGAGGGGGCCTCCCGCACGGTAGCAGAGGTCCTTGCAAAAGGAGATGTCGTCGTCTTTGAATCGACGGTTTATCCCGGCGCAACGGAAGAGGTCTGTGTGCCCTTACTGGAAAAAGGCTCCGGGCTTCGATATAATGAGGATTTTTTCTGCGGCTATAGTCCGGAACGGATAAATCCCGGTGACAAGCTTCACCGATTACCGTCAATTGTTAAAATCACCTCGGGTTCGACCCCGGAAACCGCTCTCTTTGTCGACCGGCTCTATAAATCGATTATTACTGCCGGAACTTTTATGGCCAGTTCCATCAAGGTGGCGGAGGCTGCCAAGGTCATAGAAAACACCCAAAGAGATGTCAATATCGCCCTGATCAACGAGCTGGCCCTTATTTTTGACAAACTCGACATTAACACCCGTGAAGTCCTCGCCGCCGCCGGAACCAAATGGAACTTTCTCCCCTTTCAGCCCGGACTCGTCGGCGGTCATTGCATCGGTGTCGATCCCTATTACCTTACCCATAAGGCCCAGGAGGTTGGCTACCATCCCAACATGATTCTTGCCGGGAGACGGTTAAACGATAATATGGGGAGCTATATTGCCTCAACCGTCATAAAAAAGATGGTTAAAAAAGGTATTGATACCGCCAGTAGCCGGATTTTGGTCATGGGGCTGACCTTCAAGGAAAATTGCCCCGACCTGCGCAATACCAGAGTCATCGATATTATTTCCGAATTTGCCGAATACGGTATTGCCGTTGATGTCTATGACCCTTGGGTACAGTCGGATGAGGCATATCGTGAATACCGCATCAACCTGGTAAAGCATCTGCAGGACAATACCTACAGCGGCATCGTTATAGCTGTTGCCCACCGGCAGTTTACGGAGATGACCATCGGCCAGTTACGAAAGTTATGCAAGGACAAATCGGTCATTTATGATGTCAAAAGTCTTTTTCCCCGTGATCAGGTTGACGGTTGTCTCTAAACTGAGTTTTTAAAAGGTGTTCCATACATGTTGAAATCAGTACCCGTTGAAAAGTCCGTTGGCATGGTGCTCCCCCATGATATTACGGAGATTGTCAAAGATGTCAAAAAAGGCGTGGCCTTTAAAAAAGGTCATATCATCCGGGCGGAAGATATTGCCCATCTGAAACAACTGGGCAAAGACAATATCTACATCATTTCGCTCACCGCCTCAGAAATCCATGAAAACGAGGCGGCTTCGATACTTGCCCGGTGCCTGAGCGGCCGCGGAGTAGAATACCTCAACGATCCCGCCGAAGGGAAAATTGCCTTAAAAGCAGGCCTCGACGGCCTGCTGCGCATAAACAAGCAATCACTGTACCGATTCAATATGCTTGGCGAGGTAATGTGTGCCACGCTCCATGATAACACCCCGGTGGAAAAAGGCGAGACCGTGGCGGCAACCCGCCTTATCCCCCTTGTCGCCCCGCGGGAACTGGTAGCCGAGGCGGAGAGAATCGCCCTGTCATCCCCCCCTGTCATCGAGGTTTTACCCTTGCAAAAGGTGCAAATCGGCCTGGTGATAACGGGTAATGAGGTCTTTTACGGTCGTATTGAAGATCGCTTTGAAGAGGTGCTGCGGGCCAAAGCCAAAGCCCTGGGCTCGGAGATTTTGCTGGTCCGACGTGCCCCGGACGATAAGGGTGTCATCGCCCGCGAGATCGGAGAATGCATTGCCCGCGGTGCTGAACTTATTGTCACCAGCGGCGGCATGTCGGTCGACCCGGACGATGTCACCCGCGAGGGAATACTGGCAGCCGGAGCGATTGATGTGGCTTACGGGACACCGGTTTTGCCGGGAGCGATGTTTCTCAGCGGTATGATTGGCAAGGTGCCCGTTCTTGGTCTCCCCGCCTGCGGCATGTATCATAAGATCACCGTCTTTGATCTGGTCCTGCCGAGAATATTGACCGGTGAGAAAATTGGCCGACACGAATTTGCCGAGCTGGGTCATGGCGGACTGTGCAGAAACTGCAAGGTCTGCCGGTATCCGATCTGTAATTTTGGAAAATAACCCGCCGCAAAGGAACTCAGGGCTTTTTGGGTTTTAGGCTTACTAGGGTTGCACCCCAGCTCCCGGAGTGCAGTTCGGCCTGCCGGTAGCCGGCGACGAGGGGATTGCGCTGCAGCAGCGCATGCACGGAACGCCGTAGATTGCCTCTTCCCTTGCCGTGGATAAGCTTTATCTCCATTATGCCTTTGTCCTGACACTCGGCCAGATAATCAGGGATAAGTGTTTTCAGGTCTTTTGGCGCAAAGTGGTGCAGATCAAGTGTGCCGTCTATTGCGAGAATAACAGGGTCGATATCGTTGAAATAATCGTCAGTCATGCCGCTGCTCGCCCATAAGTTGCAAGGCGGCTATCGCCGCCTTGTCCGAGGCGCCGCTCCCGCCAAGTTTGTTTCGTACCTCTTTCAGCGCTTGTTGTATTTGCTGTTTTCGGCCAGGCAGCGTCAATATCGCCGTTAATTCCGCGTTGATTTTTTCTGCTGTCACTGCCTGCTGGAGCAGTTCCGGTACGGCCGCATACCCGGCTATCAGATTCACCAGTGAGAAAAAATCTATTTTGACGAGGAGTTTTCCCAACTGGTAGGTAAGCGGTGCCAGCTTGTAGACGACGATCATCGGCACTCCGAGGATGGCCAGTTCCAGGGTTACCGTTCCCGAAGCGGTAACCACCGCATCGCATGCCGCCATCATGTTGTAGCGATCTTCCTCGATTATGCGGATATCGAGCTGTTGTTGATAGCTATGCAGTCCAGCTGCGGAAAATTCCTCTTTTCCTATTGTGGAGGCCCGGGGAATAAAGAAAACAATCTTTTCCTGCGAGTTGCGCTGCAGCATTTCCGCAGCACGGAAAAAGATCGGCAGCAAGGAAGACACTTCGCGTTTCCTGCTGCCGGGAAAAAGACCAATGCATTGGGTGCCGGGGGCAATTCCGTGCAGCCGGCAAAACTCTTCTCTGGTTGCGCTGGTCCCGACTGTATCCAAGAGGGGATGGCCGACGTATTGGGCTTCAACGCCCCGTTTTTTAAAAAACTCCTCCTCGAAAGGAAGGATAACGCCGAGCCTGTCCACCCTTGCTTTAATCGTTTTGACGCGACCGGAACGCCAGGCCCATAACTGGGGGCTGATATAATAGAACACCGGGATGCCCAGTTTTTTGGCTTTTTTGGCCAGGAGCAGATTAAAATCCGGCAGATCGATCAGGATGAGCAGATCTGGACCATCGTCGATTAATCTTCGACGCAAAACCCTTTGGGCGAGCCAGATATCTTTCAGGTGGGAAAAAACTTCAAATACCCCGACGACCGAGACCTTGGCCGCATCATAGAGTATCTCAACGCCAACCGCAGCGAGTTCCGCTCCCCCCATGCCATAAAACTGCAGCCGAGGATTTTTCGAGCGTAATGCCTTGACGAGATTCGCACCATGAAGATCCCCGGAAGCCTCACCGGTGACAATCATAATTTTGCCGCTCATGCGGGGGGAAGAAAATTTTTAAAGAGGTCGAGTTGCTGGTGCTCCTTGATCTGATCCATGACCTGCAGGGCGACGGCCAGGGCGCGTCGTCCCTCGACCCCAGATACCGCCGGTTTAGTTCGTTCCCGGACATGCTGCACAAAGGAGGTGATTTCACTGCGCAGGGCATCGCTGTCGGCAAAGGTGCGCAGTTCGACCAGCTGCTTCGGCATGCCGCTGTCCAGAAGTTCCTTGGAGAGCTGTATGGTCATGACTTTTTTATTACCAAAATCAACATTAATATAGGAGCCGGGCTGGAAGATACGCATTTTCCGTACGTTGGTTCTGGAGATCCTGCTGACGGTAACATTGGCGGTCGCGCCGTTTTCAAAAATCAGCCGGGCATTGGCGATGTCGGTTGTGGCAGTGGCGACGGGGGCTCCCACGGTATGAATTGTCTTGATCGGTGAGTGAATGATATTGAGTATGATATCGATATCATGGATCATTAAATCAAGGACAACATCGACATCCGCACCTCTGCTTTTAAAGGTGGCTATTCTGCTGCTCTCGATAAAAACAGGCGTCGTCAAGAATGGTTCCATGGCCTGGAGCGCCGGGTTGAATCGTTCGAGATGACCAATTTGTAAAATGAGTTGTTTGACTTCAGCCCTGGCGATTAAATCGTCCGCTTCCTGCAGGGTGACGGTCATCGGTTTTTCCAGCAGAACATCAATGCCCGCATCAAGACACTCCCCCGCGACCAGGTGATGATACGGCGTTGGAACGGCAATAGACACCGCATCAACAGCAGGGAGCAATTTCCTGTAATCACTAAAACCGACACAAGAGCACTCGCCGGCAACCCGCTCGGCCTGCTGGACGTCGGTATCGGCTACGCCAACCAGGCGGACACCTGCCAGGGCAGCGTATTTCTGTGCATGAAAACGGCCGAGATAGCCCACCCCAATAACGCCGACTTTTATAATTTTCATTTCTCTTAATTTGAGATGGAGTCTTGTCGCTGCAGTCTCTATGAAGCACAGCGACGATAGTATTTAAATACCGAGATAGGCCTTCTGGATATCCGTATTGGCGAGCAATTCCTGAGCCGGGCCAGATAAAGTGATCCTCCCGGTTTCCATGACATAGCCCCTGTCGGCGATATGGAGCGCCTGGTTGGCATTCTGTTCAACCAGAAAAATGGTTGTATTGCTTTCTTTGTTTATCTGCTTGATGATCTCGAAAATCTGTTTGATGACCAGTGGAGCCAGCCCCATCGATGGTTCGTCGAGCAACAGGAGCTTTGGCCTGGCCATGAGGGCTCGTGACATGGCCAGCATCTGCTGTTCACCGCCACTGAGATTGCCGCCATCCTGATGTCTTCTTTCTGCTAGAATAGGAAAAAGCGAGTAAACATAGTCCCGATCTTTTTTTATCTCTTCCGTATCGTTTCTCAGAAAAGCGCCCATATCAAGATTTTCTTTAACCGTCAATTGCGGGAAGATATGCCGTCCTTCGGGCACCTGACAAATGCCCAGCTTGACGATTTCGTCGGGGGCCATCTTGTGGATTTCTCTTTCCTGAAACTTTACGGATCCTGCTCGACAGGCGACAACGCCACAGATGGTCATAAGGGTGGTGCTCTTTCCGGCCCCATTGGCGCCGATAAGCGTGATTATCTCCCCTTCATTAATTTCCAGGGAGACTTCTTTTATAGCCAGTTTATTGCCATATCCGGACTGCACATTTTCCAATTTAAGCATCGACTTCCTCCCCCAGGTACGCCTTGATAACCACAGGGTTTTCACGGATTTCGGCGGGGGTTCCCTGGGCTATCTTTTTGCCGTAATCCATGACAAAAATACGGTCGGACAAGCTCATGACCAGCTGCATATCATGCTCGATCAAGAGTATTGCCTGCCCGTCGAGTGAAATTTTCTTGATCAGTTTATCAAGAGCGATGGTTTCCTGCGGATTCATGCCTGCGGCCGGCTCATCGAGCAGGAGGAGTAAGGGTTCGGTGGCCAGCGCGCGGGCGATCTCCAGACGCCTCTGGGCACCATAGGGCAGATTATCGGCGAACTCGTTGGCAAATTCAGCAAGGCCCAATTTTTCCAAAATAGCGTAACTGGTTTCGATAATGCTTTTTTCCTCTTTCCGGGTGGCGGCGGTCCGGAAAATAGCGCCGAAAACAAATGCCTTCGTCCTGCAGTGCCGACCAATCATCACATTTTCAAGCACCGTCATTTTGGCAAAGAGCCGAATGTTCTGAAAAGTTCGCGCCAGCCCTTTCTCGGTCACCTGATTGGGCTTGAGACCTTTCAGAGATATTTTTTTCGAACTGTCTGGCGGGGTAAGAAAAATATCCCCGGCGGTTGGTGTGTATATGCCGGTGATACAGTTGAAAAATGTTGTTTTGCCGGCACCGTTTGGTCCAATGAGTGCGACAATTTCGCCACTCTTTACATCGAGATCAAGGGAATTCAAGGCGCGAATTCCTCCGAAATCCATGGTCAGACCAGTGACCTGAAGAATCGATTGTTTCATTATTTTTGTACTAGTTCACTGAGGTTTTTTTTCAAATCTATATGTACGGCGAATATTTGAAATCAGCCCTTGAGGTCTGAAAATCATCATACACACAAGAATTCCGCCGAAAGCAAGCATGCGGTATTCCGACAATGCCCTTAAGTATTCCGGCATGAGGATTAATATCAGTGCCCCGAACACGACGCCGATGATTGACCCCATGCCGCCGAGCACGACTATGGAAAGAATAATTGCCGATTCGAGAAAGGTAAAACTGGCCGGATTGATGAAGGTGGTTTTAGCGGCAAACATGACGCCGACAATGCCTGCCCAGAAAGCGCCGAGCGAGAAGGCGACGAGTTTGGTCTTGCGCTTGTCGATGCCCATGGCCTGACAGGCAATTTCATCTTCCCGCAGGGCTATCCAGGCCCGGCCAAGACGGGAATCCTGCAGTCGGTTGACGACGAAAATTGTTATAATGACAAAAAGGATCATCAGGTAATAGGTATAGAGAATGGATTGTTCAAGGCTGAACTCCATTCCTAAAAAACCAGGGCGGGAAATATTGGAAATCCCACTTGGTCCTTTGGAAAACTTTCCCCAATTCTCTAATATGAGACGGATGATCTCGCCAAAGCCCAGGGTGACGATTGCCAGATAGTCACCTCGCAGCCGAAGGACCGGAAAGCCGAGAAGGACACCGAACATGGCCGCTATCAATCCGCCTATGGGCAGAACTGTCCAGAACCCAAGTCCAAAATGAAGATTTAAAAGTGCGTAGGTGTAGGCCCCCACGGCATAAAAGGCAACAAAGCCGAGGTCAAGCAAGCCGGCCAGGCCAACAACAATATTCAAGCCAAGTCCCAGGACAACATACATTAAAGCAGTTGTCATAACATTGGTCTGGTAGGTGGAAAAGAAATGCGGGAAAAGTACGGCAATTGTTGCCACTACTCCAACAAGGATTTTGCGCTGCAGAGGTTTTTGCAGAATCCCGTGAAGGAATGATTCGGTCTGTTCTGTATTTTTTGGCCGACTTGGTTGGTTCTCTTTTCTATGTTGATAGTACTTGACAAGCAAATATATGCCAAAAGTCCCCAGTGCCATATAGAGCGCATTCTGCCAGCGCCATATGACTGTTCGTTGTATAGGATCTACTTTTATAACGATAATCGGAAACGTTAAAAAAACGAACCAGAGTGAAGTGAGTAAACCTTTTTTCAGTTCTTTTAATGAAACCATAGCTAACAAATTTATACTTTCTGGTTGGTTGCTTTGCCAAGAAGGCCTGATGGTTTGAATATGAGGATCAATACCAGCAGGGAAAAGGCAAAGACATCTTCATAATCACTTGAGACATATCCGGTAGCAAAGCTTTCTGTAAGTCCAAGCACAAAGCTGCCGAGGACAGCACCGGGAATGGAACCGATTCCACCAAGAACCGCTGCGGTAAATGCTTTGATGCCGGCAATAAATCCAATATAAAAATTTATCTGGCCTATGTGCGAAGCAATGAGGAGACCACCGATAGCAGCAAGGGCGGAACCGACAATAAAGGTGGCGGAAATTACGTTATTGACATTGATGCCGACTAATGTCGCCATCATCCTGTCCTGGGCCGTGGCCCGCATTGCTTTACCGATCTTTGTAAATTTTATTACAACGGTAAGCAGCACCATCACCATGACCGTAGTGACGAGGATAGCCAGATCGGTAGTCCCGACAATATGGGCGATTGGCTCCATAAATTCCCAATCCGGAATGAGTGTCGGAAAGGGGAGAAAATCGGAGGTCTGGGCAAGCAAAACGTAATTTTGCAGAAAAATCGACATGCCGATCGCACTGATAAGCGGTGACAGCCTGGGAGCATGCCGCAGTGGTTTGTAGGCGATCTTCTCAATAGTATAGCCATAGGAGCTTGACCATACTACCGCGGCCAGCCCTGCAATTATAACGATGGAAAAAAGGGGAAAACCATAAATTGAGAGCACCGTGGCGACAATAAAAGCAGTGAACGCTCCTATCATATAGATTTCGCCGTGGGCAAAGTTAATGAGGCCGATAATGCCGTAGACCATTGTGTAGCCCAGAGCAATGAGCGCATAAATGGAGCCTCTGGTCAAGCCGCTAAAAAAGAGTTCAATAAAATAGTCCATACCTGCATAAAAAAATATCTGAAGCAAACAAACACCGAATGTTCACTTCAGATATTAAGAGGTTAAAAAAAATGGTGTTATTTGACTACAATATAGCTGCCGTTTTCTACAACATACATTGAGAATCCCACCCCGATTGCGTCACCATTCTTATCAAAGTTGATATCTCCAACCGGAGTAGCAACTTTTTCCGTCTGAAGAACTTTTTTCAGGTCTTCAAGTTTGGTTGAATCGGCTTTTTCGATAGCATTCAGCATAGCCACGGTCGCCGCGTACGCGCCTTCAAAGAAGGCACCGGGATCGCTGCCAAAGGCTGCCTTATGTGCCGCTTTTGCTTCAGCAGCCATGGGATTGCTGGAGTTGTCCTGAGGACCTGCGGCATAGACGCCTTCCGCTGCGTCTCCGGCAACCTTAATAAAGGTATCGTCTTTTACGCCGTCATCTGAAACAAATTTTGTCTTCAGACGTTTTTTCTTCATGATGGTAACGATTTTTGAAGCCTCTGGATGGTAGCCACCGAAGACAACAACTTCCGCACCTGATTGTTTGATTTTCTGGACGATGGCGGAATAATCCATGGCGCCGGGGGTAATGCCCTCAAAAAGAACAACCTCACCTTTTCCGGTTTGTTCGACGTGTTTCTTGGCGCCTTCGGCAAGCGGTTTACCATAGTCACCTTTATCGTGGATAATAGCGATCTTACTGAGGCCGAGTTTATTGATGGCAAAATCGATCATAGCCGGTGATTGGGCGGCATTAGGAGCAATTGTCCTGAAAAAGTTCGGATAGTCGCCACTTAGGGTCAACTCGTCACTGGTCGCGGATGGGGACATGACCAATATCCCCGACTCTTTGTAGATCGGCATCGCCGCAATAGTTGCACCGGAACAGATATGTCCAAGGACAACTTCAACTCCGTCCGAGACAAGCTTGGTTGCCGTATTGGTTGAAATTTCAGGTTTGCAGACATCATCTTCAACGAGCATTTCTACCATTTTGCCGTTGATTCCGCCGTTGGCATTCACTTTGTCAATAACAAGCTTGGCGGCATTGACTGAAGGGAGTCCATAGGACGCAAGGTCGCCACTGTGGGGGCCTGCCACACCGAACTTAATTGTATCTCCTGCCACACCAAGTGCCGGTGCCGACAGAGCTAACAGAACACAAGCGGCGGTTGAAAGTAATTTACCACTCAGATTATACTTCATCTCTTCCTCCCTCAAAGTTATTGATTAAATTATCTCTCTCTTTGGTGATCTCCTCAAAAATCCCTAAGAAAAGAGTGAGCATATGCTACGAAGTCATGATATTAGTCTTTTACTGTACATTTCGCAAAATCTCAAGGTGGATACGTCCTCTTCAGTAATCAATTTCATTACAAAAAGCCATGTCAAAAGGTTTGGAGCTTCTTTTTTTCCTTGGCCGTCCTTTCGCGCCCCTCTACAGTACCGTGATGAAAGCACGGGAAAAACTGTATCTATCAGGGGCATTGCGTCGGCATGAACTATCGATTCCGGTTATTTCCGTCGGCAATCTCGTTCTCGGCGGCAGCGGCAAAACCCCCACTGTACAACATCTCACCAGACTGTTGTCTGCAAATGGCTATCATCCCGCAATTGTCAGCAGAGGATATGGAGGTAAGGCCGGGCAGGCGGTCAATATTGTCTCCGACGGTAAAAAGATATTTCTTACCGCGCTTCTCGCCGGTGATGAACCGTATCTGCTCGCTGAATCTTTACCCGGGGTCCCTGTATTAACCGGAACCCGGCGTATTATCCCCTGTCGCCAGGCAATTGATCAATTTTCCAGTGATGTGATAATTCTTGACGATGGGTTCCAGCATCTTGGCGTAACAAGAGACATTGATATTGTCCTTTTTGATGGCACCGCCCTTGCCGGAAACAGTCGTGTCTTCCCCGGGGGACCCTTGCGCGAACCAATTTCGGCACTGTGTCGCTGTCATGCCTTTCTCTTGACGGGACAGACAAAGGCGAACCAGGAAAATACGAGAAAATTTTCCGAACTTTTACAACAAAAATTTCCGGAAAGACCGGTGTTCATATCAAAGCTAAGCACTTCTCGACTTCAGGGACCGGACGGTACCGTCGTAAAAAAACATGTCACGCATAAACATTTTGGGTTTTGCGGCATTGCCAACCCTTCCAGGTTCGAAAAATCTCTTACCGATCTCGGTATACAGCTTAGGGCTTTTCAAGCATTCAAAGATCATGTTCAATACAGTCAGGCCATGGTCGCAAATATTTGTCAAAAAGCCGTCGACTCCGGCGCGACAAGTTTGGTGACAACAGAAAAGGATTTTGTGAAACTCCGCAGTCTTTCCCTACAGCTTCCTCTCTATGTCCTGCATATTGAACATGAGGTGGATGAATTCTTTGACCGCTTTATTCTTGATTCATTAAAAAACAGAGTAAAATCATCCGCGGCCGAAAGACGTGAGCCTGCCCGGGATGTGTGTTAAAAAAACTGTACTTTTGTGGGAATCGTGTTATTTTTAACACAGCAAGAGACAGCATGTGCTTGTGCGTTTAATTTTCTAATCATTTTATATCATTACTTTTTTTGCTTATTTTCATTAGTCCGGCGCACGGTACAAAAATTGCAACAATAGGTAGAAAATCTTCTTCTATGGGGAATCACTATGTCTTTACCTATTGATCCATATCAATATACATTAAAAAAATCGGTGAGTTGTTGTGGCGTGGGCTTGCACTCGGGCCGAACCGTCAACCTGTCGATCAAACCGGCACCGGTTAATAACGGTATCCGTTTTTTCCGTGCTGACATGGCCGGCAGTTGCCATATTCAGGCCTATATGGACAAAGTTGTTGATACGCAACTGGCAACGACCCTCGGCAATGAACATTTCAGGATCTCTACCACGGAACATCTGCTGGCCGCCCTGCATGGATTTGGTATTGATAATGCTGATATTGAGTTGGATTCAGCTGAAATACCAATCATGGATGGCAGTGCCGAGCCGTTTTTCAATATGCTGAAAGCAACCGGCAAGAAAAAACAAAAAGGGCTGAGAAAAATACTGCGCATCACAAAACCTGTATGCTATGTCGAAGGTGACAAGCGCCTGACCATTTCTCCCTACAATGGTTTTAAGGTGACCGGAGAAATATGTTTTGATGACACCTTGATCAAAAAGCAAAAATATACCTTTGATCTCGTCGCCGATCGATTTGGTGATGAAATAGCCCGAGCGAGAACATTCGGCTACGTGGAACAGGTCGAGGAACTGTGGGCTAACGGCCTGGCACTTGGCAGTTCACTTGCAAATGTCATAGCTATCCACTGGAACCGCAAATCAGTACTGAATGAAGACGGATTGCGATATCATGATGAGTTTATCAGGCATAAGGTGCTCGACCTTGTCGGTGATCTGGCCCTTTTAGGCTACCCGATACTGGGCCATGTGGAAGCATACAAAGCCGGACATGCACAACATCTAGGACTGATGCAGGTTATTGCGGCCTCGCCGGAATGTTGGGAAATTGTTGAAATGAAGAAGAATGGCGCCGACGCGGTCTTGCAGCATGTGGCCTCAAGATCAAAGGCTGCCAGTGATGCCCTGATGCCGCTTTTCAATTGCAAGCCTATGCATTCAGCCACCACCGCCTAGATTTGCTGCTTTTCTTGCTTGTCTCTCCTCTTGCTGCCTGCACGGGTTGACAAGAAGAAGAGAGCGAACAGAACGACTGTTCACCGATAATTTTTACCAGAACGCGCTTTTTTCGTTTTCCATCAAATTCACCGCAGAAAATCTGTTCCCAGGTACCAAAATGGAGTTTTCCCCTGGTGACGGCGCCGGCTTCCCGGCCCATGATCTGCCTTTTGAGGTGGGCGTCGGCATTATCTTCATAGCCGTTGTGAGCATACTGCTGTATGGGTTGGTGGGGAGTTCGTTTTTCAAGCCATGTTTCGTAGTCCTGGTGGAGACCCGTTTCGTCGTCGTTAATAAAGACCGAAGCGGTTATATGCATTGCATTACAAAGCAATAAACCTTCCTTTATCCCACTTTCAGCCAGACACCTTGCAACATCTGCGGTGATATTGATAAATGCCCTTCTGGTTGGAACTTCAAAATGTAGCTCTTTTGCATATGTTTCCATACAACTACCTATCGGTTAATATTGACAAAACGAGGTGGGCGAGTCCATTTTGCCCCCTTTGTCACATGCTGACAGACGCTCTCTCTCGGGTCTTTTTATTCATCTAGGTAAATGATATTTATGGAAAATAAGCATTTCCACGCCCGGTTGATAAACATTCCTATCAGTTGGAACTAAGCGTTGACGCCTCATGGAAATGATGTATATTAAAAGGCCGGGCACTATTTTTCCTGCCATTCACGTGGTTAGGAATTTTAAGTGAATCATCAGAACTGCAGTGAATATTGTTGTTTTTCCTTTGTACTGGACAAGAAGAGGAGGAGTACCGGCTGCAGGCTGCTGAGTTTAACGTGCATACCGAAAAATACAGGAGAAAAGACGATGACATTACTTGAAGGCCTTTTATGGCTCACCCTCAATGTATATCATGAAGCTCGGTCGGAACCGGAAATCGGCCAGGTCGCTGTGGCCTTTGTCACTTTAAATCGAGCCAATGAAAAACACCGGCCAATTAAGGAAATAGTACAGGAACCGTACCAATTCAGCTGGACCTTTCAGAAAGAATCATATCTCCCGGATGACCCGAAGGCATTTCTGGCATGCATGAAATCAGTGTATATAGCCCTGCAGACCAAGGATTTCACACAGGGAGCAACGCATTACCATCTGGACAGCGTTACCCCTTACTGGTCGAGTGAATTTACCTACCTTGAGCAATACGGCTCACATAAATTCTATAAATAGCTCAGGCAAAAAAAGCCCGTTGAACAGCAATTTCCCCATCCCGTGTCCAGACGTTCAGTGCGGTTTTGATCTTTATCTATACCTTTTGAGCATCCTTCAGGGCCCCGCACATGCCTGAGAGCCTTTCGTCTGACATTTTTATTGCGACAGGATAGACAAGAGTCCTCTCCAAAAGGGCCGCCGATTGCGGCAAGAATTGAGGATCGTAGACTATTCTTCTTTTGCCGTACGGTTCCGAGAACGGATAGCCGGATTTTGTCAGCGTCTTCCCGCCAAGCAAGTGTTCCCATTTCGGATAAAAATGCCAGCTGTTTTCGGCAAAGTTGATCGCCCCGTGGCCACTTTTTCTGAGCGATGCATTCACCCGTTGACAATGTTCACGATCCTGCAGGGTGAAGCTTAAGAAAGTCGCTGAATCACCGTCTGCATCGACGAGTTCCCGAAAGACAACCCCGGGGATTCCAGCTGCTGCGTGCATGAGAATCGCTTTGTTTTTTTGTTGTGCGGCAACAATGCCGTCGAGTTTTGCCAGCTGCGCCAGGCCTATTGCCCCCTGAAGTTCCATCATGCGATAGTTGGAGCCGACAAATCGTCTCCCCTCTCCGCCCCGGGCCCCGGGATTCACTTTGTGGTCGTGTCCATGGTCATGATATTCCGACATGGCCCGCCAGAGCGCGACATCATCGGTTATAATCATCCCCCCTTCACCGGTGGTGATCGTCTTGACGGCGTCAAAAGAAAAGGTCCCGCAGGTACCAAAAGTCCCAAGGTGCTGCCCTTTGATTCGCCCACCAGCCGCCTGGGCCGTGTCTTCAATAACCTCGAGGCCGTGTTGTTTGGCGATAGCGGTTATTTCTTCGATCCTGGCCTGGGCTCCAAGCATATGGACAGGAATGATGCATTTTGTCTTCGAGGTGATTTTCTTTTTCAAGTCCTCCGGATCCATATTTAAGGTGGCGTCAACCTCAGTAAAGACCGGCAGGGCGCCGACTTCAAGAATTGCCTCCCAGGTAGCGACAAAGGTAAATCCCTGGGTAATCACCTCATCTCCGGGACCTATCCCTAAGGCCGTCAGGGCGACTTTCAAGGCGGCGGTTCCGGATGTTACCGCCTGCGCCTGGTTTGCCCCGCAGTACCTGGCGAATTTTTCCTCAAATTCCCTCACCTTGAAAACGTTTTTGCGCTGTTCATTGAATTCATAACGAAAGAGAACCCCCGTGTCGAGAACATCCATGATCTCTTTCTTTTCCTCTTCCCCGAATATTTCAAATCCCGGCATCAGTCACTCCTTGAATGCAGTATTTTTATTTTATAACATTATGTTATCTTTATAAGATATCTTGATGCACTCGCAAAAATTCGGGTTTCAAAAAGGCGAAGCCGTTGTAAGAAAATTGAAACACCAAAGCCAATGAAGAATTTTTACGAGCCATCGTAACGAAAGTTCTGAGATTACAGCCGTGCCTTTAAGCGAGCAATTTTCGCATTAATCTCCGCTTGCATCTGTGAAATAGCGGGGTCATCACCCAGCGAGAGAAGAAAGTTATTGTAGATGGCGACCGCCTTTTCATTATTGCCTTGTGCTTCCTCGATTCTTCCCATCCCCGTATAGGCCACCTGTTCAAAACCCTTGATGTCTTTTAAAACATCGTACTGATTAAAGGCCTCCTGGTAACGTTTTGCTCCTTCCAGGGACTGTGCCAGGCTAAAAATGACCAACGGGTAGAGGGGAGATGACGTCTTTACGTCAGGCAGGATGGCTTGATATTGTTTTGATGCCTCATCGAACAAGCCTTTTTTCATATCAAGATGAGCAAGTTCGACCCGGGCCCAGCGGGCCGAAGAAGTGCTGCCGTATTTATCGGCCACGGCGCGGAGGGCATCGGCTCGTCCGGCCTCTTCGCTCTGCAGCGCGAGGGACAGGGACGACGAAGCCTCTTCTCTTGTTCTTTCACGATAGGAGCCGTACAGCGACCAGAAAACCACGGCGATAACGACGATCGCTATGCCAAGCTGAATGAGTCGTTGATTGATCCGGATGAAGTCGATAACTTTAGGTGGAAGGTTAAAATGTTCCAAAAGTCCTTCAACCTTGTCCATATTTGTTTCGGCAGACAGCTTTTTATCAAACGCACTCTCACTGGCCATGCGGTTTACCTCCTGGTAATTTTTATGTTATGGTGCCATATCATATACAGTAATAAACCGGACAATATAATATATAGCGGTATGTCTGTCCATGCGTAATGCCCCTTTACTTTCTCTTGTTGAATTAAAAAAGACCATGAACACATTAGAAACAGAGCCTGTCCTCACCGTCAGCCAGTTAACCCGTTCCATCAAAAATATTCTTGAGTCTCAATATCGTTTCATCAGGATCAGCGGTGAAATTTCTAATTTCAAAATGCCCTACTCAGGGCACTCCTATTTTACATTGAAAGATGCTTCCGCCCAGATACGCGCGGTACTTTTCAAGCAGCAGAAACGCTTTGTCGAGATGCCCCTGCAGGACGGTCAGCATGTTATCTGTTTTGGCAGAATTTCGGTCTATGAACCGCGTGGCGAATATCAGATCATCGTCGATTCGGTGGAACTTTTTGGCACGGGTATGCTGCAGAAAGCCTTTGAACAGTTAAAAATGAAATTGTTTGAAAAAGGCTATTTTTCGGAAGAAACAAAAAAAAGTCTGCCGCCTTATCCCGCTAAAATAGTGGTCATTTCTTCCCCAACCGGTGCCGCACTGCAGGATTTTTTAAAAATCGTCAGAATCCGCCAGTCACCGATTCACATCCAGATTCTTCCCGTCAGGGTCCAGGGCAAAGATGCCGCCGGGGAAATAGCCAAGGCTCTCCAGACGGCGAATAGTCTTGAGCAGGTTGACAGTATTGTTTTGTGCCGGGGTGGCGGTTCACTCGAGGATCTCTGGGCCTTCAATGAGGAGGTTGTGGCCGAGGCTATCCATCGATCGGCTATTCCGGTCGTCACCGGCATCGGCCATGAGGTTGATTTTACCATTGCCGACTTCTGCGCGGATTTTCGCTGCCCTACCCCGACCGGTGCAGCAGAAAAACTGGTCCCCGACGCCGGCACCCTGCGCCGGCACCTGATTGTTCTGCAGACGGGTTTGTTGACCAGGATGCAGCGAAAATTGTCGTTTCTCGACCAGCGTCTGCGACACAGTATCCGAATGCTCGGAAACATGAGCAATCTCTTTCGGGATTCGGCATTACGACTGCAGTTAAGCCGGTCGTATCTGCTTCAGGCCCTAGAGAAGAATCTTGTCGCGAGAGAAAAAAAATTGGCGTCCTGGCTGCGCAGACTGCAGGCACAAGCCCCGTCGAGCCGTATTGCCCTGCAGGAAAGGCATCTGCATTTTTTAACCACGCAATTACGAAATCATATAGAGCGCATACTTGAACGAAAACAGATGGCTCTTGCCGAACAGGCGACTCTTTTACACAGCGTCAGTCCCCTTGCCACCCTCGGCAGAGGCTATTCAATCGTCAGAAAATTCAACGAAAAAGACCAGTCATACCAGCTGATCACCACGTCGACCGACACAGAAATCGGAGATGAGCTCAATATTCTTCTCCACAAAGGGCAACTCGATTGTATCGTCAAACAAAAGAAAGAGCGAAAAGCTTACGCTCAGATATCGACAAAGGACAATTCAGCGCACCCTTCAGGCCGGGGCACCGGCGGCCCGAAGGGTACAAAAGATGCTTAGAGAAGCTCGAGGCCTGAGAAAAAATAACCTATCTCAAATGCCGCAGTTTCCGGAGCATCGGATCCATGGGTGGCATTTTCCCCAAGAGAAGCGCCGAACAGACGTCTGAGAGTTCCTTCGGCCGCATCGGCCGGATTCGTCGCCCCCATAAGGTCTCGCCACTTTTGGATAGCCTTTTCCGCCTCGAGAACCAGGACGATGCAGGGGCCGCTGGACATAAAATCAGTCAGTTCACCAAAGAAAGGCCGTGCTTTGTGGACGTAGTAAAACCCTTCAGCTTCCACCTTGCTCAAATAGAGTTTTTTGATACCGACTATCTTGAATCCCTCCTCGTAGACACGGCTGATGATTTTACCGGCGTTGCCATCGGCAAAGGCATTGGGCTTGATAATAGCAAACGTTCTTTCCATAATCATATTCTCCTGAAAAATGTTTTAGTGTTTTACGAATTAAGCTGATTGGAGCGGTTGAAGCGCAAAAAAACCTCGTGCTGTTACGTTGACCGGTTACGTAGGCCGAGCTCGATTTTGAAAAAATACAACATTAAATAAGCAACATACGTAGTCCGACAAGAAAGGTGAAAAATATCAGCGAGCCGACGATAACCAGGCGGTTTGTCCTTTGAATATCGCTCGGGACAGGGGGTGCATCCGCATCGCCGATATACGGTTTTTCAACAATTTCATTGAAATACAATGAAGGTCCGCCGAGTTGCACCCCGAGGGCCCCAGCCGCCGCGGCCTCGGTATGCCCAGCGTTAGGGCTTGAATGTTTCAATCTGTCTCGCAGGAAAACTTTTGCCGCCTTTCTGTAATCCAATTTTAAAAAAAATGCTGCCATAATCAGACAGACCCCGCTCAGCCTGGCCGGTATAAAATTCACCGCGTCGTCAAGCTTTGCCGCAACTCTGCCGAATTTGATATAGCGCTCATTTTTATATGCGATCATGGAATCCATGGTATTCACCGCCTTGTACAAAAAAGCACCGAGCACCGCCCAGCTGATCGATGAAAGAGTGCCAAGCGGCGCACAACAGCTTGCAAGAAGAGCAAAGAAAAGGGGTGCGGTGATGCCGTCAACCATGTTCTCGGCGACCGTTTCGATAGCCGCCCGGCAGATGCCGTCTTCATCTAGCGTTGCGGTATCCCGGCCGACTATTCTGCCCACCGCCATTCGGGCATCTTCCAGCGGTTTTCTGTCCCGTAGCCGCACATACACCTCTGTGCTATGGCGCAGAAGATCTCTGGCGGCAATGGTCGTATAGAGGAGAATCACCCCGACAACACCCTCAATGGTCGGAGAAAATGCTGCCGCGGTAAAAAGGATGACGGTGACGACGGCCCCGGTGAGGGCGATGACGAGAGCAACGGTCAACAGGCCGGCCACATAGAGATTGCTGAACATTGACCGAGTGACGGTTTCACTCCAGGAACACAATCGGCCTATCCCACGCACTGGATGCGGATACCAGGGTGGATCGCCGATAAGGGCGTCGAGAAATATTGAGGCGAGAAGCTGCAGATAAAAGATCATGTTCGGTTTGGGGTTGAGGGGGCGGCGATCATATTTTCATAAGCCGATAGAGTGCGTCCATATCGACATTTTCCCGCACGCATTCTGCCAGCCTGTCAAAGGCAAACTCCAGGTTATAGGGCGCCACTATCGCGCCAATCGGTGTCAAGCCGATCCTTGCGCGCAAGCCGTCGATGAACCATCTCCTGAACTCGTCACTGTCAAAGATGCCGTGCAGATAGCAGCCCCAGATCTTTTCCGACTGCCGCATCTGGCCGCAGCTTGTCCCGTCATCAAAATGCAGTACGGGCGCCTGGGTCCTGGAAGAAACGCCATGGTGGATTTCATAACCGAAGATCTTTTTGCCGGAAAGCTGGTGCACACCCGCTTTTTGGGTGAGTTTTTTGTCGCGCTCGATCACCGTCTCCATATCAAGATAGCCGAGAGCGGATAACTGCCCATCGCTGGATTCTATCCCGTAGGGATCACGAATGACCTTGCCGAGCATCTGATAGCCGCCACAAATACCGACAACTTCACAGCCGTCGGCGAGACATCGATCAATTTTTTCGGCAAAGCCGCATTCTTTTAAAAAACGAAGATCATGAATGACATTTTTTGAACCGGGCAGGATGATCGCCTGGGGCGAACCAATGGCCGACACCTTATCGACAATACGTATAGTTACGTCAGGTTCTTCCCGAAATGGTTCCACGTCGGTAAAATTGGAGATATGCGGTAGATTGACGACAACGATTTCAATGCCCTGCCCCGAATGCTTTTTATTGAAACTGCCTTTTTTAAAGGAGACCGAATCTTCTTCGGGGAGACCGAGGTTTTTCAGATACGGCACCACGCCGACAACATCTCGGCCGGTATGCA
The DNA here is from genome assembly GCA_945863875.1 of Desulfopila aestuarii DSM 18488. Taxonomy (GTDB): domain Bacteria; phylum Desulfobacterota; class Desulfobulbia; order Desulfobulbales; family Desulfocapsaceae; genus Desulforhopalus_A; species Desulforhopalus_A aestuarii_A. Next base: position 47,153 of record CAMBBS010000006.1, read on the forward strand.
GCTTCACATAACTGTGCGCCGTCTCAAGCAGAGAGGCCTGGCCCCGAAATTTATTGACCAGAAACCCGGCAACGAGCTGTCGTTCCCACTCGGCCAGGACCTCCATGATGCCGACAAACGAGGCATACACCCCGCCCCTGTCAATATCACCAACAAGAATAACCGGCGATTCGGCATATCGGGCCATTTTCATATTGACGATGTCGTCGGCTTTTAAATTAACTTCCCCGGGTGATCCGGCGCCTTCCAGGACAACCACATCAAATTCTGCGGCGAGACTGTCATAGCTTTTACATACCGATTGCCATACCTTTGCTTTATAGTTGTTGTAATCGAGGATGGACATATTACCGACCGGTTGACCGCAGACAATGATCTGGCTGCCGGTGTCCGAGTTTGGCTTGAGCAGAATCGGGTTCATCCGACAATCCGGATCAAGCCGTGCCGCCTGGGCCTGGACCACCTGCGCCCTGCCCATCTCATCCCCCTGCAGGGTGACGAAAGAATTCAGGGACATGTTCTGCGCCTTGAACGGGGCAACACGCAGGCCGTCCTGATACAAGATGCGGCACAGGGCAGTTGTAATAATTGATTTTCCGGCGTCGGAACACGTCCCTTGAAACATCAGGGACCGGGCCTTTTTTTCGACCTGCTTCCGGCCGCTACCCTTGGCGAAATAACTGCGCAGCACCTCAACAAGGCGAATATTCTCATGTTTGGTCCGAACGGCGATCCGGAAAAAAGAGTGTGCCGACTGCAGCCCCTTATAGTTATCGCACCGACGGATCATGATGCCACGGTTCAGGCAATAGTCGGCAAGGGCGGCGGCATCTCCCTTGCCGATAATTTTGACAAACAGATAATTTACCTTCGAGCTGTAAATTTTCAGGTCGTCAATTTTCCCGAGCTCTTTTTCCAGCGCCAGGCGCAAATCCCTGCAGGTCTGTCTGGTGGAAACTTGATATGCGGTATCCTGAAGAGCCGCGGTCCCCACCGCCTGGGCCAGGCTGTTCACCGTCCAGGGCGGCAGATTTTCTTTTACCTGCCGGGCAAGAGCAGGTGACACAAGGCCATAGCCGATGCGGAGGCCGGGAACCCCGTAAAACTTGGTCATGGAGTTGAGGGTCAGTATATTCGGGGCCTCGGCGCCAACCGTTTGTGCCCCTTCCATAAAATCAAGAAAGGCTTCATCGATCAGGAAATAAGTCTCCGGGAAAGACTGGATCAGGCCGAGAAGTTCGACTCTGTCGACTGTTTTTCCGGTTGGATTGTTCGGCGTGGCGATGACCACCAGATCCTGTGGGGAAATGATTGCCGCCAGTCGCCGCAGATCGAGCGTGAAATCATCTTCTTCCAGCAGGGTGGTGGGCAGAACGGCCAATCCGGCATTTTCGGCGGCCCGGACATAATCAACATAGGACGGTACAGGTATGACAGCCCTTTTGCACGGGGCTGTACGCATATAGGCGTAGAGCAGCTCGGTCGTGCCATTACCGACAACAACATGTTCCTTTGCAAGTCCGGTATGCAGGGCGATGGCCTCGACAAAACGGGTGTTGTCCGGATCCGGATAGTGCAGCAGATGCTCCAGTTGGCTGCTTATCAGGGGACGAAACCACTCCGGGGGGCCAAGGGGGTTAATATTGGCGCTGAAATCGAAAATTTCTTGGTCTTCTGCCGCTGAATCTCGCAGTATTTTATGGATGTTGCCGCCGTGTTCGAAAGTATGCATAGCTGTTCCGGATTGTTCTGTCAAAATAATGAAAAGGAGGCGGTAAAGGCGAGTGCGGTAACCGCCTCGGTGAGTTCACAGGACGCCCCCAGGGTATCCCCGGTCGCCCCGCCCAGGCGCAGGCGGCACCATCGGCCCAAGAGCAGATTAACGCAGGCGATGGCAGTGAGCGTAACAACGAGCAGCGAGGGTGCCAGAATCACCAGGAGGAGAAAAAGTGCCACAAACGCAGCCACTGCCGCGGTTTTGCTGCTGTCGGAATAAAAAAGCCGGCCAAGTCCACCCTCAGGTCGGGCATAGGGCAGGCGGGCCATGGAAAGAAGTATGGCACTTCTGCCGGCAAGAGGCATGAAAAAAATCACCAGGCAGAGCATATGCCTGTCCATTGAACTCAAGGCGCTGTATTTCGCCAGCATAACACAGACGACCACGACAACGCCCATGGCCCCGGCCCTGCTGTCTTTCATGATGCGCAGGCACTCCTCCCGGGGGCGGGAACTGAAAAGACCGTCGGCGCTGTCGGAGAGCCCGTCAAGATGGAGGAAACCGGAGATAAAGGCAAGATAGACAATGGCCAAGACGGCAACGACCTGCGGCGGGAAAAAAAGGAGCAGGACATATGCCGCGGCAGAGCCGACGAGACCAATAAGCGCGCCGACAAGGGGGAAGAACCCCAGGCATTTATTGAACTGCTGCGCATCCTCTGCAGCCCGCCAGGAGACGGGAATGATGGTGAGAAACCGAATCGCCGTGCACAGTCGTACAAGCAGAAGGGGTACTTTATTTTCGGAAGTCGCCATAATGCCTGCTATCGGTTATTTGTCCGCCTCGGCCACGGACGCCTCGGCAAAGGTCGCCACCCGGGTCAAAATGGCCACAGCTCCCTCAACGAGGTTCATGGCCACCGCCGCTCCGGTGCCTTCCCCGAGGCGGAAATTCAAATCGAGTAAGGGTTTTTTACAGCCGAGGGCCTCCTGCATGGCCTTATGGCCGGGTTCAACGGATTTATGGGAGAATATGAGGTAATCCTTAATAAACGGCTCAATTTTATAGGCGATGAGGGCTGCCGCCGTGGAGATGAAGCCGTCGATCACTACCGGTTTGCTGTTTGCCGCTGCGCCGAGGATCAGTCCGGCTATGCCGCCGATCTCAAATCCGCCGACCTTGGCGAGGATGTCGAGGCCATCCTTGCTATCCGGTTTATTCACCGCCAGTGCCCTTTCAATTACCGTCACCTTGTGTTTGACCTGTTCATCATCGAGCCCGGTACCTCTTCCGGTCAATGCCGCAACCGCTTTACCTGTGCAGACCGCGGCAATGGCGGTTGACGGCGTTGTGTTGCCGATACCCATATCCCCGGTGCCAAAAACATCAAAACGAGACGACAGCTCGTTGGCGATATCGATGCCGGATTCAACGGCCCGTTTGGCCATGGCCTTACTCATGGCCGGGCCAACGGCAATATTGTCTGTCCCCAGGCCAACCTTTTTGTTGATAATTTTTTTACTTTCAACCAGATCTTTCAGGTCGGCGGCCACCCCCATATCGACGACGAAGACCTCGGCACCCGCCTGTTTCGCCAGGGCGTTTATACCGGCTCCCCCCGCAACGAAATTATAAACCATCTGCGGCGTCACCTCACTGGGATATTTGGAGATGTTTTCGGCAACGACGCCATGGTCTCCGGCCATGGTCACAATAGCCTTTCGATGCACCTCGGGACGAGCGGTCCTCATCATGCCGGCAATATCAATGGCCAGATCCATGAGATCGCCCAAGGCCCAGTGGGGAATGGCCAGATTGTCAAGACGCTCTTTCGCCGCATCCCTGCTGGCGGAATCCTGCGGATATATTTTTGCTATTGTTCGCTCTAGAAGGCTCATGATATCTCTTTAGGTTGGTGTGTATCGTCTTTGGGTTCTTTTATGGTCAGCGCAATGCCGCAGCTGACAAGAACAACCTCGTCGGCCTGTTTCCCTAGCAACTGGTTACATGTCCCGACCAGATCACGGTATCTTCGGGCCAGGGCGTTGTCCGGCACGATACCCAGTCCGATCTCGTTGGTCACACAGATAACCGTCCCGGCAAAACGGCTGGTGGCGTCAAGCCATTCGCGACACAGCGCGCCGATACGCTGGTCATCGACTGTTTGCCCCTGGCCCGCCTCGGTAAAAAGAATGTTATTGACCCATAGGGTAATACAGTCAATGAGCACCACATCAACCCCCTCGGTCTGTTGCAGAAAAACATCGGCCAGCCCTGTCTGCTTTTCGAGAGTAACCCACCCTCTGCCCCGTCGTTCTTCCTGGTGTCGCCTGACCCTCTCCGACATCTCCGCGTCGATTTTTGGACAGGTGGCGACAAACAGCCGTTTGCTTGACAGGGCTTCGGCACGCTCCAGGGCATAGGAGCTCTTCCCGCTTCGCGCGCCGCCGGTAATAAGGATAATTTTTGCCATATGCTCAGCCTGTGATATTAAAACCGGTAAGTACCCCACCCTCGTCATAGAGCTGCACCGAGCTCACACGGCCGGGTTTGACCTCAAAGAGCAGGTATTTTTCCGCATCGAGTCCCAGCAGCAGGCAGAGCAGATGTCTGATGATCCCGCCATGGGTGATTATCAGTATTTTCTCTTCAGTCGTCTTGTCCAGCAGGATTTTGCAGGCTGCGACTCGCTTATTGAAGGCAGCCAGGGACTCGCCATCGGGAAAGGCAAATGAAGCAGGATCATTTACCCAGGAGTCAACAAGTTCTTTGTCAAGTTGGACAATTTCACGAAAGTTTTTGCCTTCCCATCGGCCAAAGTCAACCTCTCTAAAAAGCTCGTCGAACCGGAAAGGACAAGGAAGCGCGAGCTGTTCGAGGGTTTGCCGACACCGCAGCATGGGACTGCAGACTATCTTGGTAATACCTTTTGCCTGTAACAGGCCAGCCGCTTGACGGACCTGTGCCCTGCCCTTGTCCGTTAAGGGTACGTCGCTTCTGCCGATATAGCGACCCTGCAGGCCGGTATCACCATGACGCAAAAAATACAGTTTTTTTGCCGCCATTTTTATATTTCCAGCGGCAGCCGAAGACAAGTCAATGTGTTATTCCTTTTCTTTGTAATGCCTAGAGTCAATACCCTGAAAACTGCTGATATGCAAAAAAATTACTGGAGACGCCAGGCCCTCCTGAAGTTTATTTTTTCATCAGATCAGCAAGGAGATCACGGGCAAAATCGAGGCCTGGGTCAAGGGTAAGGGCCAAGGTAAGAAACTCGACGGCCGACTCTTTGTTGCCGATTTTATTATAATTTACACCAAGATTGGCGTAATCGATGCCCGAGGCAGGGTTTAAATCAACCGCCCGTTGAAAATGGAGGATGGCTTGGTCATACTGCTGCGTCTTGAAATAACAGACCCCCAGCGTATTGTGCAGATCCGGTCTTTCTTCATCTTCCCGCAAGCCGTGGTGCAGGATTTCAACAGCCTCATCAAAGCGGCCAAGCTCTTTCAGACAACTGCCCATATACGAATAAATATAGGGCAAATCTTCCGCTTCCGGCCGCATGCGCAGCGCACGGGCAAAGTGCTCGAGGGCGGCTTCGGGAAATCCCATGTCGGAAAAATTACGTCCTCGATAGAACTCAAGATAGTATGCTTCCGGCAGGAGGCTTTCCATCTGCAGCAGCTTGCTGTCGAGCAGTTCTGTATCATCAACACGCTCAACGAGCAGTTTCGCCGCAAAAAGCCCAACATCGTTGAGCATCGATCTCTCGCGGAAGTGCGCCCCCGGAACTATTGTATACAGTGCCGGTATGTCAAGACCCGGGTGGGTGACATCGATCATCAGCACGTCCATGTCGATTTTCTTCAGGGAGGCGATACAGTTGTCCACTTCTACCTTGATATTGTCATGCGACAGATTGGCCATGTCCTGAATGAAGATCTCTACCGGGGAATCTGTCACATATTCAACCTCTTCCATGGAAAGAGGTTTGGGCAATCCCGAGGCAATATAATTTGACTCTGTATTAAAATCTCCGGCAAGCTGGGCGACTTCGGTGATTGCCCTTATCAGGGCTTTTTCCGGGTCGGGGGTCGTCCCGGCGGTATAGACAATTTCACTTTTTCCGGGGAAAGTTGAGCGGTCAATGGCCAGGGCGGCAACTGTACAGATGCCGGTGTCCAGGCTGAAATCATTGAGGTAGAGCTCAATATCGTTCTTGCGAAACTTGTCGAGGAGTTCTTTGGCCACGGCATCCTGTACGGAATCCGCATTGATCCTCGGCGTCACACTTTTCGTATTGTTGATAACGGAGCAGACATGTCTCTCAACGATTTCACAGATGCCTTGCAGCGCCGCTTCCTCATAGGTGTTGCCGGCGGAGGGGCCGTTAAATTCATTGATGGCAAAAAACCAGGAAAAGGGAATGAGCACATCCGTTCCCTGGGTCACATTCGTGCCCCAGGCCCATTGCATTGGGATGTCGTCTAGCAATTGTTCCAGCAGTTGCACGGAAGAATGGCCGTCGTGTACCGATGTCAGCAAAAATTCGAGATCAAGGACGGGATATCCGGCCCTGGTCATGGTTTTGTAGTCTCCGGAAAGAAAATTACCGGAATTATTCTTATAGGAAAAAAAAGAGAACCGCTCGGCCAGCTCCATACAGGCGGAAGCCTCGGCCTGTATGGGCGATGCGCCCTTGCCCATCTGTTTTTTTGTACCGGTCAGGGCGTGGGCGTCTTCGCCGCAGACACTGAAGAACACGGGGATATCAAGACGCCCGTTGTCTATCCTGCGAACCTCGTTTAATATTTTCAGATCAAGAGAATCAACCTTTGCATAAAAATTCTTCAGTGTTTCTTCCGGAGATATTGCCTTATCCTGGTCGATCGTAAATTTTTTCAAACAATCCTGAAACTGTATAGATTTTTTCTTCATTTTTTCCGCGTAATAATTATAATTATAAATCAATCAGTTATGCGAACTGATTGATTGTCAGCATGGAAATTCCCGGCTGATATGTTGCAGCATTTCGGCATAGCTCTTTGTACCATGCAGGGTAGCCGTGCGGGTAAGATTGTCATTGACGGCAATTTCCACGACCAGTCGATCATGCGGCAGTATGTCCATTGCCCTGGACGACCACTCGATCACTGTCACCCCGTGTAGATAAAAGTATTCCTCAAAGCCAAGATCCTCTACCTCGGTCGCATCCTGCAAACGGTAAAAATCCATATGGTACATGGGAATTCGCCCCTCGTATTCATGGAGAATGGCAAACGAAGGACTCGTGACATAGCAGGTATCCGGCACCTCAAGGCCACGGGCAATGGCCTGGGCCAGGGTGGTTTTGCCTGCGCCGAGATCGCCGTCAAGGCACATCACATCACCGGGGCCTGCCAGGTTACCGAGAAGTCTTCCCAGTTTTTCGCTGTCAGCCAAAGTGGTTAACTGAATTCGAATCGTCTGCACCGAAATCTCCACGCATCATGAATTGAGCCCCATTGTATGACATGTCTTTTCAGGAATAGCATTAAAAATTATATTTTTCCCCTCTCCCCGGTGCACGGGCTATCATTCGTTGCCCTGTCTGTCAGGCGGTGGACCACCTGTTCTCACCAAACGACAAACCCCGTTCACAATTGGCGGTTCAGCAATCAGGAACGGGGCACGTAGGAGCATTTTTCAACAAACTGAATAGATGGATATCTGCAGTTTTTCAGAATGATTGAAGAGTAAACACTTCCTGATTCGAGGCCTCCTCGCAATCAAGGGTGTGGAAATTTGGCTCAGGGACTGAGTCCAAAAAAATCCACTGCACATCTGGTGTGTTATGTGAATTACTTTACGGCAGTCCTCTTGTGTGAATGAGAGACTGCCATAAAGTGGGTGTCCTTCTCCTGCCAGGTACTTCTCTTTACGATGCTTCTTCTCGAACTGAAACCGACAGTTTCAAACCCAACGCATGAATCACTTTGAACAGGGTATCTGCCGAGGGAATCCGTTCACCGGACAGGCTTTTATACAGGCTCGCGCGCGACAATCCCGTTGCTTGGGCCAGTGATGTCATACCTCTGGCCCGGGCAATATCTCCAAGTGCTGCTGCAAGCAATGCAGGGTCGTCATCTTCTAATACTGCATGCAAGTGTGCAACTATGTCGGCGTCTGTTTGCGGATAATTCACAGGATCGAAAGGCCTTGAAGTTGTTCTAGTGTTTTTATTCATCGGAAATATCCTGAGCTAAAGCTTTTGCGCGTGCCATGTCACGATCGTGTGTTGACGTATCTCCACCACCGAGCGTGATCAGTAAGGTTATTGCGGTGCAGGCAGTACATACGATAAACAGGGCCAAAGAATTCACGCATTTCATCGATACGCCATCTCCTACCGACTGCACATCGCCGAGATTTCCCAAACTGGCGCGTCTCAAGCGCTTAATCTATCGTAAACGCGCTGTTACGTCCTTAAGCCTACTTATCCAACGGCTGAACTCTTCAGTTTCTGCGGTCTGATACATATCAACTAGCCTATCCCCATGGATTCATAATTTCAAGCAGTGCTTTGCCGGATACAATGCTTTTTTTATTAATGCCGTATAACCGGTGCTATGTCGACTGCTTTATCGGTGTCAATGAGGGCGTGCAACAAAGTGGGTGTCCTTTGTCTTGTATTAAATCTCCTCCCTTGACGGCTTCCCCGATATCGGCCACTCGTTGCGGTAATCTTGTTGAAAGCAAATCACGGCTCTTGTCCTTGCCGTATTTCCCGCGAATGGCAATGTTGCCCTGGCGGCGCTAACCGTAATCCTTGCATTGTTCATTGGGACAGAAATGTCATTTTCAGATTATTCTATCCACCAGGTCATGAGCAACTGGAATGGATCATAATAGAGCGGCAGGGATTCCGGTCTGGAAAACTTATTTGCATAGCTCAATCTATGCACGGGAAGATACCAGTTTGGTATCAGGTAATAGCCATACCACAGTACCCGATCGAGGGCCCGGCAGCCGGCAATGAGCTGCTCTTTCGTCTGGGCATAAATTATCCGATCGATGAGACCGTCGACGGCTGGAGAGCGTATTCCTGCATAGTTGCGAGACCCGATCCTCTCAGCAGAGGACGAGTGCCAGTAATTTCGCTGTTCGTTGCCCGGCGACTGCGATTGACCATAGGAAGTAACGATCATGTCAAAATCAAAGGTTTTTAACCGTTCCACATAGAGAGCGGGATCTATTGTCCGGTATGTCACCTGTATGCCGAGTTTTTTCAGGTTTTTCACATAACCGGCCATGACCCGTTCAAAGGAAGGCGACACAAGGAGGATGTCAAAGACAAAGGGTTTGTTCTCCTGATTGGTGAGAATGCCGCCGCTGACCTGCCACCCCGCTTTTTCCAGTAATCCCCTGGCTTCGAGCAGATTGTTGCGTAGATCTTCCGGTCCGCTGGTGACCGGAGTGGATAAGGGAGTCGTAAAGACTTCCTGCGCCAGAAGTTCCCGGTACGGCTCCAGGTACTCGAGCTCCAGGCCATCCGGTATCCCTTTTGCGGCGAGGTACGAGTTACTGAAAAACGAGTTGTTTCTGGTATATTGGTCATGAAAAAGAGACGTATTTATCCATGCAAAATCAAGGGCCAACCCCATAGCCTGCCGCACCAGAGGGTCCTGGAAAAGCTCACGCCTGGTGTTCATCAAAAAACCCTGCATGCCGGCATTGTTTAAATGAGGATATGTTTTTTTGATGAGCGTGCCGTCGGCAAACCTTTTGCCTTCCATGTCCCTCGCCCACTGTTTGGCTATATTAATGGATATAAAATCGAACTCCCCGGCTTTAAAGGCCTCAAGAGCCACTATCTGGTCCTTATAATATTTGACAACAATTTCATCGAAATTAAACATCCCCTTTCTGGTCGGACGATCCTTCGCCCAATACTTCAAGTTTCTCTTGTATGTGATAGATTTACCGATATTGATACTGGCGACGATGTACGGACCGGAGCCTACCGGAAAAGCGAGTTTAGCCTGGCCGGCTTCCTCTTCAAAACCGTTTTGGCGATGATATTTTTTCGGCAGGATATTTATCTGGGAGGCAATCATGTGCAGTTCGCGATTTGGCCGTTTAAAATTAAAACGAATTTTCCGGTCGCCGAGCAGCTCGTAGCCGGCAATATCTTCGTAATAGTAGTTGAATTGCGGGTGGACCTGATCACTTTTTATGATATCAAGCGAATACGCCACATCTTCAACCGTTATCGGACTGCCATCGGAAAATCTTGCCGATGCGTTAAGGGTAAATGTGACGGATTTTTTATCCGTCGCAACCTCGATGTCTTCAGCTATATGCCCATATTGCGAGAAGGGTTCATCAAGGCTGGCGATGGCCAGTGGTTCAAAAACCAGCTCTTGCAGACCATAGGCGGATGAACCCTTCAGGGTAAATGGATTCATCTTGTCAAAGCTGCCGATGTCATGCAAAATAAGTTTGCCGCCCTTCACGGCATCGGGGGAGGTGTAGTCAAACTGGGTAAACCCTTTTTGATATTTGAGGGCTCCGTCCAGTGACACCCCTTCGCCACCGAAGGCCAGTGAACTTGACAACAGGATGATGAAAAGAAACAGCAGAAATGTTTTGTTTAAGGCCATTGATTGTAGAACTCCCTTTTCTTTTGCAGCGGAGTGTTTCCGCGCGGTCGACTTCACTGGCGTTGTCTATAATGTTCTGGCAATATTACCACTGTTTGTGTAGTATGTCTAACCCTGGAACGTGCAGCGAGGAACGATTTTTCCAAGAAATCTGCCGCATGGATACAAAAGCGCTACTCCCTGAAAACACTCACCTCCCTCTTCTCTACCGGAGTAATACAATGGGACAGACCATAGTCGAAAAAATATTTGCCGCACATCTGCGTGACAAACCATCCCCGGACAACATGGTGCTTGATCTGGATGTGGTGATGTGCCATGAAATCACCACCCCGATCGCCATCATGGATCTTGTCGAAAAAGGTATGGATCAGGTTTTTGATACCACCAAAATCAAGGCGGTTATCGATCATGTCACCCCCGCCAAGGATTCCAAGACCGCAATGCAGGGAAAAATAATGCGTGACTGGGCCAGAAGACATCAGATCAAGGATTTTTTTGATGTCGGCGCCAATGGTGTCTGCCATGCTCTTTTTCCCGAAAAAGGTTTTGTTCGGCCCGGGTATACGGTTATCATGGGCGATTCGCACACCTGCACCCACGGTGCCTTCGGTGCCTTCGCCGCAGGCGTCGGCACCACCGATCTTGAAGTGGGTATTTATAAGGGGGTGTGTTCGTTCCGCGCCCCGCAAAGCATGAAGATCCATATTACAGGTACCCTGCAGCCACGGGTAACCGCCAAAGACGTCATCCTTTCCATCATAAAGCGCCTTACCGTGAACGGTGCCACCGACCGGGTCATTGAATTCACCGGGCCAGTGGTTGATGCTTTTTCCATGGCGGCCAGGATGACCCTGTGCAATATGGCCGTCGAAGCGGGTGCGACCTGCGGCATATGTCTGCCTGACAGGGTAACTGCTGAATATCTCTGGCCATTTATCCAAGGCGACTATCCGGCCATCGATGCCGCGGTGGCCGACTACCTGAAATGGCATTCCGATGCCGACGCTGTCTACACTGAAACGATTGAACTCGACGTCAGTACTCTTGTTCCCCAGGTCACCTTTGACTTTAAACCGGACAAGGTTCGTGATATCGAACAGATGTCCGGCACACCGGTGGACCAGGTCTATATCGGGTCGTGCACCAACGGCAGGATTGAGGATTTGCGGGACGCGGCTGAAATCCTTAAAGGCCGAACACTGTCTGCCGGGGTCAGAGGCATTGTTACCCCGGCAACGCCGCATATCTACAGCATGGCCCTTGAAGAAGGCATCATCAAAATCTTTATGGATGCAGGGTTCTGCGTACTCAACCCGACATGCGGCGCCTGTCTCGGCATGAGCGCCGGCGTTCTCGCCGAAGGTGAGGTCTGCGCCTCAACCACCAACCGTAATTTCAACGGTCGTATGGGAAAAGGCGGCATGGTGCATCTGATGAGTCCATTTTCTGCTGCAGCGGCCGCAGTGACCGGAGTACTGACTGATCCACGAGGGATCGAGGAAATATAAGCTGAGGTGGTAAAAATGAAAGAATTTGGCGGTCCGGCAGTTTTTCTGGACAGAAATGATATCAACACGGACGAGATTATCCCGGCAAAGTACCTGACGGAAATTTCAAAAATGGCATTGAAACCGCATCTCCTGGAAGATCTTCTCCTGGACGGCAAACCTTTTGACTCTCAGTCCAAGCAGATGAAGAGTGCAGAAGTTGTCGTAGCCAGGGCTAATTTCGGCTGCGGTTCCTCACGGGAACATGCGGTCTGGGTCTTTGAAGTAAACGATATACACGTGGTTATTGCGGAGAGCTTTGCCAGAATCTTTCGGCAAAATATGTTCAACTGCGGTATTCTCGCCATAGAACTGGATAAAAAGCAGCTCGATACTCTTTTTGCTCTGCCGGGCAATATAACAATTTCAGTAGATCTGACCAAGGGACAACTGACGGCAGCTTCGGATGTTCCCGAACAAAAAGAAATAACCTGCTCTTTTGAGCTCAATTCTTTTGATAAAAAGCTGGTCGCCTCGGGGGGCTGGCTTCCCTACGCGAAGAGTAATTATTAAAAAAAGATGCCCATTGCCGGTCAGGCGGCAATGGGCATCTTTTTTGTTTTACTGTTTAGCTTTTTAGCCGGGTGCAAGACAGTTAAAGGCCTGCTGCCTGCAGCTGTTCAATAACTTTTTTCTGGTCATCGGTGAGTTCCTTGGGAACTTTCACGCCGATTCTGACATAAAGATCTCCACGTTCACCCAGTGGACCGACCGGTAAGCCATAGCCCCTGATCCTCAGACGGGAATCATGCACCGTTCCGGGCGCCACCTTTACGATAAACTTCTTGCCTTCCAGCGTTTCAACTTCCATCTTTGTACCAAAACAGGCCTCGCTGAAGGAGATCAGTTTCTGCACGATAAGGTCATCGCCGCTCCTGGAAAATGTATCGTTGGCGGCAATTTCCACTTTCAGATACAGGTCCCCTGGAGGGCCGCCGTTTTTTGAACTGCCGCCCTTGCCCTGCAGGCGCAATTTCTTCCCTTCTTCGATACCTTTGGGGATTTTCACCGACACATTGTGAGAAGTGCCGTTTTTACGCAGGGTGATCGTTCTTTCAGCACCATTGAGAACCTCATCAAGGGTGACATTGATCTGATAGGTCATATCCTGCCCTTTTTCCGGGGCCGGCTGACACCCTCCGCCGCCGCACCCTCCCCCGCCATTGCCTTGGCTGAAAAACGAATTAAAGCGCCCGTTGCCTCCCATGCTCGATCGAAAATTGGAGCCATGGGCCGAACCGCCGACGCCGAACTGCCGGAGGATGTCGTTGAGGTCAAAACCTCTGAAGATGTCTTCCTGGGAATATCGCTGATGAAAATTGGTGGAACCGTAGAGATCATACTGTTTTTTCTTCTCGGGATCGGACAGCACGGCATACGCCTCGCTGATCTCTTTAAACTTCTCCTCCGCTTTTGTGTCACCCTTGTTTTTATCCGGATGATATTTAAGGGCGAGTTTACGATAGGCCTTTTTTATTTCAGTGGGGGTAGAGCCTTTTTTTGTCCCAAGAGTTTCGTAGTAATCCATAGCGGCAATCTAGTCTAGATGAACAGAAATAAAGAAAAAAATAATATTCGTGCTTGAACAATAGGAATTGTTCTACATACAGTCAATCAACTTTTCCGGGCTGGGGAACGCCGCCTTCGACAAAAAAAGGAGCACGTTCACTGCAGGAACATTGCTCCTTTTTGCGGATTTTTCAAGAAAACAAGAATGACCCGTTCACTTGATCAGAAAGGCACGTCTTCACCGGTGCCGCCCCCCCCCATCGATCCTCCGAAAGAAGATTCAGGAGGCAGGGGCGGTTCCTCAAAACCGCCGCCACCGCCGCCTTCACTCCCTCGCGGAGTGAGATTCTGAACAGTATTTGCTATTATTTCAGTCGTATATTTGTCATTACCACTCTGGTCTTGCCATTTTCTCGTCTGTAATCGGCCTTCGACGTAAACTTTCGAACCTTTTGACAAATAATTGCTGCAGAATTCGGCAGCTTGCGCCCAGACAATGACCCGGTGCCATTCTGTCTCTTCCTGCGGATTGCCGTCCTTGTCTTTCCATTTCCTGCTCGTTGCCAATCTGAGGGTGGCCACCGCAGTCCCGCTCGTCGTATAACGCATCTCGGGGTCCGCGCCTAAATTGCCTATCAGTATTACCTTGTTTATCATGATACAATCCTCTGAGGTTAAGAGAGTTACAAAAAACTGTCGTTCTGTTTGAATATTGCCAATATACGCTAGAATAGAGAAAGAACAAGATCAAATTTGCAAAATCTCCGGCGGGGCAGGGGGGTGAGGAGATCAGCTTCCCCGTACAGCCCGGTCGAGCATCTTCGGCAACCCGCCATGCGCTGCAGGGACGAAGCCCATGACCTCCTGCCAGATTTCATCACTTTCCATACAAAAATAGATGCAGGTTGTCGAAGCGGCTTTTTCTTTCAAACGTCGATGGATACTCAGATACATCTCAACCCTGTTTGGACGGAAATAGCGCGATTTACCGTCGAGCCCCTGGACAAACTCATTGAAATAGATGGTCGATGCAGGAAAGCGTTTGATACCTATCTCCTTTAAACTCGGGAGAAAGCGCAAGGCACCAAGGGAGATCCAGGCTATCGCCTCTGCCGGAACTGTGGCAAAAAGTGCATCGATTGTCGCCGCGTACCCTGCCCGCCAGCCGGGATGCTCGATGATCGGGTCAAAATGAAATGCCAGTTTATAACCCCATTCGGCACATTGTCTTGCCGCGTCTAGTCTTTCCTGCAGGGTTGCCGAGCGTATTTCCTGACTTTTCATGATGGATGGACTGTTCAGCGACCAGGCAACGACGGTTCTGCCGTTATGCGGCAGATCGGCGAGGTTGTCAATCACTGCGCTTTTGGTCTTTAACTCGAGTACGGCATTGTCCCAATGTGCAAAAAACGGCACGAGCCGCCTACTCAATCCTGTCAAACGGTCTATGGCCAGCGAATCGGTAAATTCCCCGGTACCGACGCGGAAAAAGAGTTCTGGATGACCGGAAAGCGACTCGGTGAGTTCTTTGAAAAGCGGCTCTGTATTCACATAGAAAGTAAGCCAGGGATTGTTGAGATAGGCCTGCAGAATGCAGTAGACACAGTCAATGGGGCAGTTTGTACCGGTGTTGAGCACCTGATAATCACAACACTGGTATTCTCGCGTCCCTGGGCAAGGCTTAAAAAAAACGCCCCTGTTCATGCAGAGGTACAATTGCCGCTTACCGGCGGACAGGTTCTCGACATAGTCATCAGCCAGGCTGTTCGGTTTTTGCCGGTCGGGGACTACCGACCAGGGAAGTTGCGCCCGATGGATGATTTCCTGTGTGTAATCGAGGTGCAGACAGGATTCTTCGACATAAATCTGGTTAATATAGTAAGACGAGTCCTTCCAACTGTGTCTCTGCATCAAGAACGCTCCCCGGGCACTGGAAAATTTTTCATGGCTTTCTCCTCGTAAACAGGAATCAGGTCAAAGAAAGAACGACCAAGCTCCATTTTGTTATGTTTCAGGCAACCGTTGCCGAAAATGGTGATTTTTTTCTTCAACTCCTGCAATGCCATGCGATGCATCCGGCAGTCAAGCACCCCGGAATCGAGCAGTTTTCTCAGACTGTATATACGCATCCGGTCCATACCAAGAGCCAATTGCGAAGAGACCTGATCTTCCCGTCCGCCCTCTTTGACGGTCAGCGGTTTATCGACGAGAAGAAAAGGATATCGACAACTTATCCGCAACCACAGGTCATAATCTTCGCAACATTGCAGGGATTCATCAAAAAATCCAACCTGGTCGAAGAGTTCTCGTTTCATCATGACCGTCGACAGACCCACCGTGCAGAGGCGCAGGCACTGGGCGAAGATATCGCCGTCGCCGGGAATATGTTTCTTTTTCTGATTCAAATACTGGCCCCTGCGCAGCCATTTCTCCCGCGTGTGACTGATCCGGCAGGCGGGATTATCGGCAAGATATGCATATTGCCTTTCGAGTTTTCGTCTCTGCCAGTGATCATCTGAATCGAGAAAGGCAATGTAAGGAAAAGTTGCCTGACGCACACCATAATTGCGCGCCGCAGCCGGGCCGCTATGGTCCTGGGCGTAAACTTTGCACATTTTTTTAGCGGAACTCGATAAATCATTGAGTAATTGAGCAGTGTCATCCGTTGAACCATCGTCAACAATAATGAGCTCGGAACATTGCACCGTCTGGTTGCATACCGAATCAACCGCCCGCTTGAGCAGTGAGCTTCGATTGAACGTCGGAATAACCACTGATACCGGACAGCTTTGCATATTTTCGTGTTTGGGCACAGACATAGAAAAATATTATTACATATGGCACTTTTCGTTGTCTATACTGTATACTACAATATTTAAAAAAATATACTCCTTCCCTCCGGGAAGTTTCAATTTTGATTTAAACGGCTTTAGAATGACCACTGAAATACTCATTAATGCTACAAGCTATGAGGTTCGCCTTGCGCTTGTAGAAGACGGCAACCTCAGCGAATTCCATATGCAGAGACCAACGGAAAAGGGTCTGATGGGAAACGTGTACAAAGGCAAGGTCGTCCGTGTCCTCCCGGGAATGCAGGCCGCTTTCGTCGATATCGGTCTTGAACGTACCGGCTTTCTTTATGTGGACGATGTCTGCGTTGCTTCCTCGCCATCATGCGACTATACTCCCTGTATCACCGATTGCGCAAACAGCCATATTCGAGCCCAGGGGCTGCATATTGAAAACCTCCTCAGAGAAGGACAGGACATCCTGGTGCAGGTCAGTAAAGATCCCATAGGAACGAAAGGGGCCAGGTTAACCTGCCACATCACCCTCCCCTGTCGCAATCTCGTCTTCATCCCGCAAACCGATCATATCGGTATTTCGCGTAAAATAGAGGATGAGGAGATCCGAGACAGGCTCAAGGCGCTGATCGAAGAAATCAGACCTCAAGGGACAGGATTCATTGTTCGTACCGTTGCCGAACATGCTACCCGGGAGGAACTCGAGGCCGACATGGAATTTCTCATGCTTCTCTGGGATGACATTGTCGACAAGGCGGAACACATGGAATCCCGATCACTTGTGCATAGAGATCTCGATATTACCTTGCGCTGCATCAGAGATTTTTTTACCATGGACGTTGATAGCCTGATCATAGACGATCCGGTCGCCCACGAAAAAATACTCCGCCATGCAAAAACCTTTGCCCCCCAGTTGCTCGACAAAATATCTCTCTATGAGGATATCACCCCGCTCTTTGAATTCTATAACATCGAAGTGGAAATTTCTCGGGCCATTGAAAAGAAAGTCTGGCTGCGATCCGGCGGGTATATCATCATTGAGAGCACCGAGGCACTTTCAGTAATTGACGTCAATACCGGGAGATATGTCGGAAACAATGACCTCAATGACACGATTTTCAAAACCAATATGGAAGCCGCCATCGAAATAGCCTATCAACTGCGTTTAAGAAATATCGGCGGGATTATTATCATCGATTTTATCGATATGGAAGACGATAGCCACCGTGAGCAGTTATACGCAACATTCAAAGAGGCGGTAAAAAAAGATAAAAGCAGAAATAACATTCTGAAACTCTCTGAATTCGGCCTGGTACAGATGACCAGAAAACGCAGCAGTGAGAACCTGCACCAGCTGATGTGTGAACCATGCCACTACTGTGCCGGCGAAGGGATGCTTAAATCCCGCCGGACCATCTGCTATGATATTTTCAGAAAGATCAACAGGAATTCCAAGAAACACAAGGGCGGCAATATTACTCTGCAGGTACACCCCAGAATTGCCGACATGCTGAACAATGAAGAAGAGCTGACCAAGGCCAAGGTAGAAAAAGAAATTGGCAAAAGAATCATTGTTGCGCCTTCCAAAGACCTCCATATCGAGAAATACGAGGTTATATGGCAGCGTTAGCACTCTCTCTTCACCTCCTCACAAACTCATCACATAAGGATAATGTTACACAATGGCGTTTTCTGACAGGCTAAAATTAAAAGGATCTCGTTTTTTAGGCACCGGTTTTTTCGTTATGCTGCTCATGGCTGGAGCGGCCATTTTCATTCTTTTTTTCGAAGGTGAACGTCCGGTTATCAATCTGCAGCAGTCAAGTGCCTTTGTCGGCAAGAATGGCAAATTTCACTATACGGTCATCGATACGAAAAGTGGCATTCACACCATTAACGTGTGGGGAATACAGGATAATGTTAAAAAAATGCTGCATGCTGTGTCCAATCCAAGAACAAAATACACCGGTGCGGCTGGACCTCATGAAGACACCGGAACAATCACTTTTGATGTAAAGAAAGAAGGTTTCAAAGACGGCCCCATGTCCATTATGATTGAAGCTACCGATTTTTCATTGCGTGGCTGGTTGGGCGGCAACAAAGCCGTAACCACTAAAGTGGTCACTGTCGATACTATACCTCCGCGCCTTGAGATTCTGCACAGTGAAAAATATATCTCACCCGGCGGGACAGGCATTGCCGTTTACCGCCTTTCCGACCAGGGAAGTCGTCATGGAATAAACATGAATGGTATCTTTACTGCCGGATTTCCTCTTGGTAACGGCCGGGACGATACCTATATCTCTTTTTTTGCGTTGCCCTTTGATACCGAAAATATAGAGAGTTTGAACGTCTCGGCAGAGGACCCGGCCGGTAACAATACCATTGTCCCTTTTACGGCCGTTTATCAACCGGTAGAACAAAAACGCGACAGCATTACCATCAGCGATGGGTTTCTAGAGACGAAGATTCCGGAATTTCAGCAACATTATCCGGAAATGCAAGGTGATTTTGTCGACAAATACCTCTATTCCAACTCCACCATCAGAATCCAGAACAATGAGAAAATCGCCCAGTTATGCAAAAACCCGCACTCCGAGCGACTCTGGCAGGGAAGTTTCAACCGCATGCCGGGGAGTTCCCGGGCCGGATTCGCTGATCACAGAACCTACCTTTACAAAGGCGAGGCTATTGATCAACAGGTGCATCTCGGTATGGATATCGCCTCAACCCAAAGGGCTGATGTCAGGGCGGCCAACCGAGGAATCGTTACCTTTGCCGACTATCTCGGCATCTATGGCAACATGGTGCTGGTCGATCACGGGCAGGGGGTTTTCAGCCTCTATTCCCACCTGAGTCAGATGAATATTGCTCCCGGCGACATGGTTGACCAGAAAACTGTTCTTGGTTTAACCGGTACGACAGGCATGGCCGGCGGTGATCACCTTCATTTTTCTATGCTGGTGCATGGTGTATT
Organism: Desulfopila aestuarii DSM 18488; assembly: GCA_945863875.1. Lineage (GTDB taxonomy): Bacteria > Desulfobacterota > Desulfobulbia > Desulfobulbales > Desulfocapsaceae > Desulforhopalus_A > Desulforhopalus_A aestuarii_A. The sequence continues at coordinate 66,355 of CAMBBS010000006.1, forward strand.
CGTGACACCAAAGGAGTGGTGGGATCAGCATTGGGTGACAGTCACCATTGAAGAACCAATAACTGCTTCGAAATTTTAAGAAGTTCCGTTTCCAGGGACGACAATATGACAGAGGAAGAAACAACATTTACCCTTAAGGTGTCGTCATTCCTGTCAGTCCTCGAAATCATAGTCAGGATGGCCGCAGAGTGAACAGCGAAGAGTCTGATCGTGTTTGTCGAAACACCAGCGCCAATTTTTCTCACTTATCATGGGTTCTTCTTCGACGCCGCATGTAACGCAGACCCACTTGTCTCCATCTTCTGTTTCAAATAAATGCATAATTGGCCTTTTTTTGCCCAGGCAGTCGAACAACTGCTTGGCCTGGAATGAATAAACGTTATAGCAGGAAAGCAACACCCCTGCCGAAGAGAACCATCGTTTTATACAGCATTTTCGTGGAAAACACAAAACCAGTGTATAATTAATTTTCCTGTATCTGATCGGCCGATGTCACCATGAAACTGCACATGAAAACACCAAAACTGATCTACAGCTACCTGGCAACGGAAATGCTTGGCCCTTTTTTCGCCAGTTTTCTTATAATGAACTGTGTCTTCTTTCTGGTCAAGCTCATTCCCTTTCTTAACTTTGTCCTCGAACTCAATATTGGACTGGCGGACTTTATACGACTTTTTTCCTACCTGTTTCCAAATATTTTTCTTTATTCGATTCCCATGGCCGCAATGCTGGGAATAACCATCGGCTTTGCCAGGCTGTCCAGTGATTCGGAAATCCTCGCCCTAAAGGCGAGCGGGATCAGTATATACCAGATCCTGCCGCCGGTCGTCATTGTCGCCGGCCTCATTGCCCTGCTGACCGGTTTTGTGTCAATACAACTGATCCCGCAGAGCGCTGTCGCCATGAAACAACTTTCCTACCAGCTCCTTAAAGAGAAAATCAGCAGCGGCATCAAGGAACATATGTTCACCGAGGCCCTCGGTGATGTGGTTGTCTATGTCGATAAAATTGATAAAAAGACCGGAGAGTGGACCGACGTCTGGGTTTCTGACATGCGGGGCGTCGACAATCCCATTGTCACCATGGCGTCCACAGGGCAGATGAACAGCAGCATCGAAAATATGACGGTTTCCATAGCACTCAGAAACGGCAGTTTGCACAAACCGGGCATTGATAACGCCCAGATCGTCCAATTCAATCAATATCAGATTAACATTCCCCTGCAGCTTCCCGACGCCAGAGCCGCTCGCCTGAAAAAAACCGCTCTGACCATGGCCGAGCTGCGGATGGAAGCACAACAGGCCAAGGAAAATGTCCAGGAGGGCCGGACGGTTCTGATAGAATTTCATAAACGGCTCGTCCTGCCGGTTGGCTGCCTGATAATAAGCCTCATCGGCCTTCCCCTGGGACTGCAGGCAAGACCAGGTAAAAAAGCTATCGGCATTCAGGCAGGGCTGGCCATTTTTGTCTTCTACTATGTTTTTTTTACTTTCGGCAAGGCATTGGCGGAACAAGGGGTTCTCCCGGTTTGGCTGGCAATGTGGAGTCCCAATGTGCTTTTCTTTGGTCTGGCTCTTTTCTGGATAATCAGGATAGCCAATGAACAGCCGCTTTTCCCGGTTGCGCTGACGGCTTTTTTGGGAAAAATATCGTCCATGGTGACCTTGCCGTTGCAGGCCATTTATAAAAGAACATTGACCAGGTTCCTCGACAATAAACAAGAGAATCAAGGTCTTGAAGAAAAGGAAACCTTATCAGCGCAGGAAAACACTCTACGCGGCGATGTCAAAAAGCGGATCTATCATCTGCCGGGTTGTGAACATTACCATTGCCCTCACTGCACCCTGGAATTTAAAGATGTTCATGTCGCCCGTGGGGCTGGTTTTGCACCCTGCAAAATTTGCCGGGACCTCATGGAGGAATAAGCCCTGACCACAAACTGAAACGGCATTGTGCTTTTACCCTCGACGAAAGGAGACACTATGAAACTGCCCACTGGGCTGGAAATGAAGAACCTCGATCATTTGGCAAGTGAGCATTTTGGAATTCCCAGTATCGTGCTGATGGAAAATGCCGGTCTCGGAACAGTGAAGATGCTCGAAAAGGAACTGGGCCCCTGTAAAAACACCTTTGCCTTGATATTTATTGGTCCCGGCAATAATGGCGGGGATGGATTGGTTATCGGTCGACATCTGCATCAAAGGGGCTGTCAGCCGGTATTCTTTTTCCTTGTCAATCCCGATAGCCTGAAGGGAGATGCCGCGGTTAATCTGCACATCGTCAAAAAACTCCGGTTGCCCTTTCATCTGGTCGATAATGCCGCGCGGGTGGAAACCATTGCCGTCTTCTATAAACAAATGGAGTCCAGGGGCTTACCCTGCCATGTTATAATTGATGCAATCTTCGGCATTGGCCTCTGTCGGGAGATAACCGACCACTTTGCCGACACCATCGATCTCATCAACACCCCGGGTTTTGGCCATAATGTCCCCGTCGTTTCAGTAGATACCCCCTCCGGCATGGATGCCGATACCGGCAAGATACTCGGCACCTGCGTACGGGCGAACTATACGGCAACATACTGTTGTGCCAAACCCGGTCACTTCATCCATGGCAGCTCTTCCCTGACGGGCAAACTGGCGATAATTGACATCGGCATCCCCCCGGAGGCCGTCGACCGCGCCGACATAACAACAGAGCTCGCCACCGCCGACACGTTTACCGCCCTGTTGCAACCCTTGCGGCGAGCAAAGGCCTCCCACAAAGGCAGTCATGGACACCTCCTTATTCTGGCAGGGTCGGCAGGCAAGACAGGGGCTGCCGTCCTTACGGCGAAAGGCGCTCTGCGCAGCGGTGCCGGTCTGGTCAGTCTCTGTGTGCCGCATGATCTCAATGCTGTTTTTGAGACAACACTTATCGAGGCGATGACAGTTCCCCTGCCAAACAGTTCCCAGTCACTGTCGGTTGCCGACTGGGATGTCATCTCGCAAAATATCGCGGCAAAACAGGCAGTCGTCCTTGGACCCGGCATAGGCATAGATCCGGATACCGCTGAACTTGTGCTGAAAATCTACCTTACCGCCCAGTGTCCTCTCATCCTGGACGCCGATGCGCTTACTCTTCTTGCCGGATATCGCAACGAACTACCCTCTCCCGCCGGGCCAAGGATTTTTACGCCACACCCAGGCGAACTGGCAAGATTACTCGATAAATCGGCCGACCGTATTCAGGATAATCGACTGCAGGCCGCTCGTCTGGGGTGCGACCTCTTCCAAAACAGCCTCCACGATATCGTCCTCATACTTAAAGGAGCGGGCACCATAATTGCCGCAAAGAGGGGCTCGGCCATTATCAATACTACCGGCAATCCGGGTATGGCAACCGGGGGTATGGGCGATGTTCTCAGTGGCGTTATCGGAGCTCTGGTATGCCAAGGGCTGGCCCCCCTGGATGCTGCAGTGGCCGGTGTCTATCTGCATGGGGCTGCCGCAGATAGACTCTATGAAAAATGCGGCTCAGGCTTTCTCGCCTCGGAGGTCGCCGATATGATTCCGTATGTCGTGAAGGAGCACCTGGCGGCGCAATAATCTCGCCCCTCACCATTCTATTGGCTGGATATGGTGCTTCTGGAGATATTCATTACATTTCACGAAGATTCCCGACCCGAGAAAGGTTCGATGGGCGGAAAGAGGTGAGGGATGGCTGGTAGCCAGGATGAGATGTTTGCTGCGGTCGATCATTGCGGTTTTTTTCTGGGCAAAGGCCCCCCAAAGCATGAAAACAACATGCTTTTTCTCCCTTGAAATAGTTGAGATAACATCATCCGTCAGGCGATGCCAGCCAAGATTTGCATGGGAATTCGGACGCTTGGCTATCACCGTCAAGCTGGCATTGAGCAGCAGAACACCCTGTCTTGCCCATCGGGTCAGATCACTGTCGACACTGACTTTTCGCCCGTTGTACACGCTGTTGTTGACTTCCTGCAGGATATTACGCAGGGATGGCGGGACAGGAATTCCGTTTTGTACAGAAAAACATAAGCCGTGGGCTTCGGGCCCTTTGCCGGGATGCTCATTGAAATAGGGATCCTGACCAATGATGACCACCTTGGTTTCTTCAAGGCTGGTCAGCCGCATCGCCGTAAAAACATTCTCCCGCAGTGGAAAGATCTCCCCACCGTGTGTCGAATTTTTGTAGGCACTTCTGAGCAATTCTTTATGCAGCCCCTGTTGCATGAGAGGAACAATTTCCTCCCAGAGCGGTGCTTTGTTCTCTTGCCCCGGTCTTAACCGACTCTCCATTTGCCTTATCCTAGCCGAAACGATGCCCAACGGCACGAAACACGACGAAGAATGCATGCTTGGCTGACATAAAGAAAAGTGGCTTCAACCGGCACTGCTGTCATGTTTCGCCTGAAAATGCTTTTGTCTGATGGTATCGACGATGCTATCCAGCGCATAGGTTCTCGTTATATTACAATTTGTCGTAATCTGCCGACCCATGTTTTTATAATAACATTCCTCTTCATGAAGAATGGCCTGCGAGCCCTCATTTTTCATGAGTATGGATATGCCTCTTGCGCCATCATTCTCGTCGCCGGAAAGTATTATTCCGGCGGCCCTTTTTTTAAAGATGGTGCTGACTGATGCCAGGAGAATGTCGAGGGGCCCGCCTTTCAATGATCCTTTTGCTACCTTTTGCAAGGTTAGCTGAGCACTGTAGGGTTTAATACTCATATAGTCGGAACCGGAGGCAATGTAGCAGTTTCCGCCTTCAATATTGACACCTTCTCTGGCCCGTATCACTTTCATCGGAGATATCGCGTCAAGATATTCAGCAAATGCATTGACATGTTCAACGCTCTGATGAACAACAGCAAGTACCGCACCACCCATTTCGGCGCCAAGCTGGGGAACGATTTGCAGCAGATTGGAGAAACAGCCTTCCCCCCCGCCGAGCACGGATATAAAGGTGCTGCGGCGGTATTGTGACTGCGCGGATAAACTCAGGTCTATGCTATCGCCGCACTGGGAACAGAGAACAGGCTGCAGGGGCTGGTTTTTGGTAACAACAACACCCTGACGGTTGCCGCACTCTTCACAAAAAACGACTCTCCGCGCTGTATCAGGTGCACAGTTTGCCACTGATGTCGCCGTAACGACCGGTTCTTTCGCTTTGATTTTTACCTGGGCAGCTCTTCTTACCTTGTCGATGAGCAGATTTTTATAGGTTACCACGTTGTTTTTCTGGAAAATGAAATCCTTGCAGACAAAATCTATGGCGCCATTTTTCATGGTATCAAAACATCGAGCGGTTCCCCGTTCGGTAAGACTTGAAAACATAACGGTCGGAGTCGGCCGATGAATCATCAGATGCTGCAGGGCAGTCATTCCATCCATCAGGGGCATTTCCATATCCAGCAAGATGACATCCGGTTTCGTCTTGAGTATCATATCAAGAGCTTCAATGCCATTTTGTGCCTCGCCGACAACGGCGACATCTTCACAATCGTCGAAGATATCTCCTAAAAACTTGCGAAATACCAGCGAGTCATCGACAATGAGTACCGATATTTTTGACGGACTCGGCCATTTTTGTTCTGTTATCATAAAGATATTTCCACTCAGCACTTGCCGTCAAGGAGTTGTTCGTTCTCCATTCGCTGCATGATAAAGTTTGTTTTTCCGGATGTAGTCAATAACTGCTTCAGGCAAGAAACGGTCAACTGGCGCTCCTTTTTCGATCATCGTCCTGATAGCTGAGGAACTATGGTCATCCGGTGTCCTTTTTAATATATGGATATCTTGTTTACCCTCGCCGGCAGTCCAGGAGCCGTCATTTGGCTTATATCCCAAATTTTCCAACAGGAGTGTCAGCCGGTCAACATTATATCCTTTTCTCAGGGCGATAAGAATATTCACCGACTGGAGAATCTGCTGATGGGATTTCCAGGTGAGAAAATCAAGAAAGGCATCGGCACCAATCATAAAATACAATCGACAATCAACCTGATAATGCTTTTGAAGCTCTCGAAGGGTATCAATGGTATAGGATGGTTTCGGCAGCCTTTCCTCTATGGCATTACACTCAAAACCATGTCTGTTTTGTCCGGCCAGGATGAGCATAGCCAGTCTGTGTCGAAACGATGTTATCGCAGCACCGTTTTTATGGGGAGGCTCGGCCGAAGGAAGAAAGACGACCCTGTCCAGGCGGCATTCCTGCAATGCCGCCTCGGCAAACTGCAGATGCCCATAATGAACCGGATCAAAGGTTCCGCCGAGCAAGCCGATTTTTTGCCCTGTCACTCTCTGACCTGCCCTTGGCCAAAGACGACAAATTTGCGGGTTGTCAATTCTTCGAGCCCCATTGGCCCGTATGCGTGCAGCTTGGTGGTACTTATGCCTATTTCCGCGCCAAGACCGAGCTGGCCGCCATCATTAAAACGCGTTGAGGCGTTTACCATAACGGCGGAGGCATCTATTTCGGCAATAAACCGCTGGGCGGTAGTGTAATTTTCCGTGATAATTGATTCGGTATGCTGCGAGCCATACTGCCGGATGTACGCTTTCGCCTCGGCAAAGTTCTGCACGACCTTCACGCAGAGGATCAAATCAAGGAATTCGGTGCCCCAGTCCTCTGCCCCGGCGGGGTGCACCTTACTGGAAATTTTCACACTCCGCGGACATCCGCGCAGCTCAACGCCCAAATTAACGAGGGCGTTGGCTATTATCGGCAGGAAATTCTCCGCAACATCGCCGTGAACAAGCAGTCCTTCGAGGGCGTTGCACACTCCCGGGCGATGCGTTTTGGAGTTAATGATCAGTGGAATTGCTTTTTCTAAATCGGCATCTTTGTCCACAAAAAGATGACAGACGCCTTTGTAGTGTTTGAGAACGGGAATTCTCGATGTCTGAGAGACAAAGCGGATCAAGCCTTCGCCGCCACGGGGTATGACAAGATCTATCTCCGCATCCAGGGTCAGCAGGTGATTGATCGCCAGGCGATCGGTTACAGGGATAATCTGCACTGCATTTTGGTCAATGTCGTGCATGCGCAGTGCCTGCTGAAGAATGGCGGCAAGAGCCAGGTTGGAATGGATAGCCTCTGATCCTCCGCGCAGTATTATCGCATTTCCGGTCTTGAGACAGAGTGCGGCCGCATCCACGGTAACGTTGGGACGGGATTCATAGATCATGGCGATCACCCCGAGAGGCACGCGCATTCTCCCGACCTGCAGGCCATTGGGCCGTTTAACCAGGTTTTCTATTGAACCGACCGGATCAGGCAGAGCGCAGAGCTCATGCAGCCCGGTGATCATCGCGTCAATGACCGCATCAGACAACCGCAGCCGATCAAGCATGGCCGAAGAAAGCCCCTGGGCTTGCCCGGCTTGCAGATCTTTGGTGTTTTCTTCTTGGAGGTGTTGTCTTTGCTGGGTCAGGAGTTCAGCAACAGACGACAGGGCACTGTTTTTGCTCTGAGTGGACAGGGCCATCAGGGATGATGCAGCGACCTTAGCCCTTTTCGCCAATTCGCTGACAGTTTGCTCGAGTTTCATCTACGTGTCCTTTTCGGTTTAAGAACATTGGCCATCAACCGCTTGCAGCTTGCCATCCAAGAAAAAATGTGCCGGCGACTGCTCTCCTGAGACCACCACGGCACTTCTCCCCCTCAAGGGCATTATCATGAATCCTGGGATGTTTGCCGTTTGCCGGTGTCGGATCAGTCCGTCTTGCTGTTGACCTGCTCCAGGGTTTCTACGACAGTTTTCTTGAGAGATTCAATTCCTTCTCCGGTTACTCCAGAGACAGTAATAACATTTTGCCCCAATTGTTGGAAATAGTTTTCCAGTTCCTTGAGATCCGCCTCGTCCATCAAATCCTGTTTATTTAATACCAAAATCTGGACTCTATCGGCAAGTTCCTCTTTATATTGGAGCAATTCATTAGAAATGATCTCGAAATTTTTGGAAACATTTTCGTCAGCTGCATCAATCACATGGAGGAGCATACTGGTTCGTTCAATATGGCGAAGAAATTTATGCCCAAGTCCAATACCGTCGTGGGCGCCTTCAACGAGGCCGGGGATGTCGGCAATGATACACGGCTTGAAAAACTTATACTGCAATACCCCTAATTGCGGTTCCAGGGTTGTGAATGGGTAGGAGGCGATCTTGGGGTTTGCGGCGGAGAGGACGGACAAGAGCGTCGATTTACCGGCATTGGGCAGGCCGACCAGGCCAACGTCCGCGATGAGTTTGAGCTCGATTTTCAGCCAGAATTCTTCGCCGAGCTCCCCATTGGTGGCAACCCTCGGCGTCCGGTTCGTACCACTGGCGAAATGAGGGTTGCCCATACCTCCGGCACCTCCTTTGGCGATAACGATCGATTCTCCATCCACTGCGATATCAGCCAGCACCTCACCAGTTTCGGAGTTTTTAATTACTGAACCTACGGGGACATCGATAATACAATCTTTCCCCGCCCGTCCATGCATGTCTTTTCCCTTGCCGTGTATTCCCCGTTCCGCTTTAAAATGAGATCGGAAACGAAAATCAATCAGCGAATTCAACGAATTCGTTGCCCGGATTATGACACTGCCGCCTCTCCCTCCGTCGCCACCGTTCGGCCCACCTTTGGGAACAAATTTTTCTCTGTGGAAACTTACACACCCGTTACCGCCATCCCCTGCTTTCACAAAGAATTTTGCTTCATCAATAAATGCCATCACTCTACCCGCAGGATTTCGATTTCCGCCATCCTGAATAAAAAAAAACTCGACCATCAATGCATCATTGAGGTCGAGTTCAAACTCCCGGACTATGTTGAAAACTGCACTGCATCCGGAAACGATATTCGATAAAACTATCCCCGACAAGCGGGCCGATCTGTAGTAGCCCCTGCAGGGGCAATAATTACCCTGGCGCAATTTTCTCGTACGAAACAAGAGAAAATCTCCCGGATAGTCATCATGCTACAGGATAAATGCTCACTCGTTTTTTGTTTTTACCAAATTCTTCGTATGTCACAACACCCTCAATCTTGGCAAAAAGCGTATAATCCCGTCCACAGCCAACGTTGGTTCCCGGATGAATAACCGTCCCAAGTTGACGAACGAGAATATTACCGGCTTTTACCACCTGACCGCCGAATCGTTTCACGCCGCGGCGCTGCCCGGCACTGTCTCGGCCGTTTCTTGAACTACCACCTGCTTTCTTATGAGCCATCTCCCACTCCTTTTCTTCGACGGAAAGTATCTCCCGTTGATATAGTATTGTACCCGTAATTTTTACACGAATGGCAATTACGCGGAAATTTCTTCAATTTTTAATGCGGTGTACGACTGCCTGTGTCCATTACGCAATCGATAGCCTTTGCGGCGCTTCTTCTTGAAGACAATAATCTTTTTTGCTCTTCCCTGTTCCGCAATCTTGGCGGTAACCTTGGCATTTTCCAGAACGGGTTGACCAACCTTCACATCGTCTCCGGATACAATCATGAGCACATCAAGCAAATCTACATTGTCACCGACATTGCCCTCGAGTTTCTCCACCCGAACCTGGTCACCACACGCGACTTGATATTGTTTTCCGCCTGTACGAACTATAGCATACATATATAAACCTCTTTGAGTAAATCTTCTCTATTGTCGAAAGAACCATGTAACATCACAAGAACCAGGTACTTAACCTGAATGTGCGGCTATTGTCAACACAATTCAAACGTTGTCCCGTGTTTTTGCTGTTCCCACAGTTTCTAGGTGAAAAACATGTATTGGATTTTCAGCAAGCGGATGATGGCTTCATTCAGTGTTACGGTAGAGTGCGACTGATTTTTTTGACCTGTCCATTGTCTGGCAAAAGCAGGCGTACTGCAAATCAAACCTGTGCAACAATCTAAAAAAATGTTAACCGCCGTATTCCAGACGGGCTTTCTCTTTCTCTGCACGAATCGAACAAGCCCTTGTAAAAGCGGCCTTCTTCCCATGTTTCGAAATGGAGACCGACGTCTTGCCCTGCTTGCCCAGATGGGTAACCCAGCTTACTTCAAACCGGTTGAGTTTGTCATTGAGTCGAACGCCAACAACACCGGTCCCTGAATTGCTGACAGTAACCATATGCTTGTTGGTCCTGACCTTGCCAAGTTTTTTTTCTGTCTTGTCGCGCCAGGTAATGGCCGATAACAGGCTGGAGTATCGCCCACCGCATTTTCTGTCCGAAAAGAATTTTGAGTGGGTTCTTCCTAAAAATCTCACCCTGACATACCACCCATGAGTTCTTTTTGACTCCTGGTCTATCCTTGCGATATCTTTGTGCTTTTCAAGGAGTAGCTTTTGTCTTTTGTCGTCTTCCATTACCTTACCTCAATGTTGTGTTATTACTTATTTCCAGTGGGGGATCCGCCTCCCCCATTACAAACGTACATTTTCAAACACAATGTACATTTTCAAAAAAGATGGTATCGTGTGTATGCAAATGCACAAAACCTGACAACACCTTCCAGCAAAGCTAAGTAGTTCGTTAGGAGTAAAATGTCAACTCTTTTTTCGCAAATGTAAGTGCGAAAGTTGTAAGGTTTCTGCTTTCTTCAACTTTTTTCATTAAATTTTATCCCTTTATAAAACCTAACACCCGTAAAACAAATGACTCAGTCTATCCATGAATTGTCCGAGCTCCTTTCCACCATCACCGCCCTCCGGGGAGAAAACGGCTGTCCCTGGGACAAACGGCAGACCCCATTTTCCCTGCTCAAGCACCTCAAGTCGGAATGTCAGGAATTAGACAATGCTGTACGCAACGATGACCCGGTTAATGTCTGTGAGGAGCTGGGCGATTTATTATATATAATAATTATGATTGCCGAAATACACCATGATCATGACGAGTTTCAGTTCTCCGATGTCATACGGACAGTGAACAAAAAACTTATTCGCCGGCACCCGCATGTTTTTGCGGGCAAACCGTATGAAAACGAAGAACAGCTGACGGCCCAATGGAACGCCATAAAAGCAGAGGAAAAGATAAAAAATACCCTTTGACACAACCACTTCTGCTATGTATTATACTCAGTTTTTTACTGAGAAGCAAATGACATGGGTCAATTCCCTGTGTCGCTTCCAGTATTTGCATAATAACAACGGGTTATTATGTCCTTCTTGCTCTCTGCCAAGACTATTACCAAGTGCGAGGGCCATAAATTGTGCGAGCTGCTGCTCGGCAAAAACCATACGTCCACGAGGAGGAACGCATGCGCAGGTATGAAACAATCTTCATACTTCGCCCCAATGTCGGCGAAGATGAGATTAATAGAGTTACTGAAAACACCACTCAGATCATTCTCAATGAAAAAGGTACCATTCTTGAGATGAATAAGTGGGGTATGAAAAAGCTGGCTTATCTGATTAAAAAGGAAAGCCTGGGTTATTATGTTTATTGTGATTTCGCCGGTACTCCAGCAGCTGTTGCAGAAATCGAACGAAAATTCAGGATTGATGATATGGTATTGAAGTACCTGACCATCAAGACTGCAGATTCCATGACCGAGGAAAACATTCAAGAGGCACTGGCGGAAATATCAGCGAAGGCATCTGCCCCGGTCGAAAATGAGGAAATGGAAGAAACCGATTCCGACGATGCTGAAGAAGAAAATATCATTGAAGAAACTGAGTAATAGTCACTCGGAAGATTCTGAAGATCTTTTACCCTGGAGGGTAATATCATGGCGCAAAGACCACAAAAGAAACTTTTTACTCGCAAGAAATCATGCCGGTTCTGCGGTGAAAAAGACCTTGCTATTAACTATAAAGATGTAAAAACACTAAGAAATTTCGTTTCCGAGAGAGGGAAGATCATTCCTCGCCGGATCGTCGGCACCTGTGCGACGCATCAGCGTCAACTGTGTGAGGCGATCAAACAGGCAAGGCAGATTGCCTTTTTACCCTACTCAGGATCAACCCAGGGATAATTATTCCGTTTATTTGCAGGGAATTCAAGGTGGCGAGTCAGGGAAATGAGCAGCCGAATTTAGGCAGAATCGTTCGAATCATTCTGTTTGTTTCGTTGGCTATAATGCTGCCAGGAGTGCAATGGTCTCTGTTTGGCTGGTCGCATATATTTTTGCCTCTGCTGGCCTTCTACACTCTTGGTACGTATGGGCTCTATACCGGAAAAAGGCTTCTGCTTACAGCAGTCGGCCTCTCTCTTATCGCCTATCTTCTGTTAAGAAACTTTGAACTTTTTGTGTTTTCCACAACCCTGCTGCTTTCCGGATATGTGCTTTTTGGATCGGCCAATCGACAGGACGCCCCTGCACTGAGCGGACTGAAGAGTTCGCTTGCCCTGGCAGGCGGCTGGATAGCCATCTTTACCATGCTCTCTTTGGGCTCGGAAATGTCGGCTTATGCACAGCTGGTGCGTTCCCTGGATGATGGCATAGGCGAAGCACTGGATTATTACCGGCAAAGTAACGATATTTCCGGTGACACCCTGGTAATGCTCGAGGCCACCCTCCTCCGGATGAGAATCATTATCCCGATGATAATGCCATCCGTTCTAGGGAGCTTTATTCTGTTTATCACCTGGCTTACCATGGTACTGGGCAACATGCTTTTGCTCAAAACCAGCGGCAATGCTCCATGGGCAAACTGCCGCTACTGGAAATTGCCGGAGAAAGTAGTCTGGGTCGCAATCGGAGCAGGCATCTTTTCTCTCCTGCCGATCGAATTTTTAAGGCCCGTTGCGATCAACAGTCTCATTTTGTTAAGTATTGTTTATTGCTTTCAGGGGATGTCGATAGCCATATTTTTTATGCATAAATGGAATGTGCCCCTGCTGCTCAGATCATTTTTTTATATTATGCTCGTCTTTCAGTCATTTGGCACATTAATCCTGCTGATATGCGGCATAGCCGATATATGGTTTGATTTTCGCAAACTGAAACAAGAAACAGTTAATTGACCCAGGTAATACTATAAATCTGCACAATGATACTGGTATCACCAACAGGTTTATAAGACCTATATTCTCAGGAGTTTAAAAATATGGAACTTATTTTAAAGAAATCAATCAGCTCCCTCGGCCTGGAAGGCGACGTGGTAACCGTTAAACCCGGATACGGTCGCAATTATCTCCTGCCCCAGGGAAAAGCCGTTCAGGCAACAGCGGCAAACCTGGCAATTCTCGAACAGAATAAAGCCGACATCGAAGCTCGACGAGCTAAAAATCAAAAACAGGCCGAGGATATTGCCAAGAAAATCTCCGGCTTGACTGTGGTTATCGAACAGCTTGCCGGCATTGACGAGCGACTTTTCGGTTCGGTCACCACTGCCGACATCTGTTCGAAACTGGCGGAGCTCAACGTGGAGCTCGATAAAAAACAGATCTTACTGAATGAACCGATCAAGACCCTCGGGGAAACAAAAATTCTCGTAAAGGTCGGTTTCAACGTCACTGCTGAATTTACGGTAAACGTCGTTCCCCTGAAGACACACTAACGTCCTTGGGGGCAGAGGCATCTGCGTCGACCTTATGCCGGCTGCCTTGTGGCACCGCTTGCCGCCGTTTATACGAAAATGAAAACACACCTAGAGGCTTGACCTTCATGGTGTGTTTTTGTTTAATGTCCCTGCTTGGGAACATGTCGCCGGGTGTTATTTTTTCGGCGCCTGTCGCCTACCGAGGTCCATAAATACATCTTCAGTAAATGAAGCACTATCTTTTATCTTTGACGAATGATGAATGACTTCAATCCAATACCCGACCCTGCCCGCGCCATAGTACCCTCAGGAATTCCACCGCAAAATGTTGAAGCCGAACAGGCGGTGCTCGGATCGATACTTATCAAGGCCGACCTCCTTGGTGCCGTTCTCGAAATTCTTACTCCGCAGGATTTTTATAAACACAACCATCGTCTCATCTATGGATCGATGATTGAACTTTTTGAAAAAAATGAGCCGCAGGACCTTCTCACCGTCTCAAATTTACTGAAAAACATCAATAAGCTCGATCAAGCTGGAGGGCCGACGTATCTGGCATCCCTGACCTCGATTGTACCGGTGACCGCCAATGTAACGAGTTACGCAAAAATCATTCGGGAAAAGGCCATTCTGCGCAAGCTCATTTCGGTGAATACCAGCATCGCCGCCCGTTGTTACGAAGAGCAAAATGATATCGATGTGTTGGTTGATGATGCGGAACAGGCTATCTTTGATATAGCCGGATCGAAGGGCGATCAATTTTTCACCCATGTGAAGTCGATTGTGCCAAAAGCCTTTGCCACGGTCGAACAGCTCTACAAAAGAAAGGAAATGATCACCGGAGTACCGACCGGCTATGCTGAAATTGATAAAATGACCGCCGGGCTGCAGCGCTCCGATCTCATCATTGTCGCGGCCCGCCCCTCCATGGGCAAGACCTCCTTTGCCATGAATATAGCGCAGCATGCCGCCCTTGTCGAAAAAATAGGTGTCGCCGTGTTCAGCCTAGAGATGTCTAAGGAGCAGCTGGTCATGCGCCTGATGAGCTCCGTCGGGCGAATAGATTCTCAGCGCATCAGGACCGGCAAACTGCGCAGTGATGACTGGCCGAAACTGACCAGGGCTGTGGGTATGTTGTCGGAAGCGCCAATTTTTATCGACGATACCGCGGCCATCTCCGTGTTGGAAATGCGGGCCAAAATCAGACGGTTAGCGTCACAGCACGACATCGGTCTGATTGTTGTCGATTACCTGCAGCTTATGCGCGGGCGAAACACGGAAAACAGAACCCAGGAAATAAGCGACATTTCTCGTTCCCTTAAGGCACTGGCCAAAGAACACGCTGTGCCGGTTATTGCCCTGTCACAGCTGAACAGAGGTCTGGAAAGCCGGACCGATAAACGTCCGATGATGTCTGACCTTCGTGAATCGGGTGCCATTGAGCAAGATGCCGATGTTATATGCTTTATTTATCGGGATGAGGTATACAATAAAGCAGAAGACAATCCCGAGAGAGGGTCGGCGGAAATCATCATCGGTAAACAGAGAAACGGACCAACCGGCGTTGCTCGATTGACCTTTATCAAAGAATTTACCATGTTTGAAAACATGAGTAACTATGATGACCAGCAAGGGTTCGTCTGATCCGGCAATGCGTGGATTATTTTTTACGACAAACCACAATTTCTCCCAAGCGGGCGGAGAAAAAATCTAACAACTGTATTTTGAGGCCAGCACATGACTGAAGAAACCGGTGTTTCGTACAAGTACGATTTTAAAACCATAGAAAAAAAATGGCAGACAGTATGGGAAGAGGATGAGGTTTATAAAGTCACCGAAGACGACGCCAGAGAAAAATATTACGTGCTGGAGATGTTTCCCTATCCCTCAGGCCGGATACATATGGGCCACGTCCGGAACTATTCAATCGGCGACGTGGTGGCCAGATACAAGCGAATGCGCGGCTATAACGTTCTGCATCCCATGGGCTGGGATGCCTTTGGCCTGCCGGCGGAAAACGCTGCCCAGAAAAACAACACCCATCCGGCCACCTGGACCTACGCAAATATAGACTATATGCGCAACCAGCTGCGTCAGCTCGGTCTTTCCTACGACTGGTCTCGGGAGATTGCCACCTGCAACCCGAAATATTATCAATGGGAACAGCTGCTTTTCATTGAGATGTATACAAAGGGCATTGTCTATCAGAAAGTGACCACGGTAAACTGGTGTGAATCTTGTCAGACCGTTCTTGCTAACGAGCAGGTCATTGATGGCGCATGCTGGCGCTGTGATGAACCGGTTTATCCGCGAAAGATGAACGGTTGGTTTTTTAAAATCACCGATTACGCCGAAGAACTCCTCAAAGATCTCGATCAACTCGGTGGCTGGCCGGAAAAAGTGCTGACCATGCAGCGCAACTGGATAGGCAAATCCACCGGCCTCACCTGTGACTTTGCCGTCGATGGCCTCGACTGTACGATTTCCATTTTCACCACCCGGCCGGATACCATCTTCGGTGTAACCTTCATGTCCATTGCCGCGGAACATGGGCTGCTCGACACTCTCATAGCGGGCACCGACCGGGAACAGGAAATTCGCGAGTTTACCCGGGAAATTCTCAACCAGAAGCAACGCCAATCCGTCGAGACGGAGCTGGAGAAAAGAGGCATCTTCACCGGCCGCTATTGCATCAATCCGTTTAACGGGGAAAGAATTCCCATCTATGTGGCCAACTTCGTTTTGATCGAGTACGGCACCGGCGCAGTCATGGCGGTACCCGCCCACGACGAAAGGGATTTTGAGTTTGCCCGGAAATATGCCCTGAAAATCAGCCCGGTAGTCATCCCGGACGAGGGAGAGCTTGAGCCGGAGAAAATGGAGCAGGCCTCTACCGTTCCCGGCGTTTTACGTAATTCCGGCCAGTTCAGCGGCATGGATTCGGTCGCCGCCCAGGCAGCAATAATCGCTCATGCCACCGCGCATAAGTTCGGCGCCGCCCATGTCACCTATCGTCTGAGGGACTGGGGCATCTCCAGACAACGTTACTGGGGCGCGCCCATTCCGATGATCCACTGTGACGCCTGCGGCGTTCAGCCTGTCCCGGAAAGTGATCTGCCCGTCGTGCTGCCGGAGGATCCCGAGGTGGGCAGTGCCTGCCTGCCCCTGCATCTGCGACCTTCCTTTATTGCGACCACCTGTCCCACGTGTGGTAAGGAGGCAAAAAGAGAAACCGATACCATGGACACCTTCATGGAATCATCCTGGTATTTTGCCAGATATGTCTGCCCGAGATTCACCGAAGCGCCCCTGGAAAAAGCAAAAGCCGCCTACTGGTTGCCGGTCGACCAATATATCGGCGGGGTAGAACATGCCATTCTCCACTTATTGTACTCGCGGTTTTTTACCAAAGTCCTGCGGGATCTCGGACATCTGGCTATCGATGAACCGTTTACCAATCTTCTCACCCAGGGCATGGTTATAAAAGATGGCGCAAAGATGTCCAAGTCCAAGGGCAATGTTGTCGACCCCAACGACCTTATTGTCGAGTACGGCGCCGACACGGTTCGGCTTTTCAGTCTGTTCGCCGCTCCGCCGGAGAGGGATTTAGAATGGAGTGCCCAGGGGGTTGAAGGGTCTTCACGTTTTCTCAACAGAGTGTATCGACTGATTCTGGCCTGCGGTGCTATGGCTGAATGTTCTGCCGAGATTCCTGTACAATTGACTGAACCGGGAAAGGTGCTGCACCGTAAAACCCATCAGACGATAAAACGGGTCACCGAAAATATTGAGCAGAACTTTCATTTTAACACGGCAATCAGTGCAATGATGGAGCTTTATAATGTCCTTTCGGCATCCGTTGGCGAGCAAAAGCAAGAGAGCGCCGAACCCGCGGTCATCCGGCGGGCGATTTCCGTTCTGTTGCTGATGCTTTCCCCGATGGTGCCGCATTTTGCCGCGGAAATGTGGCAGCAGATAGGCAACAGCGGTTCCATGGAAACCCAGTCTTGGCCAGAATTCGATGCGGAAGCGGCCAGGGAGGACATGCTTACCATCGTCATCCAGGTTAACGGCAAGGTTCGCTCACGCCTTGAGGTGTCTGCAGACGTTGCCGACGATTTCCTGATAGAAAAAGCTCTCACCGACTACAACACGCGCAAATTCATTGACGGCAGGCCGGTCAAAAAGACTATTGTCGTCAAGAAGAAGCTTGTGAATATTGTTGTTTGATACTAGGTTTCCCATTTTCGGTATTCGCTGCATATTTAAAACAAATTCTTAACGACTAGGGTGAGAGGAAGTGAAAACAGTCTGTCGATTTTTTCCCCTGCTGGTTATGGTCTTGCTGGTTACTGGTCTGCTGGTTACCGCCTGCGGCTACCATAATCCAAATGTCTATAGCGGGCCGGCCAAAACCATCTATCTCACCGAATGGAAAAACAGAACCAGTGAGCTGGGCCTCAATTCAGAAATATACCGCTCCCTGACAAGATGGTTTCAGAAATCCGGGGCCATCAACACCGTGCGGGTAAAAGAGGGCGCAGACCTTATCCTGGCTGGAGAGATCGTCTCTTTGGAACTACCAAGTTTATCGTATGGCGCAAAGAGTAGAACCACCGAAGTAAAAGTTCGCCTGAAGGTCCGTTACATCCTCAAGGAAATAGCCTCGAAAAAAATTATTCTCGAAACCCCCGGGGAGCTATGGACAGAGGAGTATCTGGTGACAACCAGCAATACCGCAAATCGTGATAACGAGAGCAAAGCTCTGAATACGATCATTGAAGACCTGTCAAAGAAAATTTACCAGCGCACGGTTTCCCGGTTATCGGCATTATAAATTACGGGCAAACTCCCGAAAAAGCACGGCAGCGCTATTTTGCGGCGCTGCCCCTTTTTCTGTTTCTTTCGCCTGCATCTCACTCATCATGCTGCACATTAATCATCTTTCATTTGCATCACCCTTTGTTCTCGCCCCCCTGGCCGGATACAGCGATCTGCCGTTTCGACTGCTTTGTCGTCAATTCGGCGCTGGATACTGCGTTTCCGAGATGATCAGCTGCCATGGTCTTGTCTATCAACAGGAAAACACCTTGCGCATGCTCGCCTCTATTGCCAAAGAGCGACCTGTTGCTTTCCAGCTTTTCGGGGCAGACCCGGAGGTGATGGCGGACGCTGCCGAGATAATGGCCTCTTTTGGCCCGGATATGCTTGACATCAACATGGGCTGTCCGGTGAGAAAAGTCACCAAGCGAGGTGCCGGAGCTGCGCTGATGGCCGATCCGCGTCTGGCTGAAGCCATTTTGACCAGGATAGTATCACGGGTATCTCTGCCCATTACCGTAAAAATCAGAGCAGGTAAAGACAGTCACTCCATAAACGCCCCCGCCTTTGCCAGAATGCTTGAAGAGAGCGGCGCTTCGGCCATCACGGTTCACGCCAGAACCTGGTCCCAGGGATTCTCCGGTCATATTGACAAGGATATAATATCACAGGTAAAAAAAGCGGTTTCTATCCCGGTCATAGGCAACGGGGATGTGCTCTCCTATCAGGAGGGGCGGCAGATGCTAGAGCAAACCGGTTGCGACGGGGTAATGATAGGTCGCGGCGCACTCGGCAACCCATGGGTTTTCCAGCAGGCGGGACGACCGGATGCGCTGGGGGAGATTGTCGCAGGTGCACACGCTCATCTGGCTTTGATAGAACAATTTTTACCGGCGGAAAAGATTCTTGGCTACATCAAAAATCATATGTCCCGCTATTTCAAAGGATTACCGGGAAGCTCAGCGCTTCGTCAAGCAATTTTCACGGCACCGAACCTGGCTTCTGTAAAACAACAGCTGGAGCCAGTACGGCTTTAGCGCCGCCTCGTTTATTTCTTCAACATTTTTATCTTTTCCAGCAGCTCTTTACTTTCTACTTTCATTTCCGCAGGTAAGGTGCCTTGACGAAGGGCATTCCTGAAATTTCCCTCGGCCAGATCGATCTTTCCTTCGTAGAGATAATACTTCCCGAGATAAAAGTTCGCATTGCTGACCAGTTTATTGTCGGAGGCGATTTGCCCCAATTCGAAATATATTTGTGAATATTCCGGCAATTCATACTTCACCATCTGAAAATATTTCTCCGCCTCCCTGGGCCGGCCGGTCCTGTAGAGCAGCTTCGCCAGGGTAAAGGTAGCATACATATCCGATCCCTCGATCGCCAGGGCCATTCTCAGTGTTTTCTCGGCTTCTTCAAAACGTCCGGCAGCAAAGAGCATAGTCCCCCGGTCAACCTTGAGAATATTTTTGTCCGGGAAAGACTCGATAACTTTATCCAGCAGGGCGATGCCTTTGTTATGGTCGTTTTCGTATTTGGCAATTTGCGACAGGCCGTATTGGGCCATAATCTTCTGCAATGCATCGGATCGGCCATCGGCGGTGATGTTAGCCAGGGACACCCTCAGGTCCCGGGACTCTTTTACCTGGGCGAGAATACGATATTTGAACCGAAGAAACTCGAAATTGTCGGCGGCCTGCGTCGTCTCTTGCAGGTGTTCCTTGTCCATATCAATCAACGATTCTATGTAATTGAGACGTTCTTCAGGATTGGGGTGGGTAAGAAGATATTGCGGTGGTTTCTCGCTGCGGTATCGGGCTATCCGCCGCATGGATTCGAGCATCTTCACCTGTCCGGCTGGATCTCGATGGAGTTTTTTCAGCCAATCATAGGCCATGAGGTCCGCTTCTTCCTCATCTTGGCGGCTGAAATGCAGGTTAAGACTTTGTCCCGTGGCCAGTGCCCCGGTCAAAAGAACCGGGGTGGCAGCTCCGCCAAAAGCCAATGCCGCCAGGGCTAAACCTAACGACGCTATCCCTGTGTATTTCCCTTTCTCCATTCTCGATGCAAGATGGCGCTTGACGATATGACCGACCTCATGGGCGAGAACAGAGGCGAGTTCATCTTCAGAGTTCATTGTGCCGATCAGGCCGGAGTGAAAAAAAATCAATCCGGACGGTGCCGCAAAGGCATTGAACTCCTTGTTGTCTATGACAAAAAAATGGTAATCAAAGTATTGAATTCCTGCTACTTCCAGAATATTCTGGCCGAGTTTTGTTATATACTGAGTGATATCAGGGTCGTCTATCAGCTCGAATGCGGATCGTACGGAATAGAGTAATTTTTCCCCGATCTCCCGTTCCTCACCGATGGTAAATGCCGATACCGGAGTCACGGGATAGAACTGGCATAATACACTGATCAAAAACCAGACAAAGACATTTTTAATTTTTATTATTGCGCCTTCAGCCATGATACGGTCCTTCGTAATCCCTCACTCGTTGAAATGATGGGTGCATAGCCCAGGTCATTCCGGGCATTTTCTATGGAAAAATAGTGTGATTTGGCTAATTGCTCCGCCAGAAAACGGGTCATCCTCGGCTCTTTTGCCGCTCCGGTAATTTTGTACCATGTCTCCAGCAAACCGCCTAGATGATATGCAACGGGAAAAGAAATACTCGCCTGTACTCTGTCGATATCCATTGCGGTAAAGAGGTCGTTTATCCAATCCCAGAGATTCACCGGTTCTCCCTGGCTGATGAAATAAGCCTTACCGGCCGCTGTCCCCCCCTCGGAAAGATTTTTTGCGGCAAGGAGATGCGCATGGGCAACGTTATCAATATAAGAAATATCCACCAGATTGGAACCGTCCCCGACCCTTTTAAGTAATTTTTTGCGGCCGCTTGCAAGAAGCCGTGGCAGAAGATGCGGATCCCCCGGCCCCCAGATGAGGTGCGGCCGGATGGCACAGGTGAGCAGTTCCGGACAATTGGCGGCGAGTACGTTCTGCTCGGCGATGACCTTGCTTTTCGCATAGTGACACAGATACAGGGCGGCATAGGCGAGGCTTTCATCGCCCCCGCTGATGTCGGTACGATTAAAGACCACGGAGGGCGTCGAGGTGTACACCAGCATGGAGACGCCATTTCTTCGGCAACTGTCGACAACGGTTTCGGTGCCAAGCACATTGGTTGTATAATATTCTTTCCACGATCCCCAGATTCCGGCCAGGGCGGCAACATGAAAGACGATATCAACCCCTGCAGCGGCACGGTCCATTACCGCACCATCGCTGACATCGCCAACAATACATCTGCCCCCAAGCGCCTCTACTGCAGGATATTGGTGTCGGCCGAGAACATCAGTTTCAATGCCCAGCGCAAGAAGTCTTTTGACAATCGCTGTGCCGACAAAGCCACCTCCACCGGTAACCAGTGCTTTTTTTATCGACAGGGAAAAAGTTTCTTTTGTGCCCATAGTGCCAGTTTTTCGCGGAATATTTTTGCGTTATGCCGGATGTCGACCGGGAAGTTTGCATGAATGAAGAAATGTTTGATTTCCCTGGTAAGTTCCGACTGCCCAGCTATTTTTTTTATCTCAGTCAGCAGTTTTTTGCTGTTGATATTGCGATCCTTCTTCGGCTCGACAATGATGGCCGGTATCGTTTCATGGCAATCTTGGCTTTTTTTAATGCCGACAAGAGCACTGCGGTGGATATCGGGATGTTCGTTGATTATCGCCTCGCATGGAACGGAATAAAGGGTTTTGCCTTCTGTCACGACTCGATGGGCGCGTCTGCCGCAGAACCAAAGGCGATGGGCATCGTCAAGATAGCCGACATCCCCCATCCGATGCCAGAAACTCTCGCCGTCGACTATTTTTGCCAGTTCAGTCTCCTCTGGATTGTTTTCATACGCCCTGGTCACCACATCGCCCCGGACAATAATTTCGCCGATTTTGCCGACAGGTTCAAGCATATCTTCGGTCAGCTCACGCAGAGGTTCATCGGAGATGGCCATAATCTTGATGTCAATACCCGGTAAAGGTCGACCAACACAGGTCCCCTTACCGACTCGACTCAGCCGCCAGGTCTCGCCGACCACCTCGCGGCCTTCTATCGAAACTATGGGCAGACTTTCCGTTGCGCCATAGGGCGTAAAGACCAGAGCATCGGCGGGCAGTATATCCCGCACCCTCTGCAGCAGCTCGTACGGCACCGGGGCCCCTGCCATCAGCACCTTCTTGACGGAGTCGAGCACTATCTTCTGTTCCAGACAATATTTGCTCACCACATGCCAGATGGCCGGGGAACCAAAGGAATAGGTCACCCGATGTTTTTTGATGGAGGCAATAAATTTTTCCGGATCGACCCGGGCCGGCTGCGTGGGGTCCATGTCGGGAAGAACGGCACAGGCGCCCAGCGCCGCCGAAAAAAGCGCAAACAAAGGAAAGGCCGGCTGATCGATGTCGGCCGCGCCAATGGCGTAATATTCTTTTATCAGGCGCAGCTGGGCACTAAAGATCGAATGTTCATACCGTACACCCTTTGGAGGACCGGTAGAACCGGTGGTAAATATGATAGCCGCAAGATCCGAGGCGGTGGGTTGATAGACGGGATATTCTTTTCCGGTATCTTCGCCTGATACTGAAATATCACGGCCGAAAAGCCCAAACGAGGTACCGCAGCAAAATGTCTTCTCAACGGTTTGAAAAGGTGCGGTAAATATTTTTGAGAAAAGAATCGCCTTGGGGATGCCTATAAGAAATTTCGGGGCAACCCGCTCAATACAGCGCAGCAAATTTTTATAGCCCATGCCCGGATCGATAAGGACAATGGGGGTGCCGATTTTAAAAAGAGCCAGGGTCAGGCAGACAAAATCAACGGATGGCGTAACCATCAGGATGACGATATCTCCAGGGCGGAGCCCCTGCGAGGCAAAAAAATGACCATAGGCGTCAGCCTTGGTGTTGAGCTCCTGAAAAGAAATTTTCTTTCCGCTTCGAGCCTCGACCACCGCTGTTTTATCGCCGTGTTCCCTGGCAACGCCAACAAAGGTTTCGGCTATATTTATTGCCACCTCTTCTCTCCCAAACGCTTATACTCGAAAAAACGATGCAAAAATCGGCTCAAGATCAACCTGTTTGTCTTCGAGAAGATAATGCCCGGCATCGCCAAAATAATGGCTTTCGGCATCAGGAAAGCGTTTCTGCCATTCCTGGAAGAACTCCTCGTTGAAACAGAAGTCACCGCCTCCCCAGACAAGAAGCACAGGCAGAGCCGCATCGCGCAGCAGGTGTAACCGTCTGTCGATATCGACAAGTGTGGTATAACTTTTGTCGCGCGGTGCAAGGGGAATATCGCGGACAAAGCTGTAAACGGCCACTCGATTTTGCCAGCTGTTATAGGGCGCGAGATACGCCTTGGCCACGTCCGGCGCCAATTTGTTTTTCACCGCCATAAAGGTGGCCGGCCAGGCAAAACCATTGAACAATCGGACAATTATTTCACCCAGCACCGGCAAACGGCAAAGCTGTATGCGCCGTGGTATCCGGGTCGAACGAAAAGCAGCAGTGTTCATCGCCACTATTTTTTCGATACGATCGATATGGTTAACGGCGCAGCCCATCCCTATCGCTCCGCCCCAGTCATGAACGACAAGGGAAAAACGCCCTATCTGCAAATGCTTGAGCAGAGATTCCAGGTTAACAATATGCTGCGCCAGACAATAGGGGTAGTCCTGCGGTTTATCGGAGAGACCGCACCCCATATGATCAATGGCTACGACCCGGTGGTTTTCACGCAACTGTACAATAAGATGCCGGAAATAATAGGACCAGGTGGGGTTGCCATGCACCATGACAACAACCGGGCCTTCTCCTTCATCTATATAATGCAGTCTTCCACCATCGATTTCGAGATAGTGGGAAGTAAATGGATAGTCGGGGTACACCGTCTTTGACACCGCTTGGAAAATTATTTCGTTTATAAAGATGGGTAACTTCATCGCCCACAAGGGGTGTAATCTTATACTCCAGGCAATTGGGGTGTCAACTCTTTATCGTTTTTCCCGGCCTCGGTTTCGCTTTCTTGGCGCGATTTCACCGGGCGTCCGCCCAAGACAGAGACCATAAAGACCATAAAGACCGTGGAGACCGTGGAGACCTCGCATATAAAAGTAAGAAAAATACCTATCTTCCTGGGATATCAGCTCATTTTTGAAATTATCCATTGCATTTAATGGACAAACGTGCTAAACGATTTTTTTGTTGTGGTACAAATTTTTTTGTGTTGACGAATGAAAAAGCGCTGAAGACCACATGGCAACGGCGGTGATTTTTCTCTTTCGACACAACAAACGATGTCTGACCAGTGAGTGGTTGGAAATATATTAATGGTTCGAAATTGAACTGCGTACAAAAGGAGTGGTACAATGGCAGAAGGTACAGTGAAGTGGTTTAATGACGCAAAAGGTTTTGGCTTTATCGAACAAGATGGTGGACAGGATGTTTTTGTCCATTATTCCGCTATCAAAACTGAAGGCTTTAAGTCCCTTGAAGAAGGTTCCCGGGTATCCTTTGAGATAGTTGATGGCCCGAAAGGTCCTGCCGCAGATAACGTTCAGAAAATTTAATTATTGTTATATCAATCACAAAGCCCCCAGTGCCTCTCTGCGCTGGGGGCTTTGCTGTTTACATGGAGACCAGTGGGAGGTATTCAGGATTCCATCGGATCCTGTCGATAAGCATACTCATTCTCGCCTCATCATCATTATGCTGAAAATCAGAGTAGACGCATGGTCTGCTGACCCCTTTGCTTACTGCGCACATGGCCACCGCCACGGCAACTTTTCTCGCCACGTTACGGATATCATTGATCGGTGGTACCAGCCGTCCCTTCTGCAGTTGTTCTTCAGACATCATATCGGAAATAACTCTGCCCGCTACGGTAAAAAACTCCGGCAGCACTTCCCTGGCACCTGAAGCGAGAACGCCCAGTCCGACGCCGGGAAAAACAAAGGCGTTATTGCACTGGCCAATGTGACAGGCATTTTCCAGACTTTCCAGGGTAGCGCAGGGATTTCCGGTGGCCACCAGGAAACCCTCTTCGCTCCATTTGCTGATATTCTCGCAAAAAACCTGGGGAGTTGAAATATGTTGAAAGAGCGGCAGGATAAGTGGCCGCGTGCTGTTTTTCTTAATTTCTTTTATGACGTCCTTGTTAAAAAAGAAATCCTGCCCGGTCGTGCCGATTAATGTGGTGATCCCTGCCTGGCGGATAATTCCCGGGATGTCGATTCTGTCTATTTCGCCAAGCCAGGGATGACGGGCTTTGTCCTTGGCAAATTTCTTTTTATGCAGTTCCTTGTTCGAGCTGACAATGAGGCCTTTCGAATCGATCATAAAGATACGGTCCAAGGCCTCTTTCTGCGACAGACCCTCCTCGATCATGGCCAGCATGATCTGTTCTCCGATACCTACGCCCCCGGCGCCGCCACCATGGATGAGAATTCGCTGGTCGGCGAGTTTCTCGTTTCTTATTTTCATGGCCGACAAAAGAGCCGCCAGGGCGATTGCACCGGTACCTTGAATATCGTCATTGAAAGAGATGAGTTCATCGACGAAGGCGTCATGAATACTAAAGGCGTTCCGCTGTGAGAAGTCCTCCCACTGGCAGAGGGCGTTGGGGAAAACATTTCGAAAGGCCCTGACAAATCGACCGATAAACGATAGATATTCTTCCCCTTCCAGACGCCTGTGCCGCCAGCCGAGATATTTCTTGTCATCAAGGAGTTTTTCGTTGTTCGTGCCGACGTCTAGAGAAATAGGCAAACAATGCCAGGGAGCAATGCCCGCGCCCTGGGTGTAGAGCATCAACTTACCGAGGCAGACGGCAATCCCTCCGGCGCCCTGATCGCCGATACCGAGCACCCCCTGGTTATCGGTGACCACAGCCACGCGGATATCCCGGTGAGCGAACCGGCGCAATATATCTTCCGCCCCGTCGATGTTGCCTGGATAAAAGTGCAGGCCGTTGGCCTGCCGGAACATGGACGAATATTTCTGTACCGCCAGGCCGATGGTCGGGGTGTAGATGATTTTTATAAAATTTTTGATATCACTCTGGATAAGAGCATGGGCCAGTGTCGCGTTACGGTCAAACATCGAACGAATAAAGATAAATTTTTCAATATCATCAATCTTTTCATTCACCTTGGCCCGAGAGCTTTCGACCTGCTCCTCAAGGCTTCTCTGACCCGGGGGAAGCGTTGCCTCCAGTCCCAGCGATTTTCTTTCTTCAAAGCTGAATGCTGTTCCCTTGTTGATATAGCTGCAGGAGCGGGCAGCGGACCCGCTGGCATACACAACAATTTCACGGGTATTGCCATACTCGTCGTATTTGAACCGATACAGATTTGTCGACATACTCAGCCCCCCTGGTCATCTCAAAATAAAATGTGCAATTGACAAGTACTCTTCTCTGCTCCATAATGTCCGGCCATGGAACCATGGCAAATAATTTTACAGAACAGCATAACCACCCTGGATGGCCTGCAGGAGCATTTGGATTGTGATAGTAACGCATTACGTGAGGTAATAGCAAACTTTCCAATGCGCATTAATCCATATTTTTTAAAATTAATGCACCATCCCGGTGATCCGATGTGGAAGCAGGCTGTTCCCGATGTCGCCGAGATAAACGACAGGGTCTGTGAGGAAGATCCCCTGGAGGAAGAAAATCTCAGCCCGGTAGCCAATCTCGTCCATAAGTATCCGGATAGAGTGCTGTTTCTCGTGTCGAATACGTGCGCGATGTATTGCCGTTTCTGCACCAGAAACCGTAAGGTCGGCACTGCAAAAATGAAGATCACTCCCGAGACACTGCAGGCCGGCTACGACTACCTGCGATGCCATCCGGGCATCAGGGAGGTCCTTATTTCAGGGGGCGATCCGCTTCTTCTGCCGGACGAGGAGATCGCGGCGATTCTGAAAAACCTGCGCTCAATACCATCTATTGAAGTTATCCGCATCGGCACCAGGGTACCCTCGGTTCTGCCGATGCGCATTACCGACAAACTTGTTACTCTCCTGAAAGCGTATCACCCTCTTTATATTAATACCCATTTTAATCATCCTGCTGAAATCACTGCGGAGTCGAGCCTGGCCTGCACCATGCTTGCCGATGCCGGTATCCCGCTCGGCTGTCAGACGGTCCTTTTAAAAGGCGTCAACGATGATGCCGAAACGCTCAAGAAACTTTTTCTCGCCCTGTTGCGCATCCGGGTGAAGCCCTACTACCTGTTTCAGGCCGACCTCACCCGGGGAACCAACCATTTCCGGACATCGACCGCTACCGGGATCGCCATAATGCGCCAACTTTACGGACATATCTCAGGCATGGCCATTCCCACCTACGCCCTTGACGGACCAAAGGGCAAGGGTAAAATTCCCCTTACGCCACAGTATATTCTGGCGCAGGGCGACACCCTTGTCTTTGAGAATTACCAGGGGGAGCTCTGCTCTTATCCAGAGGCCGACTGCGGATGAGAGAAGCAGCAGAGATTTTAAGCCAATGGCTCATCACCTGGCTATTTCGCCGGGTCAAAAAAGATATTTTGATGCGCAGCCTCGGAAATAGCGACTACTGCCGGGTGCCTGATAATCCGTTCCACTGAAATAGCATAAAATCTTTCCCTGATTCTGTTCGTCCGGCCAAGCACCTGGACCTGATATTGGAGTTCAACTTCTTTCTCGATAACCGTTGGCGCCATGAAAACGCCTTCACCCGCCTGTCCATACACCGTCAGCAGTGCATTGTCGTCAAACTCCCCGATTATTACCGGATGGACGTTAATACTTTCAAACCACTGGTCGACCATGCCGCGCAAGGAACTCATGGCCATCGGCAGCAGCATGGGCGCCCCGTCGAGAGAATATGGGAAGTTGTGCTGCAGGGGGTTGGCCAGTTTTTCCACACCAAAAAAAGAAACACCGCATTCCCCCAGGAGATGATTGTATGCCTTGATACTCAAGCTTGAACGAAGCGGCGTCTCGGTGAGGACCATATCAAGTTTATGCAGCGCCAGGTCGGCAAGCAGTTGTTCGTCCTTGCCTTCATGACAAATCAGCCGGACCCGTTCAGACAACTTTCCTGCCGGTTCAAGAAGTTTCCGGGCAACCAGTTTCGGCACCACATCGACAAGACCTACTTTGAGGGATAAGGGGCCGGTTATCGATTGCCCCCGCACCGACTCAAGCATTTCCCGGCCCAGGGAAAATATCTCATCCGCATACCGATAGACAAGATGTCCCATGTCCGTAGGTTCGAGATTCCGGCCGACCCGTTTGAAAAGTTTTGCACCTAAAACTTCTTCGAAGGTGGATAATTGGGAGCTCACCGTTGATTGGGCCAGGCTGAGCTTCCTGCCGGCTGCGGTGATGCTTCCCTCCTGCATGACTGTCCAGAAATAAAACAGGTGATGATAATTAAGCCATTCCATTGCTTGGCAATTCCTATGGTTTTTGCGTTGTATTGCACTGCCGCAGCAGTTTTCAATTCGATTATCTCTAACTATAATAGCATATTTATCTATTTGACCTAATCTTTTTTTAGCTTTATCCTACGAGGCTTAATATATTGCACATTAAATTCAGCACATATCTTTTTCATGAAATCGTGCAGCAGCATAATCACAAAAACTTAACAGGAGTTCTGCAATGCGTGGAAGGAGCCTTTTCTATTATTTCACCGCCTTTATCTTCTCCGTGGGGTTTTGCGGAACAGCCTTCGCCTCTGACCCGGGAGTGGTCCATGAAGCGTTGAACCTCACCAATCACTGGGGTGGATATATCGCCCTGATCGTCTTCGTCGTGGCGTATTTTTTTGTCATGCTCGAAGAGATGACGCATATGCGGAAATCGAAACCCGTTCTCCTCGCCGCCGGCATTATCTGGGGCATAATCGGCCTGATTTATGCGATGAACGGCATTAATCATGCGGCAGAGGTGGCTATTCGTCATAATATTCTTGAATATGCCGAGCTGTTTCTCTTTCTGCTGGTGGCCATGACATTCATTAATTCCATGGAAGAGCGGCAGGTGTTCGAGGTTCTCCGGGTAAAGCTGGTCAACGCCGGCTACTCTTTTAAGAAACTATTCTGGATTACCGGTCTCCTTGCCTTTTTCATCTCGCCGATTGCCGACAATCTCACCACGGCACTGCTGATGTGTGCCGTGGTGATGGCCATCGGCAAAGAGGATAAAAAATTCGTCGGCCTGGCCTGTATCAATATTGTTATCGCCGCCAACGCCGGTGGCACCTTCAGCCCTTTTGGCGACATTACCACGCTTATGGTATGGCAGAAAGGCATTATCCAGTTCCAGGAATTTTTAGTTTTGTTTGTGCCGTCGGTGGTCAACTGGCTGGTGCCGGCAGTGATAATGAGCTTTGCCGTAGCAGACCAACAGCCGGAAGCCGGCCTTGAGAACTTGAAATTAAAGCGTGGCGCCTTCATCATCATCGGCCTTTTTCTCTGGACCATCGCTACTGCCGTAAGCTTTCATAATTTCTTGCAGCTTCCACCGGTGGTCGGCATGATGGCCGGTCTGTCGCTCCTGAAGATGTTTGGTTTCTACCTGAATAAAACCCATGTCAGAACCCAGGAGAGCTACGACCCGATCAAAGCCGAACAGCGCATCGGTCAGATCATACCTTTCGATGTTTTCGCCAGGGTTGCCCGGGCGGAATGGGACACCCTGCTCTTTTTCTACGGTGTTATTCTCTGTGTCGGCGGTCTTGGTTTCATGGGCTATCTTGGTCTCGTCTCCAACCTGCTGTATCTGGACTGGGGCCCGACAACGGCAAATATCATGATAGGTTTGCTTTCTGCAGTCGTTGATAACATTCCGGTCATGTTTGCCGTCCTGACCATGATGCCGGATATGTCTCACGGCCAGTGGTTACTGGTCACGCTGACGGCCGGTGTTGGCGGAAGTCTTCTTTCCATCGGTTCCGCGGCGGGGGTGGCGCTCATGGGTCAGGCAAGAGGCCAGTACACCTTTTTTGGCCATCTCAAATGGACGCCGGTCATTGCCCTGGGCTACGCCGCAAGTATCTACACGCATTTTCTCATCAACGGCTCGTTGATGTAGCAGCGTGTGCACGCCGTTCCCCTGCCCACGCCATGAAGCCGATAGCTCCAGCCTCTTTTGGCGTGGGCAGGGGGCAAGACAAATTTTGCATTTAAAATATTCGCCTTCCTTTCTTTTTCCGGGAAAACTTGATAATAATCTTCAAAAAATTATATAATTTTTTGAAGATCAACTTTGATTATGCAAAATAATCAAACCAACCGGAAAACCGTCATGCATAAAGATGAAATTCTGCGAAGTATCCTGCTCTCTGATGAATTGCCGACATTGCCCACGGTCGCCTCGAAACTGATTACCCTCACTGCCAAAGAAGAGACGACCCTCGCCGACATCGGTGAGTTGATTTCCCAGGATATTTCGCTTTCAGCGAAAATTCTGAAAGTTTCCAATTCGGCCTTTTACAGTTTTCCACAGCAGATAGGTTCGATCAAACAGGCTGTCAGTATTCTGGGAATGAATGCCGTACGCAGCCTGGTGCTGTCTTTTTCTTTTTTGACCATGAAAGCCGGCACAGTCAAAAGCCGCTTTAATTTTGAAGCATTTTGGGAAAAGTCGCTCGCCTCCGCGGTGACGGCGAAGCTTATCCTCGAACACACCAAGGGGGTGGATACGGAGGAGGTATTTGTGTCCGGGCTGCTGCAGAATTTGGGGGAGCTTATCCTGGCGAGATCTTTTCCTCAGCAATATGACTCAGTTCTGCAGGCAGTCGAGGACAGGCACCAGGATACCTTTGCCGCGGAAGCAGCCGTTTTCGGCATCAATCATTCCGAGGTCGGGTTAGAAGTGGCGCAGCATTGGGGGTTTCCGGACGTATTACTCATTCCACTGAAGTACCATCATCATCCCGAGGAATATCCCGGCCAAAACAGCACCATCCGGGCAACGGTTCGAGCAGTCTATCTTTCTGATCTTTTAGTAAAAGTACTCTACTCCCAACATCCGGAAGTTTATCATAAACAGTTTCGCAAAGAAGCCGCGAAATTGCTCGGACTGACAGCTGAGAGCATCGAGGCTATTCTGAATGAGGTCCATATAAAAGTTAAGGAGGCCGGGACCTATTTCAATCTAAAAATAAAAACCACCAAATCAGTGCAGGAAATACTTCAGGAGGCAAATATTCGTTTGAGTCTGATAAATCTCGACTACGACCAGATGAACAAACAGCTTATTCTGGCTAAAATTCACCTTGAAGATTTGACCAAAGAGCTGGAAGACAAAAACAAGATACTCGACAATCTGGCCAACATCGATGGCCTGACCGGGGTGTACAACCATAGATATTTTCAGAATGTTCTGGATCAAGAGATCAAGAGGTCACTGCGACATAATAAATCAATATCAATTCTTCTCATTGATATTGATCATTTCAAACTGGTCAACGACACCTATGGCCATCAAGTCGGTGACTTTGTTTTAGCGGAATTCGCCAAGACCATACAAGAAAACATCAGAGAATACGATACCCTTGCCCGGTACGGCGGTGAAGAGTTTGTCGTCGTCCTGCCGGAGACGAGTTGTGAGGACGCCTTGGTCGTCGGGGAAAAATTACGCTCTGTCATTGAACAAACAGGTTTTCAGGACAACCGGGAGAAATACCACGTCACAGCAAGTTTCGGACAGGCGGGCAGCACCCCGGCCGCAGAGGATAATTTTAGCAAAAACGACTTGATACATCAAGCCGATCAAGCGCTCTATGAGGCAAAAGAGAAAGGACGGAACAGGGTTGTCGGCTATAGTCCGAAAAAGAAATGGTACACTTTCTGAGGCATTTCAAGTGAAATACGATCACATCATATTTTCCGGATCAACATCGATCGCCAGGGTGCATTGCCGTCCGACCAGTTCCTGCCGCACATTTTTTATGGCCATGCACAGGCCGTGCATTTGCTCGGTATCGCCCCCCTTTAACAGGATCTGCCAGCGATAATTGTCTTTGATCTTGTCGATTGGTGCAGGCGCCGGGCCGAGCGTGTCAATTTTGAGTTTTTCCTTTTTGACCGTTTGCCGGCAGAATCCGGCGAGACGCACCGCCGTCTGCTGCACCTCCTTTTCCACCCGCCCCTGGAGCCGCAGGGCGGTCAATCGCAGATACGGCGGGAAGGCTGGGTGCCGTCGCAGCTTCATCTCGTGGGCAAACATTTTGCCGTACTGGTGATCTCGTGAATAGACAATCGCATAGTGATCCGGACGCATGGTCTGGATGATGACTTCTCCGGGCGCATCTCCCCTTCCCGCCCGGCCGATCACCTGGGTAATGAGTTGAAATGTTCTCTCCGCGGCCCGGAAATCCGGCATGCTCATCCCCCCATCAGCCCAGACAACGCCGACAAGGGTCACGTTGGGAAAATGGTGCCCCTTGGCGATCATCTGGGTGCCGATGAGGATGTCAATGTCTCCCTCGTGCATTTTGGCCAGAATGGACAGAAATTTCTTCCGGTCGGAGGCCGTATCGGAATCGAGTCGTGTAATTCGCGCTTCGGGGAAAAGTTCCCGGACCTCCTCCTCCACCCGTTCGGTGCCGAATCCGGCCGGTACCAGGTCAGCCGATCTGCATTGCAGACAGACACTCTTTTCGGCCACGGTAAAGCCGCAATAATGACAGATGAGTTTTTTTTTACCCTTATGCAGCGTCAGCGAAACATGACAATGGCTGCATTGCACCGGTGTGCCGCAATCCCTGCATATAACCACTGCGGAAAAACCTCTCCGGTTCAGCAGCAGGATACTCTGCTTGCCGCGGCTCAGGTTCTCGGTCAATTTCTCCTGCAGTTCCTGTTTGATAATCCCTTTAATGTCTTTCGCTTCATTTTTGTTGAGATCAACTATGGTGACAACCGGCAAAGATCGGTCACCCACCCGATCCTTCATGGTCAGCAGGGTATACTTACCCGCTTGTGCATGGGCGTAACTGGTGATCGAAGGAGTGGCCGAACCGAGGATCACCACGGCGTCATGATATTTTGCCCGCAATACGGCAAGGTCGCGGCCATGATAGCGAAAACTGTCGTCCTGTTTGAAACCGGCGTCGTGCTCTTCATCAACAACGATCAATCCAGGATTCTTGACCGGCGCAAAAAGAGCGGATCTGGCGCCGATAACCACCTTTGCTTTACCGGTCAGGGCCAGATAAAACTGATCGAATCGCTCCGCGGCTGACATTCCTGAGTGCAGCAGGACGACCAGATCGCCAAATCTTGACAGCAGATGCGCCTCGAGCTGGGTGGCCAGGGCAATTTCCGGGACGAGAATTATCACATCCCGGCCGTGTGCCAGGGTCTCTTCCGCCGCCCTGAGATACACCTCGGTTTTGCCGCAGCCGGTCACCCCGTGCAGCAGAAAGGGACGGAACTTTTCAGCCCTGATTGCCGGCAGCAGGCTGTTCAGCACGGTCTGCTGTTCTTCGGTGAGATGATCGGGGCGGGGGTAGTGTTTGAGTTGTTCACCAAAAGGGCTGCGAAAGACCCTTTCCCTGGAACGAACGACAAGCCGTTTTTCTTCCAGTGTTAGCAGTGCATTTGCCGCGCCGGAATAGTCCTGGCGCAGATCTCGCAGGGCGATGGTTTGGCGGTTGGCTGTTTCCGTAAGATAGTGCAGACGTTGCATCGCCTTGACCTCCGAGGGTTTGAGGTCAAGGCCTGTCTTTCGCTTGATTTTTTGCTGATATTCTTTCACACCCTCCCGACCTGCCGCCATCCCAGGCAAAATAAAAAGATCCGCCGCGGCAAGCCCATAACAGATCTCGTTTTTTGCCCGCACTCCATCCTCGCCCATCCTGTTTTCGATGCTGACCGCATCTTTTTCGAGCAGACGAGCCACGACTTTTTTCCCCGTCCGGTCGCTCAGAATCTCGGCGGTTTCCAGCGCCCCAAGTTCACCCTGGGTGGAGAGCTTTTGCCCCCACAGGGGCATGTCAGCCGGGAAAAAAGCCGAGAAATCGTCGGGATGGACCTGCAAAACGAGCCTTTTAACGCTCTTTGGCGCAAGCCCACCCGGCAAGGCTGTTTTGATAACCAGCCCCAGCGGATAGTGATAATAATTGGCCACCCATCTATAAAACGGCACACTGTTCTCATGAAACAGAGGATAGGTATCGAGAAAGGTGCTTACTTCTCTTATGCGGAAGGGAGGGTTTTCGACATATGGCACAACACCAAGCACATAGCCGGTCACCTTCCGCCTGCCCAGCCATACCAGCACCCGCCGGCCGACATAGCTTTTCTGTTCGGCGAAACAATCCCCGTGTTGTGCACCCTTTGCTACAGCGTATGTCAAGGTCTGTTCAAGTGGAGCGGCTACCGCAACCTCCAGATGCATCATAAAGTCGCGACAACCTCTTTGAGGTGGGCTCTCAGCTGCTTGCCGAGGGCTGGATGCCTGAGTCCATAGGCAATAATTGCCTTCAGGTAGCCCATTTTATCACCGGCATCAAACCTCGTACCCTCAAATTCCTGGGCATACATGGCCCTTCTTCTGGTCAGGGCAAGCAGTGCGTCGGTCAATTGAATCTCGCCGCCATGACCCGGCGTTGTCGTGTCGAGAATATCAAAAATTTCCGGCATCAGAATATATCTGCCGATAATGGCCATATCCGAGTCCGTTGTGCCGGGGGCGGGCTTTTCAACCATGCGTTTAACTTTATACGTTTTTTCCCGATCGGTCTTTTCTCCTTCAATAATACCGTATTGCGAGGTTTCTTCCATCGGCACCCTTTGAATGGCGACGATAGACTCACCGACCTCATCAAAAAGATCGAGCAGCTGCTTGGCACAGGGGACTTTACTGAGGACCATGTCGTCACCGAGCAGGACCATGAAGGGCTCATCGCCAATGACATTACGCGCCGTCCAGATGGCATGGCCGAGGCCAAGGGGTTTTTTCTGCCGCACCGAGACGATATCAATGAGATTAGAAATATTGTTGAGTTCTTCGCCAAGAATCGTTTTATTTTTTTCTTTCAGGACCGCGTCGAGGTGGAAATTGTAATCAAAATGGTTTTCGATTGCCGATTTCCCCTCACTGGTGACAAAAATTATCTGATCAATTCCTGATGCGACAACCTCTTCAACTATGTATTGTATAGTCGGACGGTCGACAATCGTGAGCATCTCTTTGGGAATTGCTTTTGTCGCCGGAAGGAATCTGGTCCCGAGACCGGCAACAGGAATAACGGCTTTACGAACTTTCATAGTGACCTCATTTTAAAAGTAATAGAAAAGCAAAAGGTATGGTATCTCTCCGGGCAAACCTCTGCCAGTGACTTAACACAGATTAAAGACGACATCTATTTTTTTCATGAATTATTTTTATCCCGAAAACCTGCCGATAATCGATAATAAAAGTACTATCATCGAGGCCATAATCAACAATCAAGTCGTCGTTATTGCCGGGGATACCGGGTCAGGAAAAACGACACAGCTGCCCAAGATGTGCCTTGAGGCCCTTCCCGGCAATAATTTACTCATCGGCTGTACCCAGCCAAGACGGATTGCCGCATCGACCGTCGCCGCCAGAGTGGCAGAAGAGCTGGGAGCGGCGGGCGGTATGGTCGGGTATAAAATCCGTTTTCATGATTATACAACGCCGGCGACAAAGATCAAATTTATGACCGACGGAGTGCTCCTGGCGGAAACGCGACAGGACCGGCTGTTATCCAGGTACGGTGTCATTATCATTGATGAGGCCCATGAGAGAAGCCTGAACATTGATTTTCTGCTCGGATACATTAAACAGCTGCTGCACCGCCGCAATGATCTCAAGGTTATTATAACTTCGGCGACCATCGATACCGCCGCCTTTGCCACTCATTTTAATGGCGCCCCGATCATCACCGTTTCTGGGCGCACCTATCCGGTTACCGTCCGCTACAATCCCGCCGAAGAAGATGTCTCCGGTGAAAAAGATGGCGAATTGGAGCACTGCGTGCAAACCGTTTGCGATCTTTTTCAGCGTGAAGCGAAAGGAGATATTCTCGTTTTTTTACCGACTGAACGGGATATCCGCGATTGCTGCCGGCTGCTGGAAGGAAAAATCTCCCAGGCGGTGATCCTGCCGATCTTCGGCCGGCTGCCGACCGGTGATCAGCGAAGAATTTTTCAGAACTTCAGCCAGGTGAAGATTGTCGTCGCCACCAATGTTGCCGAAACATCCGTCACCGTTCCCGGTATCCGCTACGTCGTCGACAGTGGTCTCGCCCGTATTTCCACCTATAACGTTCGGGCGAAAACCACCAGCCTGCCGGTCAGCAGAATTTCGCGTGCCAGCTGTGATCAGCGCAAAGGCCGATGCGGGCGGGTCGCGCCCGGCATCTGCATCCGTCTCTATTCCGAGGAAGATTTTCTCGACCGGCCCGAATATACCCTGCCGGAGCTGAAACGCTCGAATCTTGCCGAGGTTATCCTGCAGATGATCTCTCTTGATCTCGGTGACCCGGAAAAATTTCCCTTTCTGGATCCGCCCTATAAAAATGCCATCCGAGAGGGCTATCGGCTGCTCCGGGAACTCGGCGCCATAGACGGGAAAATGCAGCTGACCGCACGGGGACGGATCATGGCCGATCTGCCCATCGATCCCTGTATCGCCAGAATCATCATCGAGGCAAAAGAAAACAACTGTCTTCGGGAAATTAAAATTATCTCGGCGGCACTGGCCATCCAGGATCCGCGCATACGCCCTGCCGACTATGAAAAAGAGGCCGATGCCGCCCACCGGGAATTTGGCCATCCGCACTCGGACTTCATGGTCCTCCTGAACATATGGCATCAGTATCACGATGTGGAAAACAGCACCAAATCCTGGTCAAAGCTGAAAAAGTACTGCACGGCCCATTTTCTCTCCTTTCAGCGGATGCGCGAATGGTTCGATCTGCACACCCAGTTAACGCGAATCCTCGACAGACGGGAAGGCTTTGTCGACAACGCCGCCGACGCTTCTTACGAGCAGATCCACAAATCTTTTCTTGCCGGCTTTCTGCGCAATCTGGCCATAAAAAAACAGGGCCGCCTGTATCAGGGCACGCATAATAAAGAGCTGATGATTTTTCCCGGTTCCCATCAGTTCACCACCGGCGGCCAGTGGCTGGTGGCCGCATCGTTTCTCGAAACGACCAGACTCTACGCGCTCACTGTTGCCACCATTGAATCTGACTGGATCGAGGCGGTGGCCGAGCATCTCTGCAAATATTCCTGGTCCAATGCCCATTGGCAGAAAAAAACCGGACAGGTCGTAGCCGACGAAAAGGCCTCTCTCTTTGGTTTGATTATTGCCTCCGGCCGAAAAGTGAACTACGGCAAAAGAAACAAAAACAATATCGGTGAGGCCCGGGATATTTTTATCCAGGCGGCACTCGTTGCCGGTCAGCTCAATGGCTCGTATCATTTTCTTGACCATAACCTGGCACTGATACAAAAATGGCAGGACGCCGAAGAGAAACTGCGGGTGCGAAGTCTTGTTGCCGACGAATTGACCCTGCATGCATTTTATGCAGAGAGAATCCCCCTTGACGTCTATGACCAGACGACCTTTAATCGGTTTCTCAGGAAAAAAAGAAGCAAGTCTTTCCTGCTGATGCAAGACGATGATGTGCTGCTGCGCCGGCTTGAAGAAAAGGAGTTGGTTGATTATCCCCCCACCTTTTCTCTTGGCAGCATGCAGCTTCGCCTGGAATACCATTTTGCACCAGGTTCAGAGAGAGACGGCGTCACCTTCCGGCTGCCCTTTGATTTTGCCGCTACTGTTGCCGCCGACTCCTTTGAATGGCTCGTGCCCGGCCTCCTGCAGGAAAAACTGACCTTTCTGCTCAAAGCACTGCCCAAAGGCATCAGAAAAAACCTGGTGCCGATCAGTGAGACGGTAAACAGGCTGCTCGATGATATGGATTTCGGTGCGGGTTCTTTCTATTCAGCGCTCGAAACGTCCATTTTGAAAATGTTTAAAATGTTAATTCGACGTTCCGACTGGTCTGACAACCCGCCCCTGCACCTGCAGCCTCGCTTTCTCCTCTTTGACGCTGCCGGTCAGGAGCTGTGCGCCGGACGTAATTTACAAGAACTGCTCGCCCGGCAAAGCGGCAATGAGCCCTCGGCACCTGGGCAAAGTCTGCGCGGTGCGGAAAAGGAGGTGGTGCGGCGCTGGGAGGGCAGCAGCCATACGACCTGGAATTTTTCCGGCCTTCCCGACACCGTGCCCATCTATACGCCGCAAGGGGAAGTTGCCGGCCTGCTCTACCCGGTGCTCATCGCCCACCCGGAGGGCGGTTGTGTGACGCTCACCTTTGCCCAGGACAAAAGAGTCGCCGAGAAAATGAACAGGCAAGGCAACCTGTATCTATATACGCTGCAATTTGGCAACCAATACAAGGCGTTGAAGAAGCTGTGCACCACCGCATTCTCCGGCCCCTCCTCCATCTGGCTGATGAACATCGGCCAGACCCGCAAGGAGGTGATCTCCAGACTGCTTGATTGTATTCTCACCTCACTTTTTGGCCCAATCCCCGGAGAGATCGTCTCCGAAGGAGTATTTTTAAAAAATGTTGAGGACATCGAGGCCCGTGGCTTCTATGCGGCCGGTCAGGACATCTGCCATGGGCTGCTGGCTCTTGTGCGCAAGAGAAGAACCGCGCTCGATACTATTACCAAAATCTTCGCCCAGGATGCCAGGCTGCGCTTTTCCAGCCGGAAGGAGGCGGATTTCCACGCCCATCTCGAGGATATCTTTCCGGTAGATCTGCTCCTTGACACAGAGCCGCTGGATGGAAAAAACATTGACCGGCAACTGCAAAGTCTTCTTGTACGCCTGGAGAGGTTCCATGCAAATCCTGCCAAAGACGGCCAGAAATCGGCGCAGCTCCAGCCGTATCTGGAGAAACTGCATCAAATGATGGATAAAAAGGAAGAACTTCCGGCAGAAGCAGTCGAACAACTGCTGTGCTTTCGGGATCTGGTCAATGAATACAGGATTTCCCTGTTCTCACCGGAAATTAAAACCCGTGCACCGGTGTCCCCGAAAAAGCTTGATCAGCAATGGAGCGGAACACTGGCGCGGTGTTAAAGGGCGGTATGAATAAAGTTACCATCGGCGTGCTGCTCTGTCTCTCTTCCCTTATCTTGATGCACGGCAATAATGCGGTCATCGGCATCATCGCTTTTGTCGTGGGCATCGTGCTCATGCACGGAGGGAATCGGCCCCATAAATAGCCATCTTGCTACATATGCAAAACTGCATCGGTTATATGTTTAAGACTGTCCATGGAAAACGGTTTAGGGATGGTGGTAACAAATCCATAGTCGCGGTAGTTTGACATTATAGGATCAAGAATACTGCCGCTCATGGCGATAATTTTTAATGCGGGATCAATCCCATGCAGGGTCCGGCAGGTTTCCACGGCCGATTCACCATTTTTAGCGGAAAGATCAAGAATAACCAGGGGCTTTGGCAAAAGAGGATCTGCGATAAATTGCTGCAGCTCGCCAATCGCCTCGGCGCGATCACTCGCAACCCTGACCGAGAAGCCAAGATACCGGAGCATTATTTGGCCTATTTCTCCCATCTGTTTCTCCGGCTCGACCAGCAGGACGCAGCGATTTTCTGCCGGATGCGCCCCATCCAGCGGATATTCCGTCATCTCTTCCAGCAGAGCAGGAAGGTACAAAGAAACCGTGGTGCCTTCATTTAGCTCTGAGCTGACGACAACATATCCACCGTGGTTGCGGAGAATCGCATAGACGACCGTCAAGCCCAGCCCCATGCCCTTCAGGGCTCCCCTTTCTTTTGTCGAGTAATACGGATCAAAGATCCTAAAGAGCTGTTCCGGATCAATGCCTCGGCCTTGATCGCATATGTCTATGCGGCCATATGTTCCAGCAGGCACGTATTGCCCAGACATCAACTGAGGCGAGGTGAATTCATTTTCGCCGATAATCACGGCAAGCCCCTGGCCTAAAGACGCTTCGAGAGCATTCTGCAACACATTGACAATCGCCTGGGACAGCTCTTCAGGGTCGGCGTGAATAAAACACGCATTACCGAGAGCCTTTATCCGGCAGGACTCATTTTTCCCGTGAAAAAATTGATCGAGTGTCTTCTGTACCAGGTGCTCGAGGTGAACTTTTTCCCTGCTGACTATACCAAAATTTGAAAAGCACGAGATCTGCCGAGTGAGATCAACAGCCACGAGTGCGGCCTTTTTCGCCTGATGCAACAGATTTTTTCGTTCTTCACTGCCCTGCTGTTCGCCATGCGTTAACACAATATCGAGATTACCGCATATCACCGTTAACAGGTTATTGAAATCGTGGGAAAATCCACCGGCCATACAGCTCATGGCATCCATTTTCTTAACCAGCCTCAGCGCATTGTCCAATTCTTTATGGTGTTTTTCTGCCTTGTATTGTCTTGAAATATCACGCAGAATGCAAAGTCCAAAAATGGAACCGGTTTTAGCGATCGGGATGAAAGAAGCGGTGACTGTCCTGTCAGCGAAAAATAGCGGAGCATCCTCGAAGATAGCATATTTGCTCATGCCGAGCCCCATGAG
Organism: Desulfopila aestuarii DSM 18488; assembly: GCA_945863875.1. Classification (GTDB taxonomy): domain Bacteria; phylum Desulfobacterota; class Desulfobulbia; order Desulfobulbales; family Desulfocapsaceae; genus Desulforhopalus_A; species Desulforhopalus_A aestuarii_A. Next base: position 107,327 of record CAMBBS010000006.1, read on the forward strand.
CTGCTGTGTAGTCCATTGCTGCACTGCTTTGCTGAATTGCCCCCAGTCTACCGACTCGAACAGAGGCCGGCCAACCAGCATCTCCTCTCGGCAGGAGAGTATCTTCAGGGCGGCAGCATTTGCCGATACCACCTTGCCCTGATGATTCAGCTCAAGTATCCCGTCTTCAAGATTGGCCAGTATATCAAAGAAATGACGCTGTTCCAGTAAAAGTTCGCCGGTTAATTCAGACGGCTGGAGCCCTTGCGGGATTCGCGCCGCTTTGCTGGCCCGGTTGATTATACTGGAGTTTCGTGCACTGTATGACTGGAGCGCCCCGCGGACGTGTTGCCTGATCTCCTGGAGATTTCCTTTGGCAATGCAGACATCGCAGGGTACCTCCCGAAGAATCCTTTGACGATCTTCGACAATAATCGCCGAGAGAATGACAATGAAAACATTTTCATGTTTTTTCGTGTGACGAAGAATTCTGCATAACTGTTCTCCGCTGACCATGGGCATGATAAGATCGGTAAAAACAATATCCGGACAAAAATCATCGACGCTCTCTAGAGCTTCAAGTCCGGTTCCGGCAGTGTGCACGGTACACCCTTCCTGCATGAGAATCGCAGAAACTGCTCGCAGCAGCACCGGATTATTGTCGACCACAAGAACTTTTATGACCATTGACTCACCTTGTCAGAGGGGGGAAAGGGAGGAAAATTTATCCTGCACCACAAATTCGTTCCCACTCCGTTATTGTCTCAAGAAGCAATGTCATATCGAGAGGCTTCGTGAACACTCGCCAAGCTCCAAGTTGTTCGGCCACCGCCAGGTAGGAATCCGCACCTATCTTGCCGCCGCCGGAAATAGCAATAATGCCGATTTCGGGGAAATTATTTCTGAATTGCGTGATTGTCTCAATTCCCTCCTGCACCGGCATAATGAGGTCGCAGATCAATAAATCGACGGGTGTTCTTTGCTGGACCTCAACTCCTTTTTGGCCATTCTCGGCCTCATACACTTCGTGTCCTGCTCTTTCCAGCCATATACGGAATAGATCACGGATCCGGTGTTCGTCATCTACAATAAGAATTTTCATCTTTTTTTCCACATTGGTGGTCATCAACTACCGTTGATAATTTTTTCACCTGAAAACAATGTCTTTGAAAAAGGCAATCATTTTTCGTCGTCTGTCTGCCATTCTCAATTGCTCCGGAATAAGATCCGTCTGCTTAATTTTCATTACCGACATTTTGTACTCAATATGGCTGGCAAAGCGATTGTCAATATACCATGCATACATGAGTCCCATCAATAAGCCTGGCGGCGTAAATGCCTCATCATTATTGACCAAGCGGGTGTAATGGTTTTCATCGCTGGTTGGACACATCCGTGCCAGGGAAAGAAAGGTAGCCAACTGCTCTTGACTCAAAAAACAGTCCCTCTCTTTTCTTGGTCTGAGAAAAAGATGATACACCCTGCCCAGATGAATCCGGTCTACTTCCACTTTTTTCATCATTTTTTTCTCGGCATAATTGCCAAGCAGCGACTCTCCCAGGGCGATCATCAATGCCACTTCAAGTTTTTCTCTGATGAAAATCTGATCTGCTCTTATTTTAATGCACCTGTCTTCAGGGTCAAAAAAAGAGAAGACATTGTCCCATTGCTGGTCTCGGTGCCAATGTTCCCGGCTGATACAGTGGAGTCCAGAAAAATATTCAAGGTGACGGAGGGGAATAATCGGGTGATCCAGCAGTATATCGCCGAGAGTCGATTTGAACTCTTCTGCTCTCCGGTTTTCTCCCCCGATAAAAGAAATTTCCAGGGCATTCAATCGTGCCATAATGCCGATGTGCCTCTGAAAGGGTTGACTGTGGCCGCCCTGCGGAGGTTGGCAGGTTGTCGGCGACGCTTCTGCCTGACATGCTGATTCGTGCAAGGTCTCGCTAAAACAGCTCCGGCCATTGTACAGGCCTTTAATGGCCAGGGCGAGGGTATCAGGATCATGCTGAATGACTCCTCTTTCAGCCAGGGCGTCCAGGGAATATACGCCGCATTCCACGGGAATATAATTCTGTTCGGCGAGTTGCTCCCTGTCTAAAAAAATCGGGATTTTCCCTTCCACCGCATACCGCTGCAGGACTGAAGCGGGTATATCCTTGAGAGATATGCACAGGACCTCGTTGAAAAGTCCCTTCGTGCCACCGGGAATGTTTTTTTCATAGGCTCGTATCATGTCGGAGACATGAAATTTTCTCTGCGGATCGGCAATAGACAGATCGGTTTCACCGGACTGCACCCAAAGATTTGAAACGAGTACCTTTAACGCCTTCCGGTTATGCCTGACGGCATCTGCCAGGCCGGGAACCTTGAAAACCGGAATAATGGAAGAATACAGGCTGCCGGGGGCGAGAATGACAATGTCCGCCTCGTGAATATCCTGGAGCACCTCTTCATAAACACGCACGGTATCACAGTAATCGACCTCGACACTTTCGACGGGAAAACCCCTTCGCGCCTCACTGAGTTTATGCTCGCCGGTGCTTTCCACACCATTCGTATAGAGCACCCGAAGTTGAGCCGGTGTCGAGGTACAGGGCAGCACGGCCCTCTCGCCTGCACCGATGGCCTGGGCAATCCCGTTCAGGCCGCTGAAAATAGCCTTGTGCAGCAGTTTTTGCTTGCCGGCCAGATCGACATTGGAAATTCCCTGATCAATTTCCCGATAAATGGCGGCGGCCAAAAGGAGATTGCCAAGACAATGGGAGCGTTTCAAGGTGGGGCGCAGTCTCCGGTCACTGAAAAGATAGTTGAAAAGAGATTTCAGGAATTGTTCAAATGGCCGCGGAAGCTGGCTGAGGTGTGCTTCAATGTTCAGAAAATCAGGTCGATTTCTTTCGAGGGGACCAATAAAGCGCCAGTTGAAGACCGCAGACAGAACCGCGGCCACCGCCCTCGCTTCCATGGCGTCAATTGTGTACCTTTTCTGCAGGTTGGCCAGTTGAATAGAAGACAATAAAACGTGACGCATGTCACCGATGGCAACTATCGGCAAATCTTTCAATAACTCTCCGGTTGATCCACCGTTATCGGTGATGCAGACGATGGAACGTGTCAGTGGGAAAATTTCTTTCAGGCCGACAAATGGCTTTTGCGTCCAGCTTGAAAGCCTGGAATCCCCCCCGATAATATTCGACAGCCCCGTTCCCCCGCCGAAGACCGCCACCTTGACGTTTTCGACACTTGCGGCCAGCAGCTCCCGACGAAAGGATTGCAGATGGGCTTTGGCGGCGGAATGTGCCCCGGCCGGGACCCCCCGCAGCACAAGATCCAAAATTTTTTCACGCAGGTCGTGTTGGGGAAGCAGGTCAAGGGGAGAAAGCCGAACTTCGCGGATGTCCTGCAGCTTCTCTGTTATCAACCCAAACCTCGTCTTGGTAGATTCACTTAACGTATCTCTATAGTTGGATTCTTTTGTTAAAGAGTCAACGCATTATGCTTCATCAAGGAGATATTCTTCTACCCGGAGCAGGTCTTCCGGGGTATCGACCTCGATTGAATCATGCTCCGTTACCGTCACTTTTATTTTATAACCATATTCCAGTGCCCGCAATTGTTCGAGTTTTTCAAATCGTTCCCATTCCCCTTCCGGCAGGGCGACAAAAGAGAGGAGGAAGCCTTTGCGATAGGCATAAAATCCAAGATGTTTATAGTAGGTCGGTTTGGCTGTGTCGTCTGGATTGCGTTGAAAAGGAATGGGGGAACGGGAAAAATAGAGGGCATAATTGTTTCTGTCAAAGACCGTTTTTACATGATTTGGATCATGTATCTCCTCGGGTCGTATAATTTTATAAATAAGGGTCGACATCGGCAGAGTCAGGTCATCAAGCAAGGGTTGCGCCACCTGTTCGACCACCTCGGCAGGAAACAGCGGCTGATCGCCCTGGATGTTAACCACTACGTCATGTTCAGAAATTCCCAGAAGTTCCGCCGCCTCAGCGAGCCTGTCGGAACCGGAAACATGATTGTCTCTCGTCATCACGTATTCTCCGCCAAAGTCTTCGACACATCGGGCGATACGCGAATCATCTGTTGCGACAACGACGCGGGAGAGCATTTTTACCCCGCGCGCTCGTTCGACGACGTGCTGGATCATCGGTTTCCCGGCAATCATGGCCAGCGGTTTGCCCCGAAAGCGGTTTGATTCGTAACGGGCAGGGATGATAGCTATAACTTCAGGTTTTTTGTTTGGCATGGTATACTTGATGGTTTTTGAGAAGAAGTTGGCAACCGAAGCAGAATCCATCTGTTCCTTATTTAAATCAGCGAGTGCAAAGCTCATGCTTGAACGCAGTTCAATATCTGTTTCATCTACAACACATTCACCGACAATTCTACCAAAAGTGGTCGAGCTGGCAGCAAAACTCAATCTCCCCTGCAGTTCTTCCCTTGCTCATCGATCAACCGAGTTTGTTCTGGCATATACCCAGGCAGGCCTGCAGCTGCTGCACATGCCTCTTGGTGCGCAGAAGTACGTCTGTCTGCTCTTTGTTGATTTCGTGCACGGAAAAAACGGCTACAGATTGGCGCAAAATTACACCAGTAAACAACCAATCGCCCGGGCAGTGGGGATTAAACCTGGGTTTCGACCGACAATCCTCGATGGGACGGCGGGACTTGGCGCTGATGCCTTTGTACTGGCAAGTCTTGCGAGCAGAGTTACCATGTGCGAACGTTCGCCAATCATCGGCGCACTGCTCGAAGACGGTCTCAGCCGGGCGGCAAGAGAAGAAAAGACTGCCGGTATCGTCGAACGGTTAGAGCTGGTGCAGCAGGACACCCAGGAGTACCTGCAAAATAACACCGCCACCTTTCACACTATTTTTCTCGATCCGATGTATCCCCATCGAAATCAATCGTCGCTCAACAAACAGGCCCTGCGAGTCATTCGTTCCCTGGTCGGAGGTGACCCGGACAGTGCAGCACTCCTTGAAATCGCACGGGAAAGCGCAGAAAACCGGGTCGTTGTCAAAAGGCCACGCAAAGCACCCTTACTCTCCGAGGTCCGGCCATCCCACGTTATCTTAATGAAAAACAGCCGCTTTGACATATACTTAACGTTTAAATCGTAGCAGCTTGCAGTCACTTATGATACTGCTCACCGGCCTTAATGGTATACGCCCGGTACAGTTGTTCTACAAGCAGCAGCCGGGCCATATCATGCGTAAAGGTCATTTTTGACAGTGACACCAGCAGGTCGGCCGCCGCCAGAACTTCCGCCGCATGACCATCCGGCCCGCCAATCAGGTAGCTGACCTGTTTGATACCCTGCATTTCCCATTCGTCGATCTTTCTCGAAAAGGCTTCGGAAGTAAACTGGTTGCCTTGTGCATCAAGAACGACGATTGTCGCTCCCGAGGGAACCGCCTGGAGTAACAGTTTGCCCTGTTCGGCCGCCGTCAGGAGTTTACCCCGCCCTCTGCCTTTTTCCTTTAAAACGGTAATGGTAAAGGAGGTGTAATGCTGCAGCCGGGAACCGTATTCCCCCACCCCTTCTTCAATAAATCGATCCTTTATTTTTCCCAGAAAGAGCAGCTGGTGTTTCATTGGCAGTTCCGTCGGTGGGCGCGGCAACGGCCAACCGCGATAATCGTCACGGGAGCCGGTGATTTTGTTATTTCCCCCAGAGGAGGAATGGCAGGCTGCCGACGCTTGATAAAAAACAGCAGAAAGTCTAACCCGCACATCAGCATTTTATAACGGACACATCCATCAGTTTGCGCAGAATTTGACAGAATTTGTCGTAACCGACATCTTTTTTTATGCCTGGGCAGGAATCAGCAATGGTATGAAAATTATTTTCATCCGACAGGATAGATGGATGGAGCGGCCACTCTGCACAGCGCCATGGTCTGCCGTTATGGACCGTACAACCATCCTCATAAAAAACGCAATGACCATCCGGAGTCTTCATTTGCACCGTCCGCCCGGTCAGGCGCCAATATTTTTCCTTAACATCGTCTTGCGGCATATTCAGCGCTGCAACCATTCGCGCCTGGTCGTTCGCATCCAGCGAAACCGTGGTTTCGCCATGACAACAGTAACCGCATCGTGTACAGCTGAATATCTGGGAGACTAAGGTCATTACCTACCTGTTTTATGAACTGTAATGAGAAAATCTGAAGAGAAAACCTCCGGCACCATACATCTCTTCGGCCTGGGTTTCACGCAAAAGCCGCGCTGACCACCCAAAAACAGTTGGACGGGCGATCGATCAGCTGAAAAGAGCCGACACATCAAGTGAAGTCAGGCGTAACCGATATCATCCTTGAACGTTGCGATATCGATACCGTATTGCATTGCCGCAGCCTTCCATTTCAGCTCATCGGCCATATCAAAAATAATGTCATTGTTTGCCGGCAAGGTCAACCAGCCATTTTCCACCAGTTCATTTTCAAGCTGCCCTGGTCCCCACCCGGTATAACCCAAAATAAACAGATAGGTGGACGGCCCCCCGCCTCTGGCAATGTCTTCAAGGACCTTTGTCTCTCTGGTGAGGGAAACCGTGTCACTGATATCCAGCTTATGTTCGACATAATAATCGGAGAGGTAGAGGATAAAAGCCGACTCAAGTTCAACCGGCCCACCGATATAAACAGGCGGCAGGATTTTATCCGGCACCGGCAAATTGGCCCCCTGCAGTATCTCCGCCAGGGAAAATATATGATTGGGCCGATTGACGGAAACACCCATTGCACCCTCGGCATTGTGGGCACAAATATAAATAACGTGCTCCTCAAAACGAGGATCCGGCATTTGCGGCGTGGACACGAGAAAGCTTCCGGCCAAAGAGTTACTTTCAGGTGGTGGTGAATTTTTTTTCATAGCGGTTTTTTTCCTGAATGTAAGATTTTTTATTCTTTCCACGGTTTCCAGTCGTGTCTCAAAATTTCATTCACATTACTCTGATACTATCAAACCTCTGCTCTCTGCGTCAAGAGCCATACGTAAAAAGGGAGTGAAACCTTTGCCGGCAAATGCACCAGGAAAAGGAGATAAATCATGACAAATCAAGCCATATACCATACTATTGCAATGAGCGGGGCAGCAGACAACCGCAAACAGCCAACTCCATGGCGACTTTTCGAGCATCTTTCAACCGGATCCAGCCAATTATGCAAAGTGATTTAGAAAAAATCCTGAGCTGTAGCCATTACGATCCTTTTCACTATCTCGGAGCACATTTTTCTACACCTTCGGAAAGGCTGGTGACATTGCGGACATTCCAGCCCCATGCCCGGCAGGTGAAACTGTTGCTTGCAGGAGGCTCTCACGTCATGGAGTGCATCCATCGGGACGGTATCTTTCAAATTATCCTGGACATAGATCAGCTTGCAGATCCTTTTTTAGATCCCTATGCCTACCAGTATGAAATACATTTCCAAAACGGTACCGTCTGGCGGACCAATGATCCCTACAGATTTCCCATTCAACTGGGGGAACAGGATCGATTCCTTTTTAACAGCGGGAGAAATTACAAATTATATAACCACCTTGGTGCGCATCCAGTCACTCTTCACAACATAAGCGGCATCATTTTCCGGGTATGGGCGCCCAATGCCCAGGCCGTCTCGGTGGTCGGCAGCTTCAACAGCTGGGATGGTCGAGTCAATCAAATGCGAAGCCTCGGTGCATCTGGAATCTGGGAACTTTTCATCCCGCATCTGCAGGAAAATGAAATTTACAAATTCTCTATAAAGACCCAGGAAGGACACATCCTGGAAAAATGCGACCCTTTTCAGTTCTATGGGGAACTGCGGCCGAAAACCGCGTCGGTTGTGCGGTCGGTGAACACCTTTGCCTGGAATGACCAGCAATGGCAGCAGACTAAAAAAAATACCACGCCCTACGATGGTCCCCTGTCGATTTACGAAATACATCCCGGTTCCTGGCAAAGAGATCCGAATGATCCAGATCGTTTTCTCACCTATCGGGAACTCGCCGATAGCCTCATTCCTTACGTGAAAAAGCTCGGTTTTACCCACGTTGAGCTTATGCCGGTCATGGAACATCCGCTTGACGAGTCATGGGGGTATCAGGTGACCGCGCCTTTTAGTATTACCAGCAGATACGGCACCCCTGAAGAATTCATGTATTTTGTCGATGCGTGTCATCAAAACGATATAGGGGTCATACTGGACTGGGTGCCGGCTCATTTCCCCAAAGACAGCCACAGCCTGGGACAGTTCGACGGCACGGCCCTCTACGAGCATGAAGATTACCGGCGGGGCTCGCATCCGGAATGGGGCACCTATATCTATAATTACGGCCGAAACGAGGTAAGCAACTACCTCATCGCCAACGCCCTCTTCTGGCTGGACAAATACCACATTGACGGCTTGAGGGTAGACGCTGTCGCCTCGATGATCTATCTCGATTATGCCAGAAATGACGGCGAATGGCTGCCGAACTGTTACGGTGGAAAAGAAAACCTTGAAGCGATCGAGTTTCTCCGACATCTCAACTCGATAGTCTATGATATCTATCCCGACACACTGCTCATCGCTGAAGAATCGACCAATTTCTATGGCGTCTCCAGAGCCACAAACCAGGGTGGCCTCGGCTTTGGTTTCAAGTGGAATATGGGCTGGATGAATGATATCTTACATTATTTTGCCAAAGACCCCCTCTATCGAAAATTCCACCATAACAGCCTTACCTTCTCCATCATGTACGCCTTTGCGGAGAATTTTATCCTGCCGCTCTCGCACGACGAGGTTGTCCATGGCAAGAAATCACTGATCGATAAAATGCCGGGCGATGAATGGCAAAAATTCGCCAACCTCCGTCTGCTTCTCTTGACAATGTGGATGCATCCAGGGAAAAAACTGCTCTTTATGGGGAGCGAATTTGGTCAATGGTCGGAATGGTATTGCAAGCGCAGCCTCGACTGGCATCTGCTGAAAGAAAGCGCGTATCATAGCCAGTTACAACAATTCGTTGCCGGGCTGAATACCCTGTATAGAGCCCAACCTGCTCTGTGGCAGCTTGATTTCTCCCCTGAAGGCTTTCGATGGCTCGACCTGGAAGATAGAAATAATTCCATTATTTCCTTTGCCAGATATGGCAAGGACCGCGCTAACCATCTGGTGGGGGTGTTTAATTACACGCCGCAGAGCTTCTCCGATTACAAGGTGGGTCTGCCGGATAATTGCCGGTATCGGAAATTATTTTGCTCAGATAACAAAATGTTTGGCGGCTCGGATGCTGGCGAGGAAACGGTCTACAAGCCAATTGACAGCCCTTATGCCCAGGCACCTTACCACACAACCATGTCGCTTCCACCCCTGTCGGGGCTCATCCTTGAACCGATCAGGGAGTAAGATTATTTGTCCACTCTTCTGCACAGGTAAAGAGTATGCCAAAAACGACTATTCATCCCCCTGGGGAAAAGATCCAAAAAGCGATCAAGGAATTTTCCGCGTTGTTAAGAGAGAAGCCGGACATTGAGCGATGGAAACTGCTCGAAAAAGTTGCCGGACAATTTGACTTATCACCAAAGGAGTGTGCCTTTCTCGAACGTCATTTCAAAAAAGAATGATCGGCGCCTGGCAGAGAAAGCGCCGCTCAGTCCACCCTGCCAGGCGGCGGACAGCTGCTGCCGGCACCCAGCAGTTCGTAGTAAAAAGCCAGCGTCTGCTCGCACATCGCCTCTGCGGTGAAGTTGGCGGCAACCCGGAGTCTGCCATTTTCCCCTCTTTCTTGCAGCTGTTCCTGCGTCATCGCTAAAGCCTCCTCGATTACCGCAGCCAGTTCGCCGGGATCAGCCGGTTTCACCAACCAGCCGGTGACACCGGGAACCACCGTTTCCAGGCTGCCGCCGTGAGCTGTTGCTATGACGGGTTTGCCCATGGCCATGGCCTCAATGGTGGTGCGTCCAAACGCCTCCGGTTCACTTGACGATGTTGACAGAACAATGTCGGCAAGTAAAAAGGCGGCGGGCATATCATGGCAATGGCCAACAAGACGGACCCTGTCGGCAAGATTATTGTGTTCTATAAAATTTTGCAGTTCGCTGGTGTAACCGGGATTATCTTCCGTATCTCCGACGATCAGGGCCTGGAAACTGATGTTCTTCAAAAGAAGCAGACTTTTAAGAAAAATATCCTGCCCCTTCAGCCGGGTCAGTCTTCCAGGCAGCATCAGCACCGGCATTCCGGTAGCTATCTTCCAGGCCTGCGAAAGGGTGTCCAGGCGTTGCCGATCTACCTTTCCTTGATCAAACGATTCGACGTCAACCCCACGGAAAATGAGGCGAACGTCTGTTGCACGGTTATATTTCTCAGCTATATGTTGCTGAATAGTTTTAGAAATTGCTATAACTCCAGCACCTTTCGTCATAATTGCGCTATAGCCGTTGACCGAATAAAATCCATGAAATGTGGTGACCAGCAGCGGACGATATTTCCTGGGAAGTAATTTGAGCGCAAGATAACCGATCCACGCCGGCATCCTCGAGCGGAGATGCAAAATATGGACACGTCTTTTTTTCATTTCCTGACGCAGTGGCCAGATATGGCAAAGAGCCCAAGGGCTTTTCGAACCGATTGCCATCTGCCGGTGATGACTGCCCTCTTTTTCCAATTGCGCCACCAGTCTGCCGCCGCCGGAAACAACAATCGACGTGTGGCCGTGGCGCACCAGGTGACGGCCCAGTTCCAGGGTGCCGCGCTCGACGCCCCCACTGTTCAACTCTGGAAGCAACTGCATGACCGTCAGAGATTCGAGGTTTTCTTTGTGTTGTTTTTCCATAGGTATACAACCCGCTAGACGACTTTTTTCGGCCACCATTGTTGTAAAATTCGATCGGCACATCGTTCTGCTTCGTTGAGTTCTCTGGTCTCATCCCAGGTCATATGGCCTTTTTCCCAGGAACTGAATGGGGTGATCAGGCTGTTGGCCAGCAACACGTCTTCGTTTCTCTTGAATTTGCTGTTTGGGCTCAGCCATTGCATGGGGATAACACCAACGGAGCAGCCGGCAGTTATCGCCTCATAGATCATCGAGATCGAATCAGCGGTAACCCAGACCACCTTGTTTTGGTCGTACTGCTTTTCTATCCAGCCGGGAGGAGTATCTTTGTAATCAAAAAATTGGATATCGTCATACTGTTTCAACAGCTGCTTGAGCATTGCTACGGTGTCTTGCGGGGTTCGGGGAGAAGAGGACACCGTCCACGATTTTTGCCTATCCGTTGCAATAATTTTTTCGACCATTCTTACCACCTGGCTACTCTCCCAGTGATGGCTCTTAGGGTCAATCCCGCCGAGCAGAATCAGCCCGCACTCTTTACGGTGGACTCTTCTATTGTGTGACTGGTTGGGGGCACCGATGGTGAGCATGATATTTTTACCTTCGCTCCTGCCATCATGTTCCGGGACAAAACAAAGATCAAAACGGTTTTCTAGATGCCTCGCAGGGGCCATACAGGTAATCGCAGGAATTGCATACTTCTTCTTGAAGAGAAGCATCGGCAGATGGGTACGACTTCCGGTGCCGATCAAAAGATCAACTTGACCCATGTGCGGTTGTGACAAACCAGGACCGGGCAGATAAAGCCGACAAGTCAGTATCAGCCTGTCAAGAACTGAAAAACTGCCGACGTGCATCCGTGTAAGCTGAACGGGCACCTTTTTCTGCAGAGCCTGGATGATCCCCATGGTTTGTTTCTCATGCCCAGGTCGACCATCGAGCAGCGCCATGACACCCAAGGCTTTTGTTGCATCAACGGTCATGGACACCCAAGAGAAGAAAAGGAGTTGGTAGCAAAGCCGGCGGTCATCGGCCAGGCGCGGTGGGAGGACCCGGCGGCGGTCGGCGCCCGCCGCCGGCGAGTTTGACGATGATCTGATTGGATTTCTGCAATCGTTTGGTCATGGTTTTAAAAAGATACCTGGAGACGTCAGGATATTTCTCAATTACTTCCTCAAGCTTGTCACCGGGAAAACGTTTCACCGTCGATCTTCCCTGGGATATAATTGAAGCGGTTCGCTGCTCCCCGGTAATCGACGCCATTTCCCCAAAATATTCACCGGGTTCGGTCAGCTCGGCTATTTTCTTCCCGCCTTTGATGACCGTCAGCCCGCCACGAATAAGCTTAAAAAAATCTATATCCTTGTTGCCCTCTCTGATGATCACATCGCCATCCTCATACTGTTCCTCATCCGGATTGACCAGGTAGGCGGGGAGGCTTTCCTTATGGGCGACGGTTCGTCGCAACGCCTCTTCAATACTGGTAATCCCCGTCCTGACTTTTTGCAGCGCCGCCTCACGGAGAGGTGTCATTCCCTCCTGAACCGCTATTTTTCTTAGCTGATCTTCAGGAACTTCTGCACTGATCGCCTTGCCGACCTCGTCGGTTATTTCCATGAGTTCGAAAAATCCGACCCGCCCTTTATAGCCGAGATTATTGCACTCCGGGCAGCCGTGCGGACCGTAAATTTGCAGATCCTTCAGCTCATTTTCCTTAAAACCAACCCTGATCAGTTCATCCGGCGCATATTCAACAATTTTCTTACACTTGGTACACAACTTCCGGCCCAGGCGCTGGGAAAGAACCATGGTTACCGAAGAGGCCAACATATACGGTGGAATACCGATATCGACGAGACGACCAATAGTCGCGGGACTGTCGTTGGTATGCAGGGTGGAAAAGACAAGGTGCCCGGTCATGGCCGCCTTGATGGCTATCTCCGCCGTCTCGATATCCCGAATCTCACCGACCATAATTATGTCAGGGTCCTGCCGGAGAAAGGCCTTCAGCGCTGCGGCAAAGGTCATGCCCACTTCTTGATGCACATTTACCTGATTGATACCTTTAAAGTTAAATTCAACCGGATCTTCGGCGGTAAGGATCTTGATATCCTCACTGTTCATGGAGTTCAGCGCTGAATAAAGGGTGACCGTTTTTCCAGAACCGGTAGGACCGGTGACAAGAAGCAATCCTTGCGGCTGTTTGAGACATCTTTTCAGCGTCTCAAATGTCTTTACCTCAAAACCCAGTTTGGTCAGGTCAACGTTCAGCGAAGATTTGTCCAGAATACGCAAAACAACCGATTCCCCATACAAGGTGGGCAAAGACGACACTCGGAAATCGACCGATCTGTTTCTGCCCATGCGCATTTTTATGCGGCCATCCTGGGGAACTCTTCTTTCGGTAATGTCAAGGCCGGAGAGTATCTTCATCCTCGCCACCAGGGCATTTTTGATGGTCAAAGGAAGGTTCATCGTTTTAAAAAGTGCCCCGTCCTTGCGGTATCGTACCTGCATCGATTTTTCGTAGGGTTCGACATGGATATCCGACGCCCCGTCCTGCACCGCCTTGATCAGAATGCCATTGACCAGTTTTATAATCGGTGCATCGGACGCCGCAAACTGCTCTCCTAATTCATCAGCGCCCTCTGCCTCAAGTTCAAAGTCATCTGCCGCCTCGGCAACTATCGAACCAAAATCATCGACCTGGGTGACATCGAGTTCGTCTTCGACCTCATCCTGCATGCCCAGTAAGGAATGCGCCTCAGCTTCATCAATGCCGTAATACTTTTTATAGGCCTCAACGATGTCCTTTTCAGAGGAGACACAAACGGATAATTCCCTGTTGACGCTGTTCTGTAACGCCTCAACCGCCGAGGCGTCCGAGGGTTCCGTCATGGTGACCTGCAGGGTGTTACCGGCCATGCGCAGGGGGAACGCCATGAATTCCTTTGCCTGTTCATAGGGCAGCAGCTTCAGGACATCTTTTGACGGGGGTTCGTTTTTGATATCTACCGAGGGATAATTATGCTGGCGACTGAGAAAAGTTACAACGGTGTTTTCGTCAATATATTCCAGCTGGCGTAATATCGTGCTGAGCCTCCCGCCGTTCTTGTGCAATATCTTCTTGGCAGTTTCCAGCTGGCTTGGCGTTATGTACCCCGCCTTGCTCAGCAGCTCGCCAATCTTGAGTTTCCCGGCGCCCGATTGATCTTTGACCGTCTGCTTCATTGAAGATCTGCGCTGCATCACCGTACTTTGTCTTGCCATATCCAGTAACCATTAAAAATAAAGGGTTGTGAACCGAAACGGAATACCGGTGCGAAAGATCTCCCAAGCGATAAACCGCACAGCTACCCGGTGCAAAATTTCCCACGGCACGCACCATGCTGGAAATAAACCACACAAGCTATTTACTTAAAAGAATTTCCTGCAGATAGGATTGAATAAAAAAAAATCTTCTTACTTAATCTATCCGGGGCAGTAAGAAGATTTTACTGAAATATTCGACGTATTGCAAACCGCCTGGGAAGAAATTAGCGAAAACTTTTTTCCATCTCCTGCTGCAGCGGAATCATTATCTGCCGCATTGACGGATCGGCGGCCGGGGCAGTTCGCTGTTGAAAAATATGTCCCCACTCCGCCAGATTGCAATAGACAATTAATTCCGTTTTGCACGAGTTAGGCAGCACCGTTCTTGACGCTTGCGGCGACGCTGTGTCGAGCAGTTTGAGATAACAGGTCTCCGCTAATTCCATCGCCTCCACCCATAGAGCATATTCCTTGCTCCCTTCAGGAAAAAATACCGGCCGTATGAAAGTCACCTGGTTATCAAACCTATCCTGACCATACCGGCAGTAGCGCTGGCTTTCCTGCAGGAAGGAACAGAGGCGATGCCTGACCAGTTCATGACTCACTGCTCGATTGACGGTAAACCTGACACTGACATATCTGTGCCGCAAACGCAGTTTTGTTGGGAGCGCATCTACCTCTTGCAGCGACAACTTTTTGATACCGACCTGTGCATCCTTCTCCAGCGCCTTGTCTTTGTCGAATATGTTTTCAAACAAGTACGGTTCCTTTGCCGCGAGAACAAAAATGAGGTCGTTGACAAGTTGATTGTGAAAATGCAATTTGTAAAGTTCTCTGAAAGCACGGATGGAACCCGTCACCAGCATGCCGTTGTCAACCCTGTCGATCACCAGAAATTTGGGGTGACAGGAAAGGAGTTCCAAAACATGGTCGGGATGACAGGTCACTTCAAATGACACCACGGCCAATTCGAGCATCGAATTATGCCCGTGTGCGGCAATTCGGGTGACAAAGGGAATCGCTGATTGTTCAGTGATTGCATCTTCACTTTTGTAACACACCCGGCCGCATGCCTCCAGGCGTACAAGAATAGATGAATGGTCCAGGTCATGTTGAATTTCAAAAGAAGGCTCTACAATTTTCATCCCTTTACCCCTTCCAAAATGGTGACATTTGTCTCAGTGACGCAATGATAGCCGGCATCTTTTCAACGACAAAATCAACCTCCTCTTCGGTATTATATATACTGAGGGAAAACCGGATCGAGCCATGGGCCGCGGTAAACGGTACCCCCATCGCCCGAAGGACATGGGATGGCTCCAGCGATCCGGAAGTACAGGCAGAGCCGGAAGAGGCACAGATCCCATGCCGATTCATATGCAGCAGGATTGCTTCCCCTTCAACATATTCAAAGCTGATATTTACCGTATTCGGCAGACGGTGCGTCTTGTGTCCGTTCAACATCGACTTCGGTACATTGGCAAGCAAGCCTTCCTCGAGCTTATCGCGGAGCATTTTTACCCGGCCATTCTCCTCGGCCATTTTTTCGCCGGCAAGCTCGCATGCTCGACCAAGTGCAACGATGGAGGCAACATTTTCCGTACCGCCTCTCCGACCGCTCTCCTGATGCCCCCCGGTCAAAAAAGGAACAAAAAGAGTACCCCGCTTGATATACAGCGCGCCCACCCCTTTTGGTGCATGGAGTTTATGTCCGGAAAGCGACAGAAAATCGATATCGAGCTCTTTCAAATTGATATCAAGTTTACCAACCGCCTGCACGGCGTCGGTGTGAAACAAAACCCCTTGCTGCCTGGCCATTCGAGCCATTTTTTCCACGGGAAAAATGACTCCTGTCTCATTGTTGGCCCACATGACACTGACAATCGCCGTATCGTCTGTAAGGGCTCCCTCGTATTCGGACATATCCAGCATCCCTTCCGAGTCAACCTTTAAGCGGGTTATCTTGTATTTATGCCCGGTTACCGTTTCGAGATTATCACAGAGGCTTTTGACCGCCGGATGTTCGACTCTGGTCGTGACGACGTGTCTCTTTTCCGGATAGGTCCGCAGGGCGGAAAGTATGGCGCTGGAATCACTTTCCGTTCCACAACTGGTAAAGGTGATTTCCTCAGGTTCAGCACCCAGGAGGGTGGCCACTTTTTGCCGAGACTTTCTCACTGCATCGCCGACCTGTCCGCCGAAAGTATGCATACTGGACGGGTTACCGTATGCATCCGTAAGATAGGGCATCATTGTTTCAATGACTTCCGGCGCAACCCGGGTCGTCGCATTGTTGTCCATGTAGACAACTTTTTCACATACCGTGGTCATTAATTTTCTTCCTCCACTATCAGACTCTCCAGAACGAGTTCACGTAACTTCTTTTCGACATATTCTTTGATCGTGGTTTGAGATTTATGGCAACTCTTGCACGCTCCACGCAAGGAAACTATGACAAAATCGCCATCCACATCGACGAGTTCTATGTCCCCGCCATCCTTTCTCAGGCCCGGACGAATCTCCCGTTCCAGGACCTCTTCAATTTTCTTTATTTTCTGCAGCGAGGTCATTCTTTTCGGTTTTATTTTTACAACAGGCAATTCGGATATATTACTGACGGTATTTCGCAGTATTTCACGCAACTTGTCCTCACATTTGCCGCAGCCGCCACCTGCCTTGGTGAAGTTGGTAATCTCCTCAACGGAACGCAGACTGGATTCTTTAATGGCCCTGATGACCTCCATATCGGTGACGCCAAAACACTCACAGACCACCTCGCCCTGGGCCATAGGTAAGATCAGGCCACGATAATCAGCAATTGCCGCCTCCAGCGCTTCACGCCCCATCACCGAACAATGCATTTTTTCCTTGGGCAACCCGCCCAAGGCATTGGCAATATCTTCATTGGTGATTTTGGCTGCTTCTTCCACCGACATCCCGACAACCATTTCCGTCAGTACGGACGACGAGGCTATGGCGCTGGCACAACCGAAGGTTTTAAATTTCGCCTCGGTAATGATGTCCGCATCATTTATCTTAAGCGTCAGTTTCAAGGCGTCACCGCAGGCAAGCGAACCAACATCTCCGGTGCCACTTGGTTTATCAATTTCGCCAACATTCTGGGGATTTAGAAAATGTTGCTGCACTTTGTCAGTATATTCCCACATACTCAACTCCTGAATTTAATATGATAATAATTATAATTTGTTACAAGCTGACAATAATACCTGAACCATAAAATGCAACCAGCTTCCCCGCCCTCCTGCCATTTAAGCGGTTACAGTAACCACCAGGGCACGCAACCCCTTGCCGGGTATTGAAAAGAATCTCGGCTTTTTTCCCGTTTACCGTGGGGAGTTTTGTGCAAGAAAATAATGCGCTGTCGGCAATTACAAAATTCCTATCTCTTGCAGCATAGCTTTTGCGGCAGCGACAAGATCATCTGCGCCGCTGGACGTTCTCGATTCGACATAAAAACGCACTTTCGGTTCCGTCCCGGAGGCGCGTATCATCAGCCAGGAACCGTCGTCAAAGACGATTTTTCTGCCATCAATGGTAAGCACATTGTCGATTCGCCTGGGCTGGCCGCCGATTGAGATCATGGCGTTTTTGCCATACTTTTCCAGCCCCGTCAGAAGCGACTGCAGCTTTTCACCCTTGACTGTCACCCCAACCGCATCCCGCTCGGGGTAATAGGCGCCAAAAACGCTTTCAATCTGTCGCAGATAATCACCGAGATTCATATTGGTCACAAGCATCATCTCCAGGGCAAGGAGCAGACCGATGTAGGCATCTTTTTCAGGGGTATGGCCAATTATGGATATTCCGTCCGATTCTTCAAAATAAACCAGCGCCCGGCCAATAACCGGTTTGAAATTTTTAAACCCGACACGTGGTTCAAACAGTTCTTCCTTAAAGCTCTCGGCAAGACTGTTGGCAAGATTGGATGTGGCCACCGTTTTCGCGACCATGCCTTTTCTTTTTTTGTGTTCATGCAAAAAGTGATAGGCCATGGCGCCAAACTGGTTCATGCTGATTTCCGTCTCCCCGTCGGTAAAACGGATTCTGTCGCCATCCGGATCGATGATTGCGCCAAGCTTGAGCGGCTCATCCCTGTCGGAAAGCACCTGGACGACCTTGCGCATATTGGCGGTCGATGGTTCAGGGGCCACCCCCCCGAAAGTCACATCGGCATTCTCGCGCAGCAGGATCAACCGACGGCTCGAAGCATTGTTGAAAAGCTCACGAATATGCAGGCGGCTGGCGCCATGCACACAATCAACGGCAACAACCATGTCCTGACGCTCTAAAAATGCGCCGACAGTCGTATCAAGATCAAGGCCGTGTACCGGTCGATTTTTTTTAACAAGACTCTTCCAGCTCTCCAGCGCATGAAAAAAGGTTACCCCGTCAATGGCTTCGATGTCTTTTGCTGAGCGACAAGGCAGTGTGGTATAGGAAAATTGCTCATCAAGAAGCTTTCTGGCGTTGGTGGTGATCCTCTCGGTAATCTCTGAAGCTGCCGGCCCGGCATCCGCCGCGTTAAATTTATAGCCGCCGTATTCAAGTGGATTGTGGGATGGCGTCAGATTTATCGAAAAAGCCGCCTGCAGTTCAAGAACGGCAGCAGAGAGAACCCCTGTGGTCGATTCTCCCGCGTAATGCACGGCAAAACCGGCGGCAGAAAGAACAGCCGCCACCTGACAGGCCAGCAGCTCGCCGGCGAACCGGTTGTCAAATCCGAGAACACAGCCGCGCTGCCGCGCTGCCCCAACGCCTTGCACACCGAGCAGCGCCCGAAGTTCCGCTTCGCTGTCGACTGCCTCATACATCTTGACAATTGCCGTAGTCACCAGCGCGACGGAACGGCAAAAAATATCTTTGCCGAGTTTTCCCCGCCACCCCGAAGTGCCAAAGGTAATGGTCTGGGTCGGGTTGGAGGAGTTTTCTTCAATCTCCTGCCGGACCAACTGGTAAGCGGCATCAATCGCCTGTTGCCACCCCTCCCCTTCGCTTTGTTTTTTCGCGACCAGCTCTTTTATCAGGGCAAAATAATCACTTCGGCCATGGTCTCCTTTAACAGTGAAACGTTCAAACAACTGATGAGAATTCTCTGTTATAGACATACCTCTCCTCCAGTTCAGGTTCGCAACCAATGCGACGGGTGCACAGGGCAATTACTCTGAATTATCTGAAAAAATATAATAATGTTGCGTGATATTCATGTGATTTTTTTTGCTTTATCGATGAGCATGATAGGGATATCGTCTTTTATCTCATACAAAAGCATGCATTTTTCACAAATCAGTCCATGCTCATTTTTTAGCTTTACCGGTCCCTTGCATTGCGGGCAGGCCAATATTTCTAATAAGTCTTTATTTATCATTGCGTTCTCACATTATATTTTTTTGCCGAGTCGAGATTTTTAAAAACTCTGCGTCAGTCAAAGAGGTGAATTCCAGATATATGATTGAAAAAATGTGTCGAATTTGATATTTACCTGAAATCGATTATGATTGCATAGAAATATTTCTTCTTCATTCTTATGAAATTATCACACTACTCAGGAAAATAATGGAACAGCAAATTGGTTTTATCGGCGGCGGGCAGATGGCCGAGGCATTAATCAGAGGGATCATCGCTTCCGGGCTTTACCAGGAAAAGGATATCCTCGTAGCGGAACCGAACGATCAGCGACGTGAACATCTCGAACAGACCTACTCGGTAAAGACATATCCCAGCAATGTGCCTATTTTTGAAAATTGCCGCGTCGTTATCCTTGCCGTCAAGCCGCAGACCATGAAAGCTCTCCTTGAAGACTGCAGAGAACGGGTACAATCACAGCATATTATTATAAGTATTGCCGCCGGCCTGCCTATATCCTTCTATACGAAGATGATCGGCAAGAGTGAGACGAAAATCATCAGAGTCATGCCCAACACACCGGCACTGGTTCTTGAAGGAGCTTCCGCTCTGAGCAGAAACACCAATGTCAGCGATGCAGAATTGAGCATTGCCGAGGAAATTTTCCTGGCCGTCGGTGAAGTTGTTCTCCTTGACGAAGTCCATCTGGATGCCGTAACCGGCCTGAGCGGATCAGGCCCTGCCTATGTTTTCTCCTTTGTCGAGGCGCTGATCGATGCCGGTGTAAAATCCGGACTGACCCGGGTAATTTCCGAAAAACTGGCCCTGCAAACCGTATCAGGCTCGATAAAACTCTTAAGAGAAAGCGGTGAACATCCAGCCGCCCTGCGTGGCAAGGTAACTTCCCCCGGCGGAACGGCGATTACCGCCCTGCATGTTCTTGAAAAAGTCGGTTTCCATGGCATCATTATGGACATTGTCGAGTCTGCCGTTATTCGATCGAAACAATTAGGCGAAATGGAATGACCTACACCTCGACCCCTTTTCGAACAGAGACAGATCTTGTGGTGCGCAAGGCCGGTATTATCACGAAAAAAGACGATGCCCGATCCGATCATTACGCAGCAACATTGTCCGTCTGGCTGCAGCAGCGGCATGTCGTCGTCTGCCTGAACGAAATCAGTGCCGATCTGGACATGATCATCGTCCTCGGCGGTGATGGTACCCTGCTGCATATTGCCGAACAGGCGGCGCGCCATGCCGTTCCCGTACTCGGTATCAATCTAGGCAACCTCGGTTTTTTGACCGAACTAACCGAAGACGAAGCATACCAGGCCCTCGAGCGAATCCTGACGGGCAAAGTGACGGTGGAAAACCGGCTGATGCTCAAGGCTCGCCATGTAGCAAATGGCCAGGCCACCGAATACCGCTACGCCCTCAATGATATCGTCATCACCAAAAATGTTCTTGATCGGTTGCTCCGTCTGTCAACCACGGCCGATGGAGAATATATTACCACGTACAAAGCGGATGGGTTGATATTTTCATCCCCCACTGGATCAACCGCCTATAATCTGTCAGCTGGAGGCCCCCTGGTTTATCCCGGTCTAGCCACCATTACGGTGACCCCCATCTGCCCTTTTATGCTGAGCAGCAGGCCAATCATCCTGCCTGCGACAAAAAGAATCAAGACTCGTTTTATTGCCGGAAATCACGCCGAACGAGCTCAGATCATAATCGATGGACAGGCTTTCTGGGAAATGCAGGGGGGCAACGAGCTGGAATTGGAAACGGCAGAACATTTTCTTCAGCTTATCCTCTCCTCAACCCGTGATTATTTCACCATCCTGCGCAACAAACTGCACTGGGGCGTTTCCGGCGAGAAGACAGCCGCTGGAAAGCAGCACAAAGCAAACTGAATTGCTGCTCACTTTCTCTTTTTTATCTGGTATTTCTTCATTTTATACTGGAGCAGGCTCTTGGTAATACCCAGGTTCTCGGCGGCTCTTGCCTGCACGAAATCGGTATCGGCAAGGGCCTGGGTGAGCATTTTTTTCTCGACCGCATAGAGTACCTCGTTCAGCCCGGCGTCGGCTGGAATTATCTGCCCGAGATCAACATCCTGCCCCCATGCCGGGCGCGCCTCGCTGTACAGGGTATCCGGCTGCACGTCTTCGGCCTCGATCACGTCGTTTGAGCAGAGAATAGCCGCCCGTTCTATAGTATTTTCCAGTTCCCTGATATTGCCCTCCCAGGGGAGTTTCATGAGCAGTTTCAGAGCATCGGCCGAGATGGTCAGGTCAGGTTTTGCCAATTCCTTTTTGTATTTTTCGACAAAAAACTCCGCCAGCAGGCGCATATCATCCATGCGCTCTCGCAAAGCGGGAAGGGTTACCGGAATGACATTGAGACGATAGAACAAATCTTCCCTGAATCGCCCTGCGGCAACCTCCTCCCGCAGATCCTTATTCGATGCACTGATAATACGCACATCAACCTCAATGGTTTTTGCTCCTCCGACCCGTTCAAAGGTCTTCTCCTGCAGCACCCGTAATAATTTCGATTGCAGGGCCAGGGGAATTTCGCCGACTTCATCGAGAAATATCGTCCCGTGATCAGCCAGTTCAAAACGCCCTTTGCGCATGGCCACCGCGCCGGTGAAAGCGCCTTTCTCATGACCAAAGAGTTCACTTTCCAGCAAATTATCGGAAAGAGCGGCACAATTCACCGCTATGAAGGGCTGCGATTCTCTCGGACTGTTCATATGGATTGCTTTTGCCACCAGCTCCTTGCCCGTACCGCTTTCTCCGGTTATCAACACCGAGGCATGGGTTGGCGAGACTTTTTCTATGAGCTGGTAGACCTGCAGCATTTTTGGATTTTTTCCGACCATGCCGCTAAATCCACTTTTCCCTTTGATCTCATCGCGCAGCCGCGTATTTTCTCGGATAAGGGAATAGTGTTGAGCGCCTTTTTTCAGGGTAATAATCAACTCGTCATTGGAAAACGGTTTGGCGAGATAGCTGTATGCCCCCGCCTGCATCGCCGTGACCGCTTTATCGATCTCCGCAAAGGCGGTAATGACAATGACCGGCAGATCCTTGTTTTTCTCCTTGATTTTATTTAAAAACTCCAACCCGTTCATGCCAGGCATCTGCATATCGGTGACAACAATATCAAGGTCCACATCTTCGACTATTTTCAGCCCCTGCATGCCGTCAGAAGCGGTGAAGACCTCAAAGCCTTCATCTTTTAAAAGTTCCGATAAGACGATGAGATAATTGGGTTCATCGTCCACGACAAGTATCGAATACATCGTCATTTTATTCCTTCTAGTTGCTTATTTTTTCACTGCTGTTCATCCGGTTCCTGAGGACGCGTTCTTTCATTTTAACCAGCAATTGCGGTGGAACGGTGACATTTTTGCCACCGGCAAGAGTTGTTCCCGGTCTGATAGTGCCATGAAAATCACTGCCGCCGGTCAATACCAGGGAGAGTTTCTCGGCAAGAGAAATAAGATGCTTTCTAAATTGCCTGGAATGATTGGGATAGTATACCTCTATCCCATCTAGACCCATATCGCGCAGCTGCTGTACAAAATGGGGCAAGTGGTCAACCGACCTTTCAAGTTGCAGCGGGTGGGCAAGAACCGCGATGCCTCCGGCGTTTTGAATAAGAGAGATGGCCTCGCCTGCTCCATAGACGAATCTGGATGCGTAGGCGAGGCCGCCGTGTCCAAGATATTTTTCAAAGGCCTCATCCATTGTGCCGACACATTTTTTTTCTATCATAAGCCTGGCAATATGCGGTCGACCGTTCTGCCCGGGGCCTGCTGATTGCTGCAATTCCTTGAACTGGATGGAACAACCGAGCCTGTTCAGGTTAAGAATGATTTTTCTGTTTCTTTCTCTTCTGCCGGCCTGCAGCCGGTCGAGGGCCAGAAGCAACTCCTCATTCCGAGGATCAAACAGGTAACCAAGTAAATGAAGACTATGATCGCAATATTTGACACTCAACTCTAAACCCGGTACAACCTCTATTCCCAAACTCTCTCCCGCAGCAATGGCTTCGCTGATACCTTCGATGGTGTCATGATCGGTAATTGCAAGGGCCGACAAACCCTTCCGGTGGGCATATTTAACCAGATCTGCCGGATGCATAGTTCCATCAGAAGCTGTCGAATGTGTGTGCAGATCAATAGACATTTGTTTACACTGCTATCTTTATAGACAGCCTCCTGGGGCATTGTACCGACTATTTGCTCGTCTGAGTACTATAAGTACCTCTTCCGCATAAGATCAAGTTAGCTGTCGGCAATCACATATTTTTCTTTACTATTTCTCCGGCCATCCGATAAAGTCACTATAAAAATAAAGCCTCGGCCCTTCTGTGCGGGATTTTTTCCACCGCACCCTATGGTCACAGGTGCTATCCATATAAAAATTCTTTGTCATAAGAAAGAATTATTTATGAGGGCACTCATCTTTCGGAGAAACATTATGCGGTCGTTGGCAGCCTCTCTTCTGGTGTTTGTTCTTTTTTGCGGCTGTACCAGCCGGATCCCCGAACCGGTCAGTTATCCCTATTCCCAGCAGGAAAAAATGCAGGCATCTGCCCATTGGGAAGTGTTGGCCGCGGACTTGGCCAATCGTATCAACCAGCAACTTATTATAACCGATAACATTAACAAGGCTGTCTTTGTCAAGGAGACTTGCGGCGATGAGGCAATTCCCTGCCAACCCAATGAAACAAGCAGCTTCAATGAGGCCTTCCGTGATTTACTGATAACCAATCTTTTCGGATACGGTGTACCAACGCACAGCCGGATGGACGAAAAAGCGATTACAATAGATTATAAAGTCCAGATTGTTTATCACCACTCCGATCGTATCCGCAGTGTGCAGCCGGGGGTTTTGACTGGTCTGTCTGCTGCTGTAATGGTCTTGTATAATGCCCCCAGTGAGCTTATAATCCTGGCGTCGGGCATGGCTGCCGATATCGCCAATACCAGTCTGGTGCAGAACGGACACTACGAGGTGATTATTACCACCTCAATGGTGCTTAAGGATCAATATCTCTTCAGGGCATCAGATATTTACTATATCAATGATGAGGATTTTTTTCATTACCAGGAAAATATGGTGCAAACGAAAACTATCATGCTCTCCGCCAATAAGCGACGGGAACCGGCCGTCGTCGAGGAATCACCACAAGTGGCGGCAGCCGCAAACCCTGTAGTAGGTTCCGGGACGGCCTTTACCGACAAAACAAAATCATCGAAGGAAACAGATTGATGATGCGATGTAAAATTCCACATCCCTTCCCCTCTTCGTCTTCGGCAGCACGGTCCATCACCTTTGTCGTCCTTGTGTGCATACTCTTTTTTTACAGCGGCTGTGCATCCTTTAACTGCACCCGGCTGGAAACCATTCTTGGCAACAAGACTAATTTGATACAATTCTCTTATACCATCGCAGAACATCTGACGGAGAGAGCCCGGCCTTCACTCGTACCAAGACATCCGGATATGCCTGTTCTTGTCACTACCTTTGTTGATAACAATGACCTGCGCCAGACTTCCCGCCTGGGTCGTGTTCTCCAGGAACACGTCGCCTCCAGGCTTGTTCAGCTCGGCTATACGGTGCGAGAAATGAAACTCGCGGCCACGCTGCAGATAACCCCCCAATCCGGCGAAACGATACTCTCAAGGGATCTCGCCCAACTCAGTGCCGGACAGCAGGCACAGGCGATACTGGTCGGGACAATCTCCAGATCCAATCGAATACTGTATATTTCTGCCCGGCTTATAAATCCGGTCAATAATAATATCCTGGCAACAGATGATTATCAACTGTGCATGGATGATGATATTCTGGCCATGTTCGACCTGCAGCGTCAGCCTGAGCGCGACCGGCCCATTGAAGAACCACGGCAACCCTTCCTCAACGCAATCCTCTAACTGCCCAAACAATGCAACTACTTGGCAAAACTGCACTTATCCCCGGGGCTTCACGGCCAATAGGACGGACTATCGCCCGCAAATTCGCCGGCCATGGAGCGACGCTGATCCTGCCGGTTTATGACTGGCCGGAATCGATTTTGGAAATGCAGGAAGAGTTTACCGCCGAGGGATTCAATTTTTTTATCTTTTCGGCCGATCTGCGAGTAAAAGAACACGTCGTGCGACTCGGAGAATTTATCAAGAAAAAGACCCAGTCTCTCGATTTTCTTATTAATAATATAGAACGCGGCGGCATGCCGGTAGTGCACGGCAGCTATGATCTCCCGCAGAATGAGGACCAGTGGGACGTCGAATTTGACACAACCGTCAAGGCCAAGTGGCTCCTCTTTCACCACCTTCTGCCGCTCATGCATGGGAGAACCGGAGGTGCTGTGGTGAATATCTCCTCTATCGCCGGGATCACCGGCAGAAGCGGGCCGGCAGCAGTGTTCTTTAATGACGGGTACAGCGCTGCCAGCAAAGCTATCCAGCTCCTCACGGAAACCTGGGCCCGGGAAGCGGCACCGGCTCTTCGAGTCAACGAGCTGGTTCTCGGTCTCATCCGAAGCAGGCACGGTGAGGACACGCGGGGATGGGCGACTCTCTCCGCTCAGGAAAAGAAGTCCATAGAGGGCGACGTCCTCCTGGGCCGCACCGGTTTTCCCCAGGAAGTCGCCGATGCCGTCTATTTCCTGGCAGTGCAGGCCACCTATATTACCGGTGCAAGCCTGCGCATGGACGGCGGTTTTATCTTAGGCGGGAATAAAGTGCCGCCTATGCCCCATGGTATTCTCTGACATGAGCGATCAAAACAACAGGCAATTCACTTCTCGGATGGCAGCAGGCTCGACCATACTTAGCCATTACACTCCTTGGGGTCGAGAGCTCTTTGCACGATCTCGGCAACGGATATCTCATGGATGTCGTTACCGAGGAAGAGACGCAACGGCTCATCACATTTTGCAAAACGCTTGATTTGCTCTATACCGGCCTCAACGCCAAGTATGCCGAGGCACCAGATCGCTAAACCAACCACATGCAGGTCGGAAGATTCGAGATAGGCACTCACTTCGTCAATTATTTTCCATTCAAGCATCTCCTGCCGATGCCCCAGGCACAATCGGCCGATCCCCCATAACAGGCCACGCTGCAGCATCGGTAATTCGAGATAATTGCCGTCTTGATACAGCTCCTCGCCGTCTTCGCGCATATAGGAGAGCAGCATATGCAGGTATTCTTTGCGTAATTGTGCGCTATGGCACATTATTTCAGCCAGAGCTTCAGGCGCCCCCCATCCTATTCCTCCGGACTCATCATTGAGCATCCAGAGGAAACGGCGCATGACCATCCGCGCTGCCTCCAGATCCTTTTCGGCCATCGCCGGGACAAGCCGGCCGAAACAACACACCGCATGCCAGCGCACCTTTTCAACCGGATGACAGAGCGCTATAAATAGAGGATTAAGAAGACTGCGGGCGGGATAGCGACCAAGTCGCTGGTAGATCTCTTCAAGACTGGACTCTTGCAAGAGATTTAGCACTTCTTTTTTCAGCTGTCTTCTGTTCATTTCGAATTTCCTTTTTAAGCAAAATTCACATCGGTCAAGCTATAACGACAAACTGCAGTAGTAAAAAAACATTGCCGCAATCTCATATCATCCATGTGAGTCATCAAGGCGCTTCATCCCTTCCATGAGCATGCCCATGAAACCCCCGATGACGTCGAGGGATTTCTCTTTCTCCGTCAGACCATGGGTGAATTTAAAGCGCCCGTTGTCAATCGATAAAATTCTGTAGAAAGCATCTTTACCTGACCATATCTCAAATTCGGCATCGACCAGTTCCCCTTCATTGAAGGTGATCACCGCCCTTTTATCCTCGAACTCAAGATTGAGCCTGCCGGTCTTTTGATTCGAGTTGATCATTTGACAGAGTTCCACCGGGGCGATATCCGATAGCTGGCCAACCATACCGGACGACAACTCTTCCGCCCTCTGCATGTTCATTTTGGTGATCCTGCTCACCAGAAGCTTATAGAAATACACCTGGAGAGCGGGAAAACGATTGAGAACATGGCGAAAGTTCTTCTGGTTCATAATGGCCACTTGACAGGGCTCGACGGCCATAATGGTCGTGGAAACGCGATCCCCGGACAGCAGGCTCATTTCCCCGAAAACTTCACCTTTTTTCAATTCGGCAAGGGCTACGCCATGATCGTCAATAACCTCAGCCCTCCCCGACAAAAGGATGAAAAGCCTGTCTCCCGGATCACCCTCTTGCGCGATTGGAAACTGCCAGGGAACATCATTTAGTTCAAGTAAAGTGGCGAGGTCGAGCAGGTCTTCAGAGGAAAGTGATGAAAAAATCTCCACCGACTGCAAAAGCCCGGCAAAACTGCTCGTCTCTTTGATTTTGTCCCGGCGCTCAGCCGCGGCAAGCAACTTCATCTGCAGCGTGGCGAATCCTTTATCCTTTTTAAATTCGAAACGAATAACTCCTTCACATCCACCGCATTCGAATTTGACCTTCTGGTTGCCTACATGGAAATAATTCTCATAGCTACTATCGGCAGAGGTAATCACGATAAGCTCTTTTGCCAGGGTAAGGCAGGTCGGTTTACTCGCCGGCAGGTTGAGAATGCCTTCGCTGACCCGCAACTCTTCCCGAACATTGTACAGGGGACAATGATCTTCTTCGGTAATGATAAAAACACCATCTCGAAACTGCATAGACATCCCACTCAGTCAGATCTGCCGAAAAAGAGATAGATGACAAAACCCAGAACTGCGGCTCCGCCAAAAATTACCGGCAGTATTTTGTTGATTTGGATCTCACCATCGACAAGAAGAGAGTTCATATAATTCGTGCCGGATGCCCACCAGATTGCCACAAATATTGCAATAATTATAAGATCCTTCCATTTCTGCCGAAAGAGGCTGTAGAGGACCAGCACAGCAAAAGGAATGATAAACCACGGATTGGTAAACAACCCGACGAAATCAACATCTTTGATTTGCTCCTGAATATGCGTCGAAGCAAACCAATCTTTGATATTTGTGAAAAACTCCATACCTTATCTCTCCAGTTTCAATAGACAATGACGCATCGTTATTTTTACCAACACCGGCAGATTACTGAAAAAAAGTATAGCACAATTACAAGACGCATACCCAATACTAAAATTCTATTTATCTCACTATCGACGAAATAATGGTTGTTCTCATTTTTCATGCCGGCGTCTTTTTTTCTGGTCTTTTCGCCCTTTGTCCGCTATGCACAGCCTGTGCCCACCATTCTCGAATGGGTTTCATTACCTTTCCAGGTATCCGGCTGTCAATGTCCAATCAGACCGGGAGGCTATTGCCATAAGAGAGCTGTGTTGTACAATACGCTTACAAACGTTATGTTATCGACACATTCGGAGCAGAAGATGAAGAGACAAAAGTCCAATATCATATTAATCGGCATGCCGGGGTCAGGCAAAAGCACCGTTGGCGTTATCCTGGCAAAAATGCTGGCGAAAAGATATCTTGATACCGATATTCTCCTGCAGAACCTGAACAAGAGGAGTCTGCAGGATATCGTCGACAAAGAAGGTCATATGGCTCTTCGTGAAATCGAGCAAGAGGTGCTCCTTGGCATCCGATGCAGAAATCATATCATAGCAACGGGAGGAAGTGCCGCCTACAGCGAGCAGGCGATGATGCATCTGAAAGATGAAGGGATTATCGTTTTTCTGCATGCCGATCTCCCCGCTCTCAAGCAACGCATCCACAATTATGAAACCAGAGGTCTGGCCAAACGGCCAGAGCAGAGCTTCCAGGATCTTTTTGAAGAACGGCGGGTACTGTATGAGAAATATGCCGACATAACCGTGCAGAGCTCAAATCTGACCCAGGATCAAGTCTGCGAGGCAATTGTCGCCCAGCTCCCCGTCTAAAAACGGCCATTCGCAAGGAAAGGAAATCATGAAAACACTCATTACCGGGAGTGCCGGGTTGGTTGGCAGCGCACTTGTGGAATATCTGTTTACACAAGGGCATACCGTACACTGTCTCAAACGCAATCGGCTGGCTGAGGCAGATAATTTCTGGGCGACTACCGATCTTTCCAAGAATTCGGACAGTATATTTCAGACCGTTATCCATCTTGCCGGAGAAAATGTCGCCCAGGGGCGCTGGACAGAGAGGAAAAAGCAGCAGATCCTGTTCAGCAGGCTCGAGGGCACGAAGAGACTTGTTGACTATATTTCCACGCTGCAGGAAAAACCCGGCGTTTTTCTATGTGCGTCGGCCATCGGCTATTATGGCAGCAGAGGAGATGAGATTCTTGACGAAAACAGCGCACTCGGCAGTGGTTTTTTAGCCGATGTCTGCCGACAATGGGAAAGGGAAACCCAGCGCCTGGTTACAATGGGGGTCCGGGTGGTAAACCTCCGTTTTGGCATGATTCTCAGCCCTCGGGGCGGCGCCCTGCATAAAATGATACCGCCCTTTCAGGCACGTTTAGGCGGTATTATCGGCAGCGGCAAACAGTACATCAGCTGGATCAGTATAAGAGATCTCGTCCAAATCGTCGGTTTTCTCATTAACAGGGATCATATCAGCGGTCCGGTTAACATCGTCTCGCCGATCCAGACCACCAACGGGGGACTAACAAAAGCTCTTGGCAAAGCACTCAACCGATGGACACCGTTCAAGATACCAACGTTTATGGCACGACTCGTTTTCGGCGAGATGGCCGACGAAATGCTGTTGAGCAGCAGTCGTGTCACACCGAAAGTTCTGCTGGAGTCCGGTTACGAATTCAGCGATCAATCGCTCGATGCCGTTTTGAAGTTCTGTATTGAGAAGCAATAGCTGCGGCAGGCAGCAACAAAACATTATCTCCCTGCATATCCACCCAGGGGCGGCCCTGCATAAAGCCGTAGACCAGCCCATGGGTGTTTTTTAAAAGGAGCTGCTTTTCTGCGCCTATCGTTTACCGGTAATTCTCTGCACCGCTTCTTCATACCTCTGTTTCGTCTTCTCGATTATATCTTTCGGTAAAGGCGGTGCCGGCGGCGTTTTGTGCCAATCTAACGTGGAGAGATAGTCTCGTAAAAACTGTTTATCAAAACTTGGTTGAGATTTTCCCGATTTATAGAGGTCCACCGGCCAGAAACGCGACGAGTCAGGCGTCAATACTTCATCAATTAAAATCAGTCGGCCGTCAAGCTCACCCAATTCAAATTTGGTATCCGCTATAATGATGCCCCTGGTAAGGGCATAGTCTGCCGCTTTTTTATACAAAGCAAGACAGATAGCGGCGATCTCTTCCGCCCTTTTTGTCCCGACGATGTCCATCATCTGCTGCAATGAAATGTTTTCGTCGTGGTCGCCAAGATCGGCCTTGGTCGAAGGGGTGAACAGCGGTTCCGGAAACTTCTCCGATTCCTGCATTCCCCTGGGCAACTGAAAGCCGCAAACGACCGGATCTTTCGTATAGGCGCTCCAGAAAGACCCGGAGATATACCCCCGGACGATGCACTCAATGGACAGCGGTCGGGTCTTCTTCACCAGCATCGACCGCCCCTGTAACTGCTCGGCATAGGGCTGACACACTGACGGATACGCTGCAACATCGGCGGTAATGAGATGATTCTCAACGATGTCCTGCAGCAGATCAAACCAGAAAAGGGAGAGCTCGGTTAACACCGCTCCCTTGCCCGGAATGGCGTCATCCATAATGACATCATAGGCCGAGATGCGATCTGTAGCTACCATAAGGAGCTTATCGTCGTGGCCTGGTATTGCATACATATCACGAACTTTTCCTCGGTGCTTGAGGACCAGCATCGGAAAATCGGTCGTTGTTACAGGTGTTGTCATGTTCTGTTGCTCCTTGCAATCCGTTTTATTATTTAGCGCAGGTTAACGCATCTCTTTATTTACCGCAGAATACCTTTTACAGGCGGGATTTTCATATGCCGCAAGATCAGCCGTCAGGGAGCCGATAATAATCTTTGAAGTGATCCGTACCGGAACGCGGCAATCATCATCGGTATAATAGATTACCGTATCCCCTTTTTTGTCATACAAGCCCTTAAAAGTCATAACCGGCATAATCGCAACTGTTGTCACCGGGCCAAGAATCGACGCAGCGATTTTTTTCTGCACCACCGCATGAACGATCACCTCCACCCTCTTTTTATCGGCAAAGGTCGGAACGACAAATTTTTTGCCGATTGCAAACGGCATCAGGCGACTATTGAAAAAAGATGAGAATTCATTGTTTGTCTCCCCGTCAATATCATATTCATCACCTGGTTTTTCATTTTTTTTGTATCGGACAGAGCCTTTTTCCTGATCAAATTCGATCACCCGGTGCGCTTTATAACGATACCCCTCTTTCTGCCAGATCTCGTAATGATAGGGCAGCCTGTTGGGCCCCCGCACTTTGGTGACATGGACGTCTTCAATCGGATAAATGAGATTGACGGCCCCGTTTTTCGTCGTGACAACCGCCGTGATTTGATACCCTTCATCTACTTCGGGCAGGTCGGTAACCACCAGAGACAGCTCCCCTATTTTGATACCTCCGGTCCAGAAAACATCGTAGAGGAGTTTTTCCTGCCCGGAGTAGCCGACCGGAAGGAGCTGAGGATCGATCACCCCTAAAGGAATATCAGAGGTGGTAGGTGCCGGGGAGTCACTCATCTCGGCCCGGGCGACGCTACAATGAAGTATTAAGACGGCGAGTGAAATGACAATTTGTCTTATTTTCAGCACCGTCATCATCTAAGAGTGGCCAGAGAAAGCCAGGTAGCAACAAAAAGAGTGACGCTGATAAACCCGTTCATCGAAAAAAATGAGGCACGAATGCGCGACAAATCTTCGGGTTTGACGAGCATATGTTGATACAGCAATGCCCCCGCAGCTAAAATGATCCCTATGTAGTAAAAAACATTCAAGCCGGCCTGGTAACCGGTTAAGGTAAAGAAAACAAAGGCTAACAGATGGAAAAAGCTGGCTACCCGAAAGGCATTTCTCTTACCCAGCCTGGAAGGCAGGGAATACAGATTTGTCTGCCGATCAAAATCGGCGTCAAGACAGGCATAAATGGTATCAAAACCGGCCACCCAGAAAATGACCCCCAGGGAAAGAACGAACGGATATCCCAGCATACTGCCCTGCACGGCAACCCATCCACCCAGGGGAGAAAAGGCCAGCGCCACGCCAAGAATAAGGTGACAAAAAGAAGTGAACCGCTTGGTAAGTGAATAAAATAGCGTGAGGCCGAGAGCAAAGGGAGCCAGCAGCAAAGTCAGCTGGTTGAGATTATAGCAGGCCAAGAAAAACAGAGCTCCGGACAAAAACACCATTGCCCAGGCCTCCCGAAGTCTGATGTCGCCCGCCGGCAGCGCCCTTGCCGCTGTTCGCGGGTTGGCTCCGTCAAACTTGCGGTCGACGATCCTGTTAAAGCCCATGGCGCATGTTCTCGCCCCGACCATGGCCAGCAGAATCCAGAAAATTACATGCACATCCGGTACACCCCGCGAGGCGAGTAAGGCACCGGTAAAGGCGAAAGGCAGGGCAAAGACAGTCAATTTAAATTGGATCATTTCCAATAAAATTTTTATCTTTGTTTTGATGATTGCTAACTTCTCCATCTCTTTCGATTGGGTATAGCAAGACCAAGCTGGTCGGCAAGACGCCAGGAATAGCTCTGTGCGGCCTGTTCCAGCGTTTTGGGTTGCAGATAATAACTGGGCATGGTCGGACAGATGACCGCCCCCGCATCATGGGCCGCGAGCATGTTTTGCAGGTGGGTTCTGTTCAAGGGCGTTTCCCGAACTGCGAGAACAAGTTTTTTCCGCTCCTTGAGCATGACATCGGCGGCACGATGTATCAAATTGATCGACAGACCTCCGGCAATGGCGGCCAGGCTGCCCATGGTACAGGGCAGGACGACCATTGAGGTGTAGTCGCTTGATCCCGAGGCGGGTGGCGCGGCTAAATCGTCATGGGGAAACCATGTGGCAACCGCCGGCAATTCTTCCGGCAGGAGGCCCTGTTCCATCTTGAGCACCTCCCTGCCGGATGCGGAACAAATGCCGTGTACCGTCACATCGAGCTCTGCCAGAGAGTGAAGAAAAGACCGTAGAAAAAGCATGCCGGTGGCCCCGGTAACACCTAAGAGAATTTTTTGTTTTTCGGTTTGAATCGTCATCTGTGCAACTCACCAGCGGGGTGTAATAGGCAGCGCATCACTTACCAGCTGTTCTTTAGTGAAGGTTGGCAAAAATCTTTAGCGGTAAGGCGCTCTTATCAATATCGCCACGTTTGATCAGGAAGTCAAAAAACGTCTCCAGGGCCTTACGCTTCTGGCCGTCAAGATCGTGTTCTATCGCCGTAAGGTACTGATAGCATTTTTTTTTCGACATGGGAATGCGCGATGCGGCGATTTCACAGATGGCGGCCAGGTCTCTCTTCCCCTCGTCACGGCAGCTGATGAGCTGACGATGAATTGCAGCGAGCATCTCCGGCTGCTCGACACAGAACTCTTCACGGACGGCGCAAACCGCAAAGACAAAAGGCAGTCCTGTTTGACGTTTCCAGATATCCGCCAGGTCGTATTCGTAAAGATAGGTAGATTTTTCAACCAACCTCAGGGCATCGTCGCCGATGGCCAGCACTGCTTGAAAATTTCCTGCGGCAGCACTCTCTAAATCGCCGGTCGAATAGCAGGGTTGAACATTGTGAAATTTCTCCAGGATGATCTTCACCAGGGCGGCCGAGGTCTCTGACTGGGCGCTGAACAGAACAGGCGCCTGATCAAGCTGATTCATCGGCACATGGGAGAAAAGAAACACTGAGCCCACAGGTCCATTGGCGCTTATCGAAAGTCCAGAAAGGATTTTATAACGTTCCGGGTGCCGGCCATATTCAAAGCTGGAGACAAAACCCATGTCGATGTGCCCCTCCGCCAGTTTTTTATTCAAGGTGGCGGGGGGGGCTTCCACGAGCTGCCAATTTTCGGCAGTTACGGTACTCTTCCATTTTTCATGGATAGGCGCCGTGTTGAGATAGTTCACCATGCCGATTCTGGCAATGATTTCAGCGGATTCTTTCATACCGACCACCTCTGTTTTACTACCTGTTGGTTCATTCATAGACTCATTCATGATCAGTTGACACCCAGCTGATTTCTGCGGGTCTGCCCCCTGAAACCAATTCTTTTACCAGCTGCTGCCCATCACGGCAACCCTGAAGCGCAAGTGACGACACATGGAGAAATTCCGCTCTTTTGCCGACAGCCAGACTACCGTAATCAACGCCGTGACCAAGTGCCTGCGCTCCGCCCAGAGTGGCCATGGCCAGAACAGTTGCATCCTCAAGACCTGCGTGGCATGTGCCGAGGATGGTCATTTCCCGCCAGATATCTATGGCTTCATTCGAGGCCGGAGAATCGGTGCCCAGTGCCGGCAGCAGACCGAGTGCCACCATTTGCTCAACCGGAGCAGTGCCTACGCCAAGGAACTGATTACTGCCTGGACAAAGACAGACAGCACTGCCCCGTGCCTTTATCAACCGGAGCTCCTGGTCGGAGACATGGACACAATGCACAAGCAGAGTTTTCTCATCGAGAATGCCCAGATGATCAAAATAATCGATGGTACCCGGGAAGCCGGACGTAAAAATAGAAAACAGCCCGTCCCAACTGCGTTTCTTTTTCAGAAAATCCTGGAAACATCCGGTACCGCTTCGAAGAAACTCTCCTTCATCCGCGCACTCGGCGGTATGGATAGAAAAGACATGCCCCAGTCGGTTGCAGCGCTTCTTGATTTCCACAAGGAGCTCGGGTGCGGTTGAATAGGGTGCATGCCCTGTCGCGCCGATTCGTTCATCAAGGGAAGCGAGGTTCGCCAGCGCCGTCCGGCACGCGTCACGATTAGGGCCAAGATATTCGATCATCCTGACAACCTGCGGCTGCAGCGCCTCTTCCTGGCCATGCAATTCGTCAAAATACTCGTTTCCAATATCACCAAGCAGCACCACTCCCCACCGATATTGATCCTGCAGGGCTGTTCTGAAGCCGGCAACAATTTTTCCCGGACAATTTTTTTCAGCCGCCCTTCTCTCGATCAGCGCATCGATCCAGTCGGTAAAATTTTCCTCCGGCAGCAGGCAAGCACTCTGTTGCAGATGGCTCAGTTCGAGGTGCATGTGGGCATTGACAAGACCCGGCATGAGGACGCAGCTGTAGCTAGTTTCCGGCACACGGCAATAGATGTGCACGATGTCATCTCGCTGACCGAGATCGACAATTCGGCCGTCAGCGACGACAATGCTGCCATGTTGAATAACCGGTCCCCCGACCGGGACAACCCATGGGGCGGAAAAAATACGCATGCTTCTACCTGCAGTCAAAACCGGAAGCTTCGCAGTGAAGCCAGCCATTCCCTCTGCTGGGAAGAACAGCGGCGACTCTTTTTGACCTATTGGACAAGAGTATAATCCATCAGCCGCTGCATCGGGAGTAGACCGGCATCGGTGACGAGCCGCCTGATTTCCAGTTCGGACAATCTGAAACTAATCCCGGCGGCGGCCACCACATTTTCTTCAATCATCGTGCTGCCGAAATCATTGGCGCCAAAAGAGAGAGAAAGTTGGGCGATTTTCGGCCCCTGGGTAACCCAGGATGCCTGGATATTATCAAAATTATCGAGATAGATTCTCGATAGGGCCAGCATGCGCAGATATTCCAGAGCGGTCGTTTTTTCAACATCAGCCAGCACTGTATTGCGAGGTTGAAACGGCCATGGGATAAAGGCGGTGAACCCATGGGTACGGTCCTGCAGATGCCGAAGCCTGCGGAGATGCTCCAGACGTTCTTCTTTCGTCTCCACGTGACCAAACATCATCGTCGCGGTTGTACGCAATCCCTGGCTATGCGCTTCTTTCATAACGTCAAGCCACTCGTCTGCCGTACATTTTCTTGGCGCGGTAAGCTGCCGCACACGATCGCTGAGAATTTCCGCACCACCGCCGGGGATGGAATCAAGGCCTGCCGCGATGAGCCTCTGCAGAACTTTTTTTACCGACAGGCCGGAAATGTTGGCAAAATGGCAGATTTCCGGTGGAGAAAAGCCGTGCAGATGAATTCCGGTAGCTTTTATGAAGCTGACCATCTCTTCGTAATAGGCTAATGGCTGGCCCGGATGCAACCCCCCCTGCAGGAGGATCTGGGTGCCGCCAAGGGCCTGCGTCTCACGAATTTTTTCCGCCAGCTCGTCAAAGGTGATCAAATATCCGTCTTTATCTTCGGGAGGTTTAAAAAAGGCACAGAATTTACAGGCGGAAATACAGATATCGGTATAGTTGATATTCCTGTCGATGACATAGGTGACCTGCCCCTCCGGATGTTTTATCCGCCGGACAGTGTCGGCAAGAAAGCCAAGCTGATGGAGATCCACCTCTTTTTCCAGGAACAGGTAGTCATTGTCACTGACACGGCGGCCCGTTGTCACTTTGTCGAGTATCGTTTCAAGCTGCATCCTGGTCCGCTCTCCTTAGTCGGCTATCGATGAACTTCAATGACCTTGTACAGGGTATCGCGCTGCACAGGAACGCGACCGGCTTCTTTAATCAGCCGCACCAGCGTGGCACTGCCAATGGCCTGGTCCGTTTCGGCGCCGGCCATGTGGGTGATGACTTCTTCCTTGACCGTCCCATCCATGTCATCAGCCCCAAAGGCAAGGGCAATCTGGGCCATTTGCGGGCCAATCATCACCCAGTAGGCTTTAATATGCGGAAAATTGTCGAGAAAGAGGCGAGCCACCGCCACGTTTTTCAAATCATCGATCCCCGTCGTTCTCGACAGGTCGGACATGGCCGTGTTTTTCGGGTGAAAAGAAAGAGGGATAAAGGCGAGAAAACCATTTGTTTCATCCTGGGTTTCACGCAGCGCCTGCAGATGCTGAAGACGCTCGTCCACGGTTTCAATATGGCCGTACAACATCGTCGCGTTGGTATGCAAACCCATTTTATGGGCAATCTTGGAGATCTCCAGCCATTCCATGCCGGATATTTTTTTTTCGCAGGTCAACTGACGTATTCTCGGGCTGAAAACCTCCGCTCCCCCGCCCGGC
Organism: Desulfopila aestuarii DSM 18488; assembly: GCA_945863875.1. Lineage (GTDB taxonomy): Bacteria > Desulfobacterota > Desulfobulbia > Desulfobulbales > Desulfocapsaceae > Desulforhopalus_A > Desulforhopalus_A aestuarii_A. The sequence goes on from CAMBBS010000006.1 coordinate 144,930, forward strand.
AGGGAACCAAGCCCTGCCTCGATGAGCAGTCCCAGCGTCTCTTCCACCGATTTGCCGGCCAGTTTGGCCAGATGAGCAATCTCGACACAGGTAAATGCCTGAATGTGCAATGCCGGCCTTACCTCTTTAATCCCGCGCAGAATCTCCAGATAGTATTCAAAAGGCAGGTCAGGATGAATGCCACCGACCATATGTACTTCGGTGATCGGCTCATCAAGGCGGTCCCTTACCTTCTGCTGCACTTGTTCAACACTCATCTCATAGGCGAGTTCAGAATCTTTCTCCCGGCCGAAGGCGCAGAATTTGCAGAGGTTGGTGCATATGTTGGAGTAATTTATATGCTGATTGTAGATGAAGTAGGTATTGTCACCATTCAGCCTGTTGCGCACAATGTTGGCGAGGTAGCCAAGAGCAAGGATGTCATTGCTGTTGTACAGCTGTCGACCTTCGTCGAAGCCGAGTCTTTCCTCTGCTTTTACCTTTTCGAGAATGCGTCCGAACCCGGCATTATGAATATAATTTTCCACGATAAATAAAAAGCCGGGCTTTAACCCGGCTTTTTCAAAATAGAAGATTTGGTCAGTCTATGAAAAATTTAAGTTTTTCACGGCGGCTGGAGTGACGCAACCTGTTTAAGGCCTTCTTCTCAATCTGGCGAATTCGCTCGCGGGAGACATTGAAGAGTTTGCCGATTTCCTCCAGGGTATATTCCGCCTTCTCGCCGATGCCAAAACGCAGGCGAATGATTTTCTCTTCTCGTTCACTGAGAGTCTCGAGAATATCATTGACCCGTCCGGACAATTCTCGTGTTTGAACCGCATCGTAGGGTGACTGGGATTCCTGGTTTTCCAGAAAATCACCAAGGGTGGAATCATCATCTCCCACCGGAGTCTCAAGAGAAATGGGTTCCCGAGACGCTTCGAGGATGGAAAGAATTTTGTCCATCGGCAGGTTGGTTGCCTTGGATATTTCGAGGGGCGTGGGTTCACGGCCAAGTTCTTTGAACAGTGCATAAAAAGCCTTGAAAAACTGGCTTCGCAGCTCAAGGAAATGCACAGGCAGACGGATTGTTCTGGTCTTATCAAGTATAGCCCGGGTTATGGCCTGCCTGATCCACCAGCTGGCATAGGTGGAAAACTTGTTGCCTTTAGTATAATCAAAACGGAACACCGCCCGCATCAGACCAAGATTTCCTTCCTGGATCAAATCGGCCAGGGTCAAACCTTGATGCATATAACGTTTGGCTATGGAGACGACCAATCTCAGGTTGGCCCTGATCATGGTATCTTTGGCTACTTCAATAGACCTGCTGTACGCTTCAAGTTTTGCCTGTAATTCGAAGAGCTCGCGAATGTCGGTGTATTTCTTTGCGGCACTGATGACGTTGTACCGCATGAAATTGAGCTGCTGCTTTTTCGGTTTCAGGGTTGGATCTCGTTTTTCCCAGAGATCGATCCGTTCGCGAAGCAGTTGAATCTCTTTTGTGCCGGAAGTGTCCTCACGAATAGCAGCGATTATCGCCTCAAAACCCTGTCGAATAGTCTTGCTGTATTTCGCCTCTTCTTCCGGAGTGAGGAGATCAAACCGTCCCATTTCTCGCAGGTAGGTGGTCGTTGTCTCTTCAGCTTCATGAGTTTCCTCATCGGGCAAACTCATCTCATCCTCCTGATTGACATTGGAGGTTGCGCTGTCGCTTCGTTCCCATATCTCCCCGGATAACGTACGTTTCTCGCCATCCTCTTCCACGGTAACTATTTCAATCGAATGCGCACCGAGAAAGTTAAAGATCGACTCAATTTCATTGGGGTCTTTTATCTCATCGGGCAACAGTTCATTTAAATCATCAAAGCTAATACAGCCTTCTTCTTTTCCTGCTTTCAGAAGGTTTTCTTTAAGTTCAGGCAGCACCAGACAACCACTCCATATCTTGAATTAAAAAGACTATCTATTGTACAGTTGCCCCAGGGCGTTGTTCCAATAGTCTCAAGAGAACCAATTAGGCGATTTTTTTAATGATTTTTTTGACAAAAAAAAAGCCGACGAGAAAGACCTCGCTAGCGTGTAGTAGTTTTCAAAAGAACGTACTATTACAGCATTGGAACATAAAAAGCAATTTTTAAAATCTACCATGCGTTATGCCCTGGAAAAATTTCCCACGGTCACTATTTTACAAGCTTATATTATAGCATCGATAGTATGAGATACAAGGAACGCTCCTGCTTTTATTTTTCAGCCAATAGTGATGGCATCCACCCGGGATGACACATATCAGCGACAGCATACATGCTTACCAAAAAAGCTTCTATAATCGTGAAGAAACAATGATAAACCAACGATCAAGCGGAATTCTCGCCCACATAACCTCTCTGCCGTCTGCCTACGGGATCGGTGATATCGGTACCTCAAGCTACAATTTCATCGACTTTCTTGTCGCAAGCGATCAAAGTTACTGGCAATTTTTGCCGACAGGTCCGACAAATGAGCCCTTTGACTATTCTCCTTATATGAGCAGTTCGGCATTTGCCGGCTCGTCAATATTGCTGTCGCCGGAACTCCTCCTTGAGGCTGGCCTCATCTCTCGCGCAAGCCTTGAGAATCATGGTGAATTATCACCTTACCTCACCGACTACCAACGGGTGGCGGTATATAAAAAAAATCTGCTGGAGGAGGCGTTCAGCAGGTTCCACCCGGACCAATTCACTGAATATGGAGACTTCATAGCGGGAAGTGCATGGCTCGAGGACTATGCCATTTTCATGGTTGCCAAGGAGCTTTACCTCGAGGCAGGCTGGTTTTCGTGGCCACGCGAGCTTGCTACCAGGTCGGCCGAAGCTCTTCGTGCGTTTTCCCTGCTCCACGCCGAACGTATAAACTACTATCGTTTTGAGCAATTTGAATTCTTCCGGCAATGGCAGCTTTTGCATGCGTATGCCGGATCGAAAAGAATATATCTTTTCGGCGATCTGCCTATTTATGTAAGCTACGATAGTGTCGATGTCTGGGCCAATCAGCAGATTTTCACCTTAAACCGCAAAAACCTTCACCCCACGCATGTGTCCGGTGTCCCTCCTGACTATTTCAGTGCTACCGGCCAGAGGTGGGGAAACCCTCTTTATGACTGGCAAAGCACCAGTAAACACGTGCAGGATAAACTGATCCAGTGGTGGGCAGACAGATTGGCCCACCTGTTTACTCTGGTTGATATTGCGCGCATTGATCATTTTCGAGGCTTTGAATCCTATTGGTCCATCCCCGAAGAGTGCAAAACGGCGGTAGACGGTGAATGGCTGCAAGGCCCGGGTAAAGGATTCTTTGCGAAAATTTTCGACCGGCTCGGACCACTCAATATCGTCGCCGAAGATCTCGGCATCATAACCCCCGAGGTGGAAATACTGCGCGACGAGCTTGGGTTTCCAGGAATGAAGGTGCTGCAGTTTGCCTTTGACGGCAATCCAGACAATAGCTTTCTTCCCCATAATTTCACCTCACCCGCATATATTGTTTACACCGGAACCCATGACAATGATACAACTCTTGGGTGGTTTATGAGTGACAAGCTCAACGACCAGCAACGTGAGAATATCAAAATGATCGCCAATAGAGACGGCTCGGACCAGCGGGGTATCCATCATGACCTGATCTTCCTGGCCCAGTCCTCCATCAGCATATTGTCCATCATCCCGCTGCAGGATATTCTCGGTTTTGGCGGTGATTGTAAAATGAACAGTCCCGGCGTTGCCACTGGGAACTGGAGATGGCGCTGTGGCGGAGAATTTCTTACCCCGCACGTCGCAAAACAGCTCAAAAAATCAACCCAGCTCTTTAATCGGGGGAATCGAAAGCGAATGACCGACATCAACCGGTCGTGCTGAAAAACATTTCAACTCAACAATATGCATGCCTTTACTTTTTATTTTTCCCGACAAGAAAGTATTGACAAGCCCCGCAGGGTCAGTTATAAAGCAGCACCATTGGGCCCCATCGTCTAGTGGCCTAGGACACTGGCCTCTCACGCCGGTAACAGGGGTTCGAGTCCCCTTGGGGTCACCATTTGCAATATCAAGCACTTATCGAGCTTTTCGGTAGGTGCTTTTTTGGTTATCCCCCACACCATCCCCCACACCAAGCAACAAAAGCAGCCCCCTTGCAAAAATCCAACCAAACAATATTTAGTGATAATTATTGACCCGGTTGACCTTGGAAGGACGGTCTCATCTAATCAACTGTCGTTCTGCCGGGCCGGGCTCTGCCGTCCGGACTCCAGCGACAAGGGGCGTCGATACCGATGACCTTGACCTGCATCTCGTTGCAACTCCAGTTGACGATTTCAGTCACATTCGTCGTTTGAAACCTGTCGCCATATAATCCATCACAAACACAACGGCATGAGACCTCTTCCTGATACCTCCTACGTCAATGCCGGCGACGATGATGGGGTGAGATCAGCCGACAGCCATAAATCACTGTAGTCGCCGGTGAACTCAGCGACTACGGCTTCCATGACCCTCGTTGAGGTGACGCGGCATAGCAAGACGTCTCCTGCCTTCACTTCACCGTCTGGGCGACCAGTCCCTATCTTTTTCTCGAATCAGTCCTGCAGCAGTAGAATATTTGTAAGGTTTCAAAGCTTATTATGGTCGGACATGGAGGGACACCAAGATGACTGCTAAAAGACAACGTTCCTTTGAAAAAATATAACCCTAACTTGAGGAAATTACACACCATGACTCAGAATCAACAACAGGACCTCTTGGTTGAGTGGGACCTCTACTAACCGCAACAACAGAACGCCATGCACTCCGAATTCCGCAGACGGTTTCGGGGCAACTACTCTAAAAATGACCTCTTTGAATTTCTCAAACAGAAGCTATAAATTGAGGGGTACTGGGAGAAAACCGGATTGGTTTGAGCCAAGGTGTCTTTTTAGATGCGAATGGCAAATAGAACAGATCTGTCATTGCGTCCTATGCAAATCCGCGACACAACTATGTGCGGCAACATTATCGGAGAGTGTCACCACCGGTGTAAAGTGAACCCACCTACCACCGGAAAAGAGACCCACCTGGCCGTTATTTATTCGTTGCCACGTGGCAACTATTTTTCCTTTTAGAGTCTAGCGAGCAAAAAATCACCGATCAAGGGTGGGTCCATGAATAACGGCCAGGTGGGTCCATTTTAAATCGGTAGTGACATCGGAGAGGAGTAAATGAAACAACGAAATCATCCGCAACTAGAGATAAAGAACCTCTCTGTTGATGCCTCAGATGGAGTCGGCTTTTTTCAAGGGGTGATTTCTGACGTGTCCAGATTCAGCATATGCTTGACAGATCTGCCGAAGAAACTGAATTGGAAAGCAAAAATAATGACGGTTGTCGTCAGTGGCCAAGGGAAAAACTTTAAAATGAGTGCGAGGCTATAGCGCCGCCATGTCTCAGCTGCGATATAAGCAGCACGCAGCTGCTGTTCAGGACAATGTTTTTTTCCAAACCAGACAACTCCCGATCGGAAATCTTGGCCAGTTGGGTTTCGGACAACAAGGATCGAGCTTGATCTGTTGTCTTGTCTTCTCTCCTCTTGTCTTAACTGTTCTCCTGCGTGACGTCACGTCACACAGAAACGTGACTGTCACGTGACGCCT